>CAZCLJ010000039.1:0-24069 GCA_964499465.1 uncultured Hyphomicrobiales bacterium
TATTTACATTCAAATTTAATTTCTTATAATAAAAAATGCGAAACAACAAACTACGTGGCATCAGAAGTTCTGAAACTACGTGGCATCAGGAGTTCTGATATTAGAAGCCATACTAACAACTTGTTGATAATATGGCTTTCTTATTAATCATTTACAATAAGTAATTTTTTTTATATTTCTCTAAACAAAGCATTCATTATTTATTTCATTGGATATTAAAACATCTTTCCTTCTTTCATCATATACACTTTTTCAGCATTTTTCGCAATTTCCTGACTATGGGTAGCAATAATGAGTGTTTGCTTGTATTCCTTTCTTATTTCTAAAAGGAGTTTTAAAACAGCATCGGCATTGCTACTGTCTAAATTACCTGTTGGCTCGTCAGCAAGGATGATAGAAGGTTTGTTGATTAAAGCACGTGCAATAGCCACTCTTTGCTGTTCGCCACCGGAAAGCTCTGCTGGTTTATGAGTTGCGCGGTGTTCTACACCTACCCTTTCAAGCAGGTATTTAGCTTCCTTTTTCGTTTCTGATTGGCTTCGTCCTGCAATAAGAGCTGGAATCATAACATTTTCTAATGCAGTGAATTCAGGCAACAGATGATGAAATTGAAATACAAAACCTATGTGGTTGTTTCGGAATTCTGCAATTACATTTGAATTTAAATTATTCAAAATAAAATTTTGATTGTTAATATTAAATTCAATATTTCCGGAGTCAAAAGAATCTAAACCACCAAGAATGTGCAGCAGAGTACTTTTTCCAACACCAGAAACTCCCATAATAGCAATAAATTCTTCTTGCTTTATATCAATAGATAATTCATTTAAAACTGCAGTTTCGCTTTTTGATTTATTGAAATAAGACTTCTTAATATTTTTTGCTGTAAGTATGTTCATTTTAATAAAATAAAAAAAATGCCGTCAAATTGTATGACGGCATAAAATATTAATTTATGTTAAATAAATATTATGCGTTATCTTTATTTTGTTCGTCGGCTGATTTTTCTTCAGTTTTGCTAATGACTTTTACTTCTTCTTCAAAATCTTCCACTGGACTATCAGCAACTATTTCGATTGGAATAGAATCATTAATTTCATTTGTTGAAATATTTTCAACTTCCTGAGTTGCTACAGTTTCTTCAATTTCTTCAATTACTTCAATTTTATTATTTTCTTCTTTAGCTACTTTAGGAGCAACTTTTGGTGCTTCAATATGTTTAGAAGTAGCTACTTTTTGTTTTTTGCGTTTTTTAATAGAAGAGGCACCATCAACGGGATTAGACCAGTCAACGAGTTCGATAATAGCAGATTTACCGCCATCTCCTCTTCTGTTTCCAACTTTAATAATACGGCAATAACCTCCGGGACGTTCAGCGATTACAGGAGCGATAGCGTCGAAAAGTTCCTGAAGAACTGCTTTTCTTTTAATATATCTACTAACAATTCTTCTGTTATGAATATCAATAGTTTGACCGTCAGGCAACTGTTTTGCATTTTCATTTTGATAAGCATGCTTTGCTCTGGTAATGAGCTGTTCAGCAAAGGGTCTTAATTCTTTTGCTTTAGCTTCGGTTGTTATAATCTTTTTATGCTCGAACAATGCAGTAGCTAAATTATTTAACAATGCTTTACGATGACTGCTTGTGCGTTTTAATTTTCTTCCTTTATTTAGATGTCTCATTTTTTCAAACTCTTATAAGTAACAAAAGAATACAATTAATCTCTAATAGGACCTTGTTTTAAGGTATTATCTTCTTTAAGTAATTTTTCAACATTCATACCGAATGTTAAACCATAGTTAGCAACTACCTCAGAAAGCTCGGCGAGAGATTTGCGTCCGAAATTTCTAAATTTGAGTAGCTCTTGTTCTTGAAGCTGAACAAGTTCAGCAAGATTTTTGATATTTGCTGCTTTCAAGCAGTTATGCGCTCTGACAGAAAGTTCAAGTTCTTCTACAGGAGTAAGTAAAATTTTTCTTAATTTATTTCTCTCAGCTTCTTTAACTTCATCAGCAGCAGTTTCCTGAACTGGTGGTTCTTCTTCAATTTCTTCAAAAGTAATGAAGAATTTAATATGTTCATTTATAATTTTTGATGCGATGTGGACTGCTTCAACAGGTGATATAGTACCATCGGTAATTACATCAAGGATTAGTTTTTCATAATCAGTACGATGACCAACCCTATGTGGCTCTACGTGATATATCACATTAAGAATAGGTGTGAAAATAGCATCAATAGGTAACATTCCTATTGGATATTCACCCATTTGCTGTTCTTCAGCTGGAACATATCCTTTTCCTCTACCAATACGAAGCTCGATATCCAATTCAGCGTCTTCGGCTAATGTAGCAATATAATGGTCTTCATTAACAACTTCAATTAAATCGCATGCATTTTGAATGTCTTTAGCAGTCCATTTGCAGGGTCCTGTTAAATTGAAATTAATTTTCTGAAGTTTTTTGTCTATTGCTTTCAAACGAATTTCTTTCAAATTCAGTATTATTTCAGTAACATCTTCGATAACACCGGGAATAGTTTGAAATTCGTGCAGAACATCGCTGATTTTAACTCCGATAATAGCAGAACCGGGTATAGAAGAAAGCAGAACTCTACGTAACGAATTTCCTATAGTAACTCCATACCCTTTTTCAAGTGGTTGAAGTATAAACTTAGTATGATTCGGATTGTCTGTTTCTTCAATCAGAATATTATCGGGCATTTGTATGAAAGTATTCATATATATTTTCTATTATTAATTTAAAGCGATGTAAAATTAAACTCTTCTTCTTTTAGGAGGTCTGCAACCGTTATGAGGAATAGGAGTTCTGTCTAAAATGCTGTGTATTTCGAGTCCAGCTTGAGTTAAAGCTCTAATAGCAGCTTCACGTCCGGAACCGGGACCTTTAACAACAACATCAACTTTTCTAAGTCCCATATCATAAGCTTCTTTTGCAGTTTTTTCGGCAGTAACCTGAGAAGCATAAGGAGTGTTTTTCTTTGACCCCCTAAAACCGTTACGCCCAGCAGAAGACCAGCAAATTGTATTTCCATACATATCTGTTATTGTTACCATAACATTGTTGAAAGTAGCACGTATGAAAGCTTTGCCGTGAGAATCTGCTACTATTTTTCTTTTTACTCTTTTCTTTCCAGATGCCATAATTATTTTTAATTAAAATTATAGTGTAAATAATATTATTTCTTACCGACTTTTTTCTTTCCAGCCACTGTCTTTCTCTTACCTTTTCGGGTGCGGGCATTAGTCCTTGTTCTTTGTCCTCTTACTGGTAATCCGCGGCGATGTCTTAAACCTCTGTAGCAACCGATGTCCATCAAGCGTTTGATGTTCATCTGTATTTCGCTACGTAATTGACCTTCTACTTTAAACTCTTGTATAACATTACGGATACGAGCAATCTCATCGTCTGTCCATTGATTTACTTTTTTATTTAAATCTACTCCAGCTTTTTCTAATATTCTTACTGAAGAAGTATTACCTATTCCAAATATATAAGTAAGACCAACGGGGCCAACTTTGTTTTTTGGTAAATCGATACCTGCTATTCTTGCCACTTCTTACTCCTTTATTTTTGACGTTGCTTATATCGTGGATTTTTTTTGTTAATTATATATACTTTACCCTTGCGACGAACAATTTTATCGTCTGGGGCGCGTTTCTTTACTGATGCTTGGACTTTCATTTTTTTGCCTATTTATATCTATAAACAATTCTTCCCTTGGATAAATCATAAGGTGATAGCTCTACTGTAACTTTATCACCTTGCAAGATTTTTATAAAATTCATTCTCATCTTGCCTGATATATGTGCAAGAACCTTATGCCCATTTTCAAAACGGACAATAAACTGTGTATTTGGTAGAGTTTCCTCTATTTTCCCATCTACTCTTATTAATTCTTGCTTAGCCATATTTTATTTTTTATCTTAATGTTAATATAATTGGTTGATTATCATCAACTATTATTGTATGTTCAAAATGCGCAGCTGGTTTCTTATCTGCTGTATATATTGTCCAGCCATCTGAAGCAACATATACATCTTTCTTTCCCTGATGAACCATTGGTTCAATTGCTAATGCCATACCTTTTACAAGCTTCTCGTTTGGAAAGTAATTTCTTTGTAAAAGTGGTGGAACGAAATTTGGTATTGATGGTTGTTCGTGTAAATATTTACCAATTCCATGTCCACTAAGCTCCCTTGTCAAAGAAAAACCATTTTTTTCACAATGAATTTGAACTGCTCTTGAAATATCATATACTTTATTTCTGGTTTTTGCTTGTTCTATTCCTAGAAAAAGAGATTCATCAGTTACCTTCATAAGTTTTTCTTTCTCTTCAGATACTTTTCCGACCGGATAAGTAACAGCACTATCACCAAAATAACCTTCTATTGAGCAACCGCAATCAATTGAAACGATTTGTCCTTCTTTTAGAATTCTTCTTTTGCTTGGTATTCCGTGAACTACTTCTTCATCAATTGATACACATAAAGTATTAGGAAATACTAAATTATCTGATTTGAACCCTTTGAAGGCAGGTATTGCATTCTTTGATTTAATGTAATCTTCTGCAATAGTATCTAATTCTAAAGTACTAATTCCAGCAATTACATATTTTTCTAGAAGTTGCAGAGTTTCTGCAACAATTCTACACGCTTTTTCAATCTTGTTAATTTCTTCAGTTGACTTAACGTTTAATCTACCTTTAAAATTATGTTTCATTATTAGAATCCGCCGGAGCCAACTCTACCTTTCATTTTTCCACTTTTCATAAATCCGTCATAGTGACGCATTAATAAATATGATTCTATTTGTTGAAGAGTATCAAGAACAACACCAACCATAATCAGAAGTGAAGTACCTCCGAAAAATGATGCGAATGAAGTTGTTACTCCGAATATATTTGTTGCAAAAGTAGGCATAATTGCTATTAATGCAAGAAATAATGAACCTGGTAAAGTGATTCTTGTTAAAATTGTATCTATATATTCTGAGGTTGGTTTTCCGGGTCTAATACCAGGAATAAAACCACCTTGTTTTTTCATATTATCAGCCATATCTTTCGGGTTAAAGATAATAGCAGTATAGAAGTATGTAAATAGCACAACCATTACACCGTATATTCCAGCATATACAAAAGACCTTTCACTAAAAAGAGAAGCAATTTTGTAAATTACAGGGCTATCAGGGAAAAAACTTAAAATTGTATTTGGAATAAACATTAATGATTGAGCAAAAATAATTGGCATAACACCAGCAGTATTTACTCTTAAAGGTATATACTGTGTAGTCCCGCCGTAAACTTTTCTTCCAACTTGTCTTTTTGCATATTGGACAGGGATTTTTCTTGCACCTTGTGTAATAAATATTACTGATGCAATAATACCAAATAATAATAGAAATATTATAACTTCTACAGGCCATGGACGGTCTCCCATTTGGAAGACTTGATTTATTTCCTGCCATGTAGAGCCGGGTAGTCTGGCAATAATGCCGACCATAATAATCAAAGAAATACCGTTTCCGATACCCTTCTCAGTAATTTGCTCACCAAGCCACATTAAAAACATGACGCCGGCAGTAAGTAAAAACACAGTAGTAACAATAAATATAACTCCTCCTACAGGAACTACTGGCATACCGCCTGCTTCCATATTAAGTAGTCTAATACTTACAGCCCATCCTTGAAGTGCTGAAATAGCAACAGTGCCAATTCTGGTCCATTGGTTAATCTTGCGTCTTCCTTCTTCACCTTCTTTTTGCAATTTCTGAAGTTCTGGTATAACCACACCGCCAAGTTGCAAAATAATTGAAGTTGTAATATAAGGCATAATACCGAGTGCAAAAATTGCAGCATTAGAGAACGCACCTCCAACAAATAAATCAAATAAGCCGAATAAATCATTTGCTTGATTTGAACTATATGCCTGAAGGGCTGTAACATCAATACCGGGGAGAGTGATTTGAGCACCGATTCTTACTACAATAAGTATAAGTATTGTAGTAATTATTCTCGAGCGTAACTCCTCGATTTTAAAAATGTTCTGTATTGTCTGTATAAAACTACTCATAAAGCGTTACTGTTCCTCCTGCTGATTCAATTTTTTGTTTTGCAGATAACGAAAAGCTGTTAGCGGTAACATTAAGTTTTGAAGTTAAATCGCCATTACCCAAAATTTTAACTGGTTTATTAGCGTAAGAAATCACTCCAATTTCATATAATACTTCACTATTAACAATTCCATCTTTAATAATACCATCCTGGTTCAATTCATCAAGCCGACTAACATTAACGATTTGAAATTCTTTTCTAAAATGATTTTTAAAACCGAATTTTGGCAATCTTCTATGAAGTGGCATTTGTCCACCTTCAAAGCCACGTTTTGATTTATATCCAGAACGGGATTGCGCACCTTTATGTCCTTTTGTTGATGTTCCACCGTGACCAGAACCGGGACCTCTTCCTATTCTTTTATTCTTTTTCTTCGAGCCAGCAGCATAACTAAGGTTTCCGATGTGTTTCATTTTTTCTTCTTTAATTTATTCAGAAATTTCTTCAACTGTAACTAAATGTTTTACAACATTTATCATTCCGCGGGTTTGCGGATTATCAGGTAAAATATTTACATAGTTTGGACGACCGAGTCCTAATGCTTTAATAGTAAGCTTTTGCTTTTCTTGGGTCTTTATAATACTTTTAACTTGAGTTATTCTTAATTTTGACATTTTACACCTGATTTTAAATGAAATTAACCATTAACCACTTTTTCAAGTGGAATACCACGTCGAGAAGCAACTGCCTGGACATCTTCTAGTTCCATAAGTGCTTGCATTGTTGCTTTAATAGTGTTGTGCGGATTTGAAGAACCAAGACTTTTTGTAAGCACGTCTTGAACCCCAGCTAATTCTAAAATAGCTCTCACACCACCAGCGGCAATAACTCCTGTACCAGCGGTTGCAGGTTTAATTAAAACTTTTGCAGCGCCATATTTTCCTAATACAGGATGAGGAATAGTTTTACCTTGAAGGCGAACTTTAACCAAAGCTTTTTTTGCGCAATCTGTTGCTTTTGTAACAGCATCAACGACTTCGCCTGCCTTACCTAAACCGTATCCGACGTGTCCATTACCATCGCCAACTACAACTATAGCTGCAAAACTGAATCTTCTACCGCCTTTAACAACTTTCGCAGTTCTTCCGACGTAAACTAATTTATCTTTTAATTCTAATTCTGATGACTTAATTTTACCCACAATATTTCCCTTTTAATTAAAATTGCAAACCGTTTTCGCGAGCTGCATCTGCTAATGCTTTTACTCGACCATGATATAAATAAGCATTTCTATCGAAAACAACATTAGTAATATTCTTTTCTTTTGCACGTTTGGCAATTATACTGCCAACTATTTTGCATTTATCAACTTTTTTCATATCGGGTTTAATTGCTGCTTTCACTTCTTTATCTAAAGTTGAAGCAGAAAGCATTGTTTTTCCTAAATCATCATCAATCAATTGAACGTAAATATGGTTCAAGCTTCTGTAAACAGTCATTCTAAGACGTTCTTTTGAGCCATTTATTCTTTTTCTAATATGATTTTTACGTCTCTGTCTTCTTATTTTTTTTAGCTCTAATGCATTCATTATAATTATTTTGTTTAATTAAACAATACTTTATTTAGAAGATGATTTACCAGCTTTACGTCTGATGTATTCTCCTTCGTATCGAATACCTTTGCCTTTATATGGCTCGGGTGGTCTTAATTCTCTGATTCGGGCTGCTAATTGCCCAACTCTTTGCTTATCAATCCCGTGAATATGGATTTGATTAGGAGCGGGAGATTTAATTTCGATATCTTTAGGTGGGATTATTAGTATTGGATGTGAATATCCAAGAGCTAACATTAGGTTATTGCCTTTCATTTCTACTTTATAACCTACTCCCTCTATTTGCAATACTTTCTTGAATCCATTTGTAACACCTTCAATTACATTGAAAGCTAAAGCACGGGTTAAACCATGAAGCGATCTAACGTACTTAATATCATTAGGTCTTGAGAAAGTAATTTCATTATTTTCGAATTTAAATTCAATTTCCTTTGGAATTTCTAATTTCAATTCACCTTTTGGTCCTTTAGCTTTAAGTAAATTACCATCGAAGCTAACTTGAACATTTTTTGGAATTTGAATTGGTTTTTTTCCGATTCGTGACACGATAAACTCCTTATAGATAAATTACCAAATTGAACAAAGCACTTCGCCGCCGAAATTGGAACGTCGGGCTTCTTTATCAGTCATTAAACCATGTGAAGTAGAAATAATTGCAACTCCTAATCCATTCTTTACTCTGGGCAGTTTGTCAGCCGAAGAATAAACCCTTCTTCCCGGTTTACTTATTCTTTTCATCTCTAAAATTGCATTCTTTCGATTAAAATATCTTAAAGTAATGCGAATTGTTCCTTGTATATCATCTTCGATTTTTTCATAATCGCTGATATATCCTTGCTCTTTTAATATGCGAGCAATAGCGAGTTTCATATTTGAATATGGAACTTCGACTGTCTTGTGCTTCGCGTCTCCAGCATTTCTAATTCTGGTTAAAAAATCTGATATTGAATCTGTTACTGGCATAACTTTTACTTCTTTAATTTTACCAACTTGCTTTTCTAATACCGGGAATCTTCCCTTCTAATGCTAACTGTCTGAACATATTACGACATAAGCCAAACTTTTTGTACACTCCCTTGCCGCGTCCTGTTAAGGTGCAACGGCTACGAATGCGTGTTTTTGAACTATTTCTTGGAAGCTTCTGTAAGCCCTCGAAATCCTGCATACTCTTTAACTCTTCCCGCTTTGCTTCGTATTTGGCTGCAAGTCGCTTTCTTTTTTCATTGTTTGCTACTGTTGCTGTTCTTGCCATTTCATTTATTTATTTTTGTTTATAACTATTTTCTTAATTATTAATCATTTTTTTTGAATGGAAAACCAAACTCACTTAATAAAGCTCGTGATTCTTCATCTGATTTTGATTTCATTACAAATGTAATATCTAATCCGGATATATGATTTACTTTGTCAACGTCAATTTCTGGAAATATGATTTGTTCTTTTATACCGATTGAATAATTACCTCTGCCATCAAAACTTTTATCGTTGAATCCACGAAAGTCTCGAATACGTGGTGAAGTAATGTTTATAAATCTGTCTAAAAATTCATACATTCTTGCTCTTCTTAAAGTAACCATACAACCGATTGGCATTCCAGCTCTTAGTTTGAAATTAGATATAGCTTTTTTAGCTTTTGCTATTACGGGTCTTTGTCCAGTAATTAATTCTAATTGATTTATAGAATCCTGAAGTAATTTCTGGTCTTGGGTTGCTTGCCCTACTCCGATATTTACACATATTTTTTGGAGTTTTGGAACTTCCATTATAGATTTAAAGTTAAACTTTTTCATCAAAGCCGGAACAACCTGTTCTTTATAAAACGCTTCCAATCGTGGTTTCGGTATTACTTTATCTTTTACATCTTCTAATCTTTTACCTTCGGGCTTAAAATCAGCTTTCTTTGAAGATGATGCCATCTGTGATGGTTTTGTTGTTGGTTTTTTAGCTGCCATTGCTATATCTTAATTTTATTATTTTACAAAATTATAAAGCTTTGTCATTAGTTTTTGCATAACGAACTTTTGTATCTCCTTCATTTCTAACTCCTATACGAGTTGGATTCTTATCTGTATCTACAATTTGAACGTTAGAATAGTGTACCGGCATTTCTTTACTTAAAATACCGCCTTTTTGATTGCTCTGGCTGGGTCTTGTATGTCTTTTCCTAACATTAACACCTTCAACAAGTACTCTCATATTCTGAGGATATACTCTAAGGACTCTTCCAGTTTCGCCTTTATCATTTCCTGCGATAACTTTAACTATATCGCCTTTTTTAATTTTCAATTTCATTTTAACAATCCTTAAATTACTTCGGGAGCTAATGAAACAATTTTCATATAATTTTTTTCTCTTAATTCACGTGCAACTGGACCAAATATACGAGTTCCACGTGGTTCGCCTTGAGCATTTAAAATTACAGCAGCGTTATCATCAAATCTAATGAAAGAGCCATCTCTTCTTTTACTTTCTTTCTTAGTTCTTACTATTACTGCTTTACAAACTTCGCCCTTTTTTACAGCAGAATTTGGTAGTGCTGCTTTCACAGAAACTACAATTAAATCTCCAAGACGTGCATATCTTTTGCCGTGTCCGCCGAGTACTCTAATACATCTTACTTTTCTGGCGCCTGAATTATCGGCAACAACTAAATTTGTTTCTTCTTGAACCATTTCTCACTCCTTAAATTACTTGGCACGTTCAACTATTTGTAATAAAGCCCAGCGTTTAACTCTACTTAAGGGCTTAGATTCAATTACTTTCACTGTATCGCCAATTTTACATTCATTAGCTTCGTCGTGAGCCATTACATTTTTTGTTCTTTTAAAGTACTTTTTGTATAATGGGTGTGCAACATTTCTAACTATTGCAACAACGATTGTTTTATTTGCTTTATTTGACTTTACTTTACCGGTTAAAATCCTTTTATGTGATTTTTTTCCGTTGGGGATTTTAATTTCATTTTCCATTGTTCTTTACTCTCTGACGTTCATTTATAATAGTTTTCATACGTGCAATATCTTTTCTTAAAATGTTAAGATAAGTAGTATTTTGCAATTGTCCAAGAGCATGCTGAAATCTTTGTTTTGACAAAGTTTCCTGAGCTTCATCTAAAGAACTGATTAATTCGTCTTCGTTAAGCTCTCTTAAATCATTAGCTTTACGCGTTTTCATCTTGCATCAAATCAATACGTGTAACAAATTTAGTTTTTATTGGAAGCTTATGAGAAGCTAATCTCAATGCTTCTTGTGCTGAATCACGTGGTACTCCATCTACTTCGAATAGAATTCGACCGGGTTTTACAACTGCCACCCAACCTTCTGGGCTTCCTTTACCACTACCCATACGAGTTTCTAATGGTTTCTTAGTAAATGGTTTGTCTGGGAAAATTCTAATCCACATTTTCCCTTCTCTTTTAAGAAATCTATTAATAGCGATACGAGCAGCTTCTATTTGCCTGTTAGTTATCCAAGCGTGTTCTAATGTTTTTAAGCCGAAAGAGCCGAATGTAACAAGATAACCACGATGTGCCTTGCCGCGACTTCGACCTCGCTGCGTCTTTCTATATTTTGTTCTTTTTGGTAATAGCATAACTTACTCTTTAATTTTTTTTAAGATTATTGTTGCCTGCCGATTATCTCGCCTTTGCAAATCCAAACTTTTACACCCAGAGCTCCATAAATTGTCTGAGCTGTTGCAGTGCCGTAGTCAATATCGGCTCTTAATGTATGAAGAGGGATTCTACCTTCTTTATATTGTTCGGTTCGAGCCATTTCTGCTCCACCGAGACGTCCGGAGCACATAACTCTAATTCCGAATGCGCCCATTCTCATAGCTGATGCTACTGACTGCTTCATTGCTCTTCTAAACGAAATTCTTCCTTCAAGTTGTTGTGCAATATTATCAGCGACTAACAAAGCGTCTAATTCCGGTCTTTTTATTTCACTAATTAAAATTTTAACTTCTTTTTTTGTTATTTTTCTAATTTCTTCTTCGACCTGAGTAATATCTTTACCTTTGCTTCCGATAATAACTCCGGGGCGTGAAGTATTAATAGTAATTCGAAGTTGTTTTGCTGTTCTTTCAATAATAATTCTTGAAATACCAGCTTTCTTTAAACGTTTTTTAATATAGTTTCTTACTTTAAGGTCTTCAGAAAGCTTTTCTTGAACATTGCTTTCATCGAACCAGTTTGCATCCCAAGGTCTTATTATACCTAATCGCAAACCTATTGGATTTGTTTTCTGACCCAATTTTGACTCCTTGAATTATAACTTTGTTGCAACAACTATTGTTAAATGATTTGAGCGTTTTCTTATTCTATATGCTCTACCCATCGGTGCAGGGCTTATCCTTTTCATTGTAGGACCTTGATTCACGAAACATTCTTTTACGTAGCAATCATCGGGGTTGAATGTTTTCCCATCTTCAAAATTTGAGAGATTTGATATTGCTGATTTTAATAAATCAGAAACATTTTTCGCTGCAAAATTTGTTGAAAATTTTAAAATATCAAAAGCTTCAGCTGCGTTTTTGCCACGAATTAAATCAATAACTAATCTCATCTTTCTTGGTGATGAACGTATAAATTTCTTTATTGCTCTTGCTTCCATCATAATCTCCTTATTTCTTACCTGTTTTCATATCTTTTCTATGCCCCGAATGGCCTCTATATACACGTGTTGGTGAGAATTCTCCAAGTTTATGACCAACCATATTTTCTGTTATATAAACAGGAATAAAATTTTTACCATTATGAACCGCAATAGTATGCCCCACAAAGTCTGGAGTTATTGTAGATGCTCTTGCCCAAGTCTTAAATACTTGTTTTTTATTGCTACTATTGAGAGCATCAATTTTTCTTTGCAGTTTATAATGTACAAAATAACCTTTTTTTAATGAGCGAGACATACTCTATACCTAATTCTTTTTTAATATTTTATTTAATATGATTATTTACCTTTTCTCTTGCGTACTATGTATTTATTTGATAGTTTCTTTTTCTTCCTTGTCTTAAGACCTTTTGCTAATTGTCCCCAAGGAGAACGTGGATGCAATCTACCACCACCGGATTTTGACCTACCTTCACCGCCACCCATTGGATGGTCAATTGGGTTCATAGCCATACCGCGTGATTGTGGTCTGATACCTCTCCAAATATTTCTTCCGGCTTTCCCCTGAGAAATTTTAAGATGGTCATGGTTGCTAACTGTTCCCAGAGTTGCATAGCAAATACTTGGAATAATTCTTACTTCGCCAGATGGTAATTTTACCTGAGCGTTTTTTCCATCAACTGCAACCAATTGTGCAAACACACCAGCACTTCTTGCAATTTGTCCGCCTTTTCCTGGTTTCATTTCTATGTTATGTATAAATAAACCAATTGGAATTTTATTAAGTGGAAGTGCATTTCCATCTTTGAATTCTGCTTCTGGACTTGCAACAATAACGTCTCCGACTTTAAGTTTATCTGGAGCTAAAATATATTTTATTTCTCCGTCATTATATTTAACGAGTGCTATTCTTGCTGAACGATTTGGGTCGTATTCAATAGTTTGAACAGTAGCTGGAATATCAATTTTTTTTCTTTTAAAATCAATAATACGATATTGTCTTTTATGCCCACCGCCTCTGTGCCTTGAAGTAATTCTGCCAGTGTTATTACGACCACCAGATTTTTTTAAAGGTTCAAGAAGTGGTTTGTATGGTTTATTTGTCGTAATATCTTCAAAAGTATCGACTGAATAAAACCTTGTGCCAGGCGTCATTGGTTTTAATACTTTAATTCCCATTTTCTTTCTTGATAAAATTTACAAAATTATGCAACTGGCGCGTCAGAAACAACGTCTATGCTCTGACCTACTTTCAAAGTGATATATGCTTTTTTTCTCTCTGGAGTTTTACCTCTCATCATACCCTTGCGAGTCATTCGGGTTTTAATTTTTCCTTTTTGTCTTACTGTGCGAATGCTAGTAATGTCTACATCGAACATATCTTCCAATGTTTTTTTAATTTCAATTTTATTAGCATTTACATCAACTTCGAAAGCATATTGTCTTTTTTCACCGAGTTTTGTTGCTTTTTCAGTTACAACTGGTCGCTTAATTATCTGTTTCATTGTTTTCTTACTTTAAAATGATATTTTCTAATGATTCAATTGCTCCTTTAAAGAATAGAAGCTTTTTATGATTTAAAATATCGTAGGTTGAAATTTTATCTATTGGATAAATAGATAATTTTGGAATATTTCTCGCACTCATATATAAATTTAAATCATACTTTGGAAGTAGAACTAAAGTTTTGTCATTATTAATTTGTAAATTTTTAAGAATATTTACAAAGTTTTTAGTTTTAATTTCATCGAAATTAAAATCCTCGACAATTTTAATATTATCTTCTTGCATTCTGCAGGAAAGAGCAGAAAGTTTAGCAAGTTGTTTCATTTTCTTTGTCAATTTCACAGAGTATTTATGTGGTTTAGGACCGTGAATAGTGCCTCCACCGACCCATACTGGTGAGCGTGAAGAGCCGGAACGGGCAGTTCCTCTTCCTTTTTGGCGCCAAGGTTTCTTTCCACCGCCGGAAACTTCAGCACGAGTTTTTGTTTTAGCTGTACCTTGTCTTTGGTTAGCAAGGTATGAAACCACTGCAAGATGCATCGCATGTTCGTTTGGTTCGACTGCAAAGATTTTCTCCTGCAATTCTATCTCGCCTGTTTTTTGACCGTCTTTTGAATATATATCTACTAACATTTTTCTGCCTATTGCTTGATTATTTCTAATATAGTATTTGGAGCGCCGGGAACCGAACCTTTAATAAGAATAAGATTTTGCTCGGGAACAATTTCTATAACTTCAATATTTCTGATAGTTGCAGTTTTTCCACCCATTCTTCCAGCCATACGTAATCCTTTTAAGACTCTTGATGGATAAGAAGATGAGCCAATTGAACCTGGATGCCTTTGTCTGTCGGATTGTCCGTGAGTTGACATACCCACTCCACCGAAGTGATGTCTTTTAACTACACCCTGGAAACCGTGTCCTTTACTTGTGCTAGTAACTTTAACTTTGTCACCTTTAGAAAATTGCTCTACATTAAGGACTTCACCGACTTTTAATTCAGTTCTTAAATCGCGAAATTCTTTTAAATGTCGCGTTGGTTTAATTCCAGCTTTATTGAAATGACCTTGTAGAGGTTTATTGACTTTTCTTTCTTCAATTTCTTCAAAGCCGACTTGGACTGCATTGTATCCTTCTTTTTCCATACTCTTTACCTGTATTACAGAGCAAGGTCCAGCTTCGATAACTGTGCAAGGTATTTGGATGCCATCGTTTGTAAAATAGCTGGTCATCCCTAATTTCTTTCCGATAATTGCTGCTTTCATTTTATAATTTATCCTTTGACTTCTACATCAACCCCAGAAGGTAATTCCAAACGCATTAATGCGTCAATTGTTTTTTGGGTAGAACTAAATATATCAATTAATCTTTTGTGAATACGTGATTCAAATTGCTCTCGTGATTTTTTATCAACGTGTGGAGAGCGAAGAACAGTATAAACACTTCTACGTGTCGGTAATGGAATTGGTCCAGATACTACTGCACCTGTCTGCTTTACAGTTCTTACTATTCTCTCGGCTGATTTATCTATTAAACTATGGTCGAAAGATTTTAGTTTTATTCTTATTTTTTGTGTTGCCACTTTTACTCCGTTTTTCTAATAAAACTATTGATTATTCGATAATCTTTGTAACAACGCCTGCGCCTACAGTTCTTCCACCTTCGCGGATAGCAAATCTTAATCCTTCTTCCATAGCGACTGGTGTAATAAGTTCAATAACTAAATTATCAATATTATCACCGGGCATAACCATTTCTACTCCAGCTGGAAGTGTCATAACACCTGTTACGTCAGTTGTTCTTAAATAATATTGTGGGCGATATCCACTGAATAATGGAGTATGGCGTCCACCTTCTTCTTTTTTAAGGAATAATACCTGTGCATTAAATTTGTGGTGAGGGGTAATTGAACCGGGTTTTGCAATAACCATACCGCGTTCAATTTCATTTTTATCAACTCCACGAAGAAGTAAACCAACGTTATCGCCTGCTCTACCTTCATCAAGAAGTTTGCGGAACATTTCAACACCTGTGCAGGTTGTTTTCTTGTGTAAACCAAAACCAACCAATTCAACTTCTTCGTTTACTTTAATAATTCCGCGTTCAATTCTACCAGTACCGACAGTACCACGACCAGTAATTGAAAATACGTCTTCTACCGGCATTAAGAATGGTTTGTCAATATCGCGTTGCGGAAGTGGAACATAACTATCTACTGCATCCATTAATTCAAAAATACATTGAAGTCTTGGGTCATCAGCGGATGTGCTTGGGTCAGTTCCAGCGTCTAATGCATGAAGAGCGGAACCTTTAATGATTGGAATATCATCGCCGGGGAATTCATAAGAAGATAATAAATCTCTTAATTCCATTTCAACAAGCTCTAATAATTCTGGGTCAGCAATATCAACTTTGTTCATAAAAACAACGATACGTGGCACACCGACCTGGCGGGCTAATAAGATATGTTCGCGAGTTTGAGGCATAGGTCCGTCTGTAGCAGCGCAAACTAATATAGCACCATCCATCTGGGCAGCACCGGTAATCATATTCTTGATATAATCGGCGTGACCGGGGCAATCTACGTGAGCATAATGTCTGGTAGCAGTTTCATATTCAACGTGAGCTGTAGCAATCGTGATTCCACGTGCTCTCTCTTCAGGAGCATTATCAATTGAATCAAATGTTCTTACCTGTGTGTTTGTTCCTCTTTTGGATAATGCCATTGTTATAGCTGCTGTTAAAGTAGTCTTGCCATGGTCAACGTGTCCAATTGTTCCTATGTTCACGTGTTCCTTAGAGCGGTCAAATTTTTCCTTTGCCATTTTAAACTCCTTAAATATTTTTTATTTTAAAATATAATTTTTATTTTTTTTCTAATTTCACTTTTTTGCAATTTGCAAAGATACAAATTTACGAAATATTTTAATTTTTTCAATAATTTTTTTTTAATTTTTATTATAAGTTGGTTCATAATGTGAAAAAGTCATCGAATATGAAGCTCTACCTTGAGTTAATGACCTTAAACTTGTTACATATCCGAACATTTCAGAAAGAGGAACCATTGCTTTGATTTCCTGGAGCATTCCAATTTGTGAAATTTGTTCTACTCTGCCATGGCGAGAGCCAAGGTCAGCTATGATTTCTCCAAGATATTCTTCAGTGGTTGTTATTTCAACGTCAAAAATTGGTTCAAGCATAATTGTTTCTGCACTTTTTAAACCTTCTTTTATTGCAATTGAGGTTGCCATCTTATATGCTAATTCATTTATATTATCATCTTCCAATTCGATGGCTTTTAAAATTGCTTTTATATCTGTAGCTGGAAAGCCAGATAGTCCGACCTGAAGCGATTCAGTAGCCACTTTTTTTAATTCATTTATGAAAGTATCGCTAATTTGTTTATCATTAATTTCGCTTTCAATGCAAATGCCGCTTCCTCTTTCGCCGGGTATCAATTCTACTTTTACTTGTCCGAATGCTCTTTTGCCAGAAACAACTCTGTCAAATTTTCCTTCCTGAATTATTCTTTGAGAAATTGTTTCTCGGTATGCTACTTGTGGATTTCCTACTCTTGCTTCAATATGAAATTCTCTTTTTAATCTATCTACGATTATGTCGAGATGCAATTCACCGACACCGCTAATAATAACTTGTCCGCTTTCTTCATCATTTTTAAATTGAAATGTAGGGTCTTCATCGCTCAATCTTGCGAGTGCATCAAGCATTTTATCTCTATCTGCAATTGTTTTTGCTTCTATAGATTGATTAATTACCGGTTCGGTAAAAGCTATTTTTTCATAAACAATAGGTTTCTTAGCATCGCAAAGAGTATCACCTGTTCGTGTAATTTTCAAATCCGGAAGAGTTACAATTTCGCCAGAAAAGACCTCTTGAATTTCTTCTTTTTTATTTGCATACATCCTAAGAATTTTTTGGACTCTTTCTTTTTTGTCAAGTAGAGGATTGTAAATCATTTCCCCAACTTTTATTGAGCCGGAATAAATCCTAAGGTATGTTAATTTTTTTACGTGTGGGTCACAAGTAATTTTAAAAGCCAAAGCAGAAAATGGTTCTTCATCGTTTGGTTTTCTTATAATTTCTTTTTCATAATCATTTGGAAGAAATCCCTTATACTCTTTTATATCATTTGGAGCTGGAAGATAGTCAATAACTGCATCAATAAGAGGTTGCACACCAGCGTTTTTTAAAGATGAGCCACAAAGGACGGGAGTTAATTTTAAGTTCAAAACTGCACTTCTTAACTCTTTTTTAATTTCTTCGTTTGTTAGCTCTTCGCCTTCCAGATATTTAGAAAGCAAATCATCATTAAGTTCAGCTACGCTTTCCAAAAGAATTGCTCTGTATTCATTTGCTTTTTCCAAATGATTAGTAGGAATATCCTCGCAAGTAACATTATAACCGTTTGTATCTTCATCAAAATATAACGCTTTCATATCAACGAGGTCAATAACTCCATCGAAATCACTTTCCGCTCCTATTGGGATTTGAATGGCAACTGGTTTAGCTCCAAGTCGCTCACTCATCATAGTAAGCACCCTTTGGAAATCAGCGCCAATTCTATCCATTTTATTGACAAACGCAATTCTGGGGACGCTATACATATCTGCCTGATGCCATACTGTTTCAGATTGAGGTTGCACACCTCCAACAGCACAAAAAATTGCAATAGCACCATCAAGCACTCTTAATGAACGCTGTACTTCAGCAGTAAAGTCCACATGCCCGGGAGTATCAACGATATTGATTTGATAATCCTTCCAGAAGCAAGTGGTAGCAGCCGCCATAATGGTGATGCCTCTTTCTTTTTCCTGCTCCATAAAATCCATAAAAGCTGTCCCGTCATCGACGGCACCTAATTTATGGAGATATCCCGCATAAAAGAGCATACGCTCAGTAGTAGTGGTTTTTCCGGCATCAATATGAGCCATAATCCCAATATTTCTTAAGTTTGATATTGGATAGGTGCGGGACATAACTTATAATAAAAATTTAATTTACAAAGAACGACAAAATATATTTACCATTTGAAGTGAGCAAAAGCTTTATTAGCTTCAGCCATTCTATGAGTATCTTCACGTTTTTTAACAGCGGAACCTTCGCCTTTAGAAGCAGCCATAAGTTCAGCGGCTAATTTTAAAGCCATTGATTTATCTCTACGTGCTGTAGCATACTGCTTAATCCAACGAAGAGCTAATGCTATTCTTCTTTCTTCACGAACTTCGACTGGAACCTGATATGTTGCACCACCAACTCTGCGAGAACGAACTTCGGTCAGAGGAGATACATTTGTCAATGCTTGCTTAAAGATTTCTAAAGCATCTTTTTTGGCACGCTGTTCCATAATATCAAATGCATCATAAACGATAGATAATGCAGTTGTCTTTTTGCCTTGTATCATAATACTATTTACCAGTTTGGATACGACTATGTCATTGTATCTTGGGTCTGGCATAGGTCTTCTTTTTTCTGCTCTTCTTTTTCTCATATCAATTCAATAATAATAATTAATTATTTTTTAGCAGCAGGTTTAGCAGCACCTTTTTTAGGTCTCTTTGTGCCATATTTGCTTCTGCCTTGATTGCGCTTTTCAACACCTTGAGTATCGGCTGTTCCTCTGATTACGTGATAACGGACACCGGGTAAATCTTTTACCCTGCCACCACGTATAAAAACAAGAGAGTGCTCTTGCAAATTATGGCCTTCACCGGGTATATAGGAGGTTACCTCAAAGCCAGATGATAACCTAACACGAGCAACTTTTCTTAATGCTGAATTCGGTTTCTTTGGCGTAGTCGTATATACTCTGGTGCAGACTCCTCTCCTTTGTGGACAGGATTTCAATGCTGGCGACTTACTCTTGTACTTTACTTTTTTTCTCGGTTTTCTTACTAACTGACTTATAGTTGGCACTTTTTTCTCCAAATATAAAAAATATTCAATTTTTCAATATCAATAGCTTGCGAAATTATGAAATATTTCCCAAACATCAAAATTATTTTTAAAAATATTTTAAATTTTTTTTATTTTATTTTTTTATTTCTTTTATAATCCTTTTAATGCTATATCTTTACGGTAATATTTGTTTTCAAAAATTATTTTCTCTATTGCTTCATAGTTCTTATTTCTTGCTTTTTCTAATGAATTATCAACAGTTACGACACTTAAAACTCTTCCGCTGTCTGTTAATAATTTTCCATTTTCTAAACTTGTTCCTGCCTGATAAATAGAAGCTATTTCTTTATCAACATCTTCAAGTCCTTTTATTTCATATCCTTTCTCAAAACTCATCGGATAACCTTTTGAGGCAAGTACTACACAACAGCTAAATAAATCATTTTTTATTTTAACTGCATTTTTATCTAATTTTCCAGAAGCGGCTGAATAGAGTAATTTAGCAAAATCTCCTTCAACCAATGCTAAAACTGCCTGTGTTTCCGGGTCGCCAAACCTTGCATTAAACTCAACAACGTTTACATTTCCATCTTTAATCATCATTCCGGCATAAAGACAGCCAATAAATGGCGTTCCATCTTCTTTCAAACCCTCTAAAGTCGGCTTGATAACCTGTTCTTCTATTTTTTTGAGAATTTCATTATTAATAACTTTTGTTGGAGAATAAGCACCCATACCGCCTGTATTAGGACCTTCATCATTATCAAATATTCTCTTATGGTCTTGAGAATGTGGAAGCAAAAAGTAGTCATTTCCATCTGAAATAGCAAGAATAGAAGCTTCTTCGCCTTCTAAAAATTCTTCTATGACAATTATTTTTCCTGCTTCATTAAATTTGCCTTTAAACATATCAATTACAGCCGCCTTTGCTTCATAAGGAGTTTTAGTAACAATTACACCTTTTCCAGCTGCAAGTCCATCAGCTTTTATAACCATTGGATAGCTGTGCTTTTCAATATATTCCATTGCCTGTTCTTTGTTTTCACTACAAAATTTATGAAACTTTGCTGTTGGAATATTGTATTTATGCATAAACTTTTTTGCAAAAAGCTTGGAACATTCAAGCTGAGCTGCTGCTTTTGTAGGACCAAAGCATTTTATATTATTTTCTGCAAGAATATCAGTAATGCCATCAGCAAGCGGTGATTCTGGTCCTACAACCACCAAATCAATACTATTTTCAACACAAAACTTAGCTATTCCCTTATAATCATTGATTCTTAAACCGACTGGTTCAGCATAATCAAAAATCCCCGGATTGCCCGGTAAGCAATACAATTTTTCTGTGGATTCTGAGTTAGCAAGCTTTTCTGCTAAGCAATGCTCACGTCCACCATTTCCGATAAGAAGAATTTTCATTTTTTCACCTGTTATTATTCTAAAGCAATTTCTATTATTCTTTCGCATAGCTCTGGAAATTCAATTTCAACTTCCTTCGCTGCCATTGGAACTAAACTTGTCGCTGTGAAACCGGGAATAGTATTCATTTCCAAAAGAAATGGCTGCCCGTCTTCATCTAAACGAAAATCTGCCCGTGCAAATCCAGAACAGCCCAATGCAATGTATGCAGTATGAGCCATACTTTGAGTAAATTCTGCTATATCCTCACTAATATCTGCCGGACAATCGTATCTCGTTTTGCCCTTAGTGTATTTGTGTTCGTAATCATAGTAACCATCTTCAGGAACAATTTCAATTACTGGCAGTGTATCTTCACCAATAATGCCAACAGTAATTTCCTGACCTTCGATAAATTGCTCTATAAGCACCAAATCTGAATATTCAGACGCAGCCAAAATACCATCGTGAATTTCATCTAAATTGCCAGACTCCACTATTGTTATTCCGATTGTAGAACCCTGGTCGTTTGGCTTAATTACAAGATGATTGCCAAGTTCACCACGAATCTCTTCAAAAAATTCATAGTTCTCATAATCTTTTGGTCTGACCACATACCATGGAGGTGTTGGAATGTTTGCTGCCAGAAATATCATTTTTGAAGAATTTTTATCAATTGCTATTGCACTGCCTTTTACTTTGCTGCCTGTATAGGGAATTCCACGCAATTCTAATAGAGATTGCACTCTGCCGTCTTCTCCCCATTTCCCGTGCAATACAATGAAAGCAACATCAACTTTATCAAATGCATCTGAATTAATACTATAAATAATATTTCTAGGATGCAAACGGGAAAGTTCATCTAAAGAAGGTATTCCATTTCTACCATTAAGTACTTCTTCAGAATATACCCAATCATAACCGAGGGCAGGGTCAACTGGAATTACATTGTGCCCTTTACTGCGTAATGCTTCTACTACGGCGCGTCCGCCTGCTATTGAGACATTTCTTTCTGTTGAAATGCCTCCAAATAATACTGCTATGTTCATTCGTTTTTTAATTATTAATTGTTAATTGTTAATTGTTTATGGTTTATGGTTCTCGGTTGTCAGTAGTCGGTAGTAGGTAGTAGGTAGTCGGTTTTTCACAATCAGCAGTCTCCAATCCCCAGTCATTAGTTCCCAATTCCAATTCCTGATTCCTAATTCCTAATTCCCAGTCCCCAGTCCCTATTCCCCTATCCCCATATCACTTCAACTCTATTCCTTCCAAAACCTTACTTTCTATTTTTTCATTTAAATCAAATTCTTTTGTAATATATTCATTTTCTGTAAAGTAATCAATAATTATTATATTTTCAATATAATCAACAAACCAAATCTCTGAAACTTTATATTCTTGATAAACCTGCCTTTTGTTGATTAAATCATACTGTTTTGTGGATTTAGAAAGAATTTCAATAACTAAATCAGGTTTCCCAATAAACTCATTTTCCGTAAATTTTCCCGCATTATTATGTTTTATATATGTTATGTCTGGTTCAAAACGATAGCCACCAATTTTTAAAGTTAATTTTGAACTAAAAACTCGTCCAATTAAATTTTGTTTCAAATAGCTTTTTAATGAATAGATAAAATCTGCTATTAACTCTTCGTGTTTGATTGATGCTGGACTCATAACTATATTTCCTTTATAATAATCTGCTTTCACTTCTTCCAATTTATAATAATCTTCAATACTTGCAGGTATAAACACAAGAGAATCGTCCACATTCAAGTTCTTCATTTTCAATATACTATGAAGAAAAGCATTCTTACCCGAACTTTTATGTATTTTTTGTTTTCTTGCTATGTTTTTTGTTTTGAGCATCTTTTTATAATTATTAATTATTAATTGTTAATTATTAATTGTTAATTGTTATCAGTTTATAGCTTATGGTTTCCCAATCCCCAGTCCCCAGTCCCTAATTCCTAATTCCTAATTCCTAATTCCTAATTCCTAATTCCTAATTCCTAATTCCCGATTCCCATTCCCCAGTACCTATTCCCCAATCACCTATTACTTCAACTCTATTCCTTCCAAAACCTTACTTTCTATTTTTTCATTTAAATCAAATTCTTTTGTAATATATTCATTTTCTGTAAAGTAATCAATAATAATTTTATTTTCAAGATAATCAACAAACCAAATTTCCGGAACTTTAAATTCCATATAAACTTGCCTTTTGTTGATTAAATCATACTGCTTTGTTGACTTAGAAAGAATTTCAATAACTAAATCCGGTGTTCCAATAAATTCATGCTCTTTGAAAATCCCATTATTCTTTGTTAAAACAACGAATATGTCTGGTTCGAAGCGGTTTTTACCAAAAACAATAGTAAAACGTGAGCCAAGCACTTCGCCTGTTTCTTTTTGATTTAAATAATTATAAATTGCATTGGAAATTTTCATAAAATATGTTTCGTGTTGGTAGCTTGCAGGAGAATTCATAACTATATTTCCTTTATAATAATCTGCTTTCACTTCTTCCAATTTATAATAATCTTCAATACTTGCAGGTATAAACACAAGAGAATCGTCCACATTCAAGTTCTTCATTTTCAATATACTATGAAGAAAAGCATTCTTACCCGAACTTTTATGTATTTTTTGTTTTCTTGCTATGTTTTTTGTTTTGAGCATCTTTTTTAGTGATTAATGATTAATGGTTAATGGTTAATGGTTATCGGTTGTCAGTTGTCGGTTATCGGTTTATGGTTTATAGTTTATGGTTTATGGTTTCCTAATTCTCAATTCCTAATTCCAGATTCCTAACTCCTAATTCCTAATTCCCAATTCCTAATTCCCAGTCCCTAATCACCAATCCCCAGTCCCTAATTCCTATTTCCTATTTCCCAATTATCAATTATCAATTATCAATTATCAATTATCAATTATCAATTATCAATT
>CAZCLJ010000040.1:0-23882 GCA_964499465.1 uncultured Hyphomicrobiales bacterium
TATAAAAACTATTTTTAAGATGGATTCTGACATCCGTCAGAATGACACTTTTACTGGGAAATTTGCGCAATTGTTCTTTACAAACCAAATCTCATAACTCCTTTATTATTGATATCGTTTCAGCAATTATACAATCCTTTCTTTTTGCTCCCTTTTCTTCTTTAAACTTTTTTCTACAAATATCTTTTCCTTTGTAATCGGTGATTTCTCCGAATAATACATTAGCGTTGAATAAGTCAATGGGGTCGGTGTAAAAATTTGCACCTGTTCTGGATTGATTTTCAAATCATTTTTGATAAAGTAATTCAGTTCGTTCATATCTTTTTCGTAGCAATCAGGATGAGCAGCAATGAAATAGTATGTTAAAAACTGCTTCTTTCCAATGCTTTTATTAATTTGATAGAATTTATTTTTGAAATCCAATACCGAATAACCAATTTCTTTTCCCATTGCTTTTAAAACACGTTTTGAAATATGCTCCGGTGCAATTTTCATCTGCCCGGAAACGTGATGTTCAATTATATCTTTCAGGTATTTTTCACCATTTTGCTTATCGGCAAGAACAAGCTCAAAGCGAATGCCAGAGCCAATGAATATATTCTTTATTCCGGGAATTTTTCTTAATTCTTTTAGCAATTCAATAAGTTCGTTGTGATTATTATTTAAATTTTTGCAAATACTAGGACTAATGCAGTTTTTACTGCATTTAAAATTATCGTGCTTAGATTTGCAGCCCATACCATACATATTAGCCGATGGTCCTCCAATATCGGAAATATTTCCTTTAAAATGCTTTAATTTTGTAATTCTTTTTACTTCTCTAACAATAGATTCTTTGCTTCTGCTTAGTATTTTATTACCCTGATGAATAGCAATGCTGCAAAAGTTACATTCACCGAAACAGCCACGATGAGAAGTAACTGAAAAACGAATGGTATCCAATGCCTTGATTTTTCCCTGTTCTTTATAATAGGGGTGAGCATCACGCTCAAAATCCAATTCATAGTAAGAATCAAGTTCAGTTTGCTCTGGTGGCGTTTGCGGGGGATTATGAACAAGGTAGCGATTAGCGTGCTGCTGATACATTCCGTTTTCGTCCTGCATTTTATTGCTTTTGTAGAATATATTAAACATTTCAATGAAACTATCTTGATTTTTCGCAACTTCTTCATAGCTTGGCATTTCAATAAAACCGTCTGGCTTCTCATTTGAAAGATAGCAAATACCTTTAGTATCTTTCCAATCAATTTGCTTTTTTATTTTGAAAGCTAATTCGGAAATGGCTTTTTCGCCCATACCATAAACAAGAATATCGGCTTTTGAATCAAGCAGAACAGAGCGGCGGATTCTATCGCTCCAGTAGTCATAGTGTGCAACGCGGCGCATACTTGCTTCAATACCACCGAGAATAATTGGTTTTTTGGTTTTTGAAAAGCGTTGGATTAAATTGGTATAAATTAGTGTTGCTCTGTCTGGTCGCCGAATATTTTGTTCACCCGGAGTTAAATCGTCTGTTCTTCTTTTTTTCAGTAATGCCGTGTAGTTAGCAACCATAGAATCGACGCAGCCGGCACTTATTCCCCAAAAAAGTTCTGGTTCGCCAAGTCGCAGTATATCTTTTTCGCTGTTTATATCTGGCTGGGCTATTATTCCCACTTTGTAACCCTGTTTGATTAACAGCTTTCCGATTAGCACTATTCCATCGTAATATGTATCTATATAAGTATCGCCGGAAACAAGGATTATATCAAGCGTTTTCCAGTTTAATTGTTTAAGTTCGTTTGCAGTTGTAGGTATAAACATAGTAAAGCATTTTGATTATTTTTATATGGTGTTAAATTATAACGAAATAGAGTATTTTTAATTTTAAAAAAGGAAAATCAATGTTTAAAAGAGATGAGATAAGGTTTAGAAAGATTAAAATGTTTAGATTTTCAACTTTTATAAAGTCATACTATCAGCAAGCTGATAGCATGACAAGAAAATAATTGTCATGCTATCAACGAAGTTGATAGTATGACTAACAAAATCTCATTTAATAAGCTAATAAGGATTTAAAATCAGATTTCCATTTTTCTACTAAGGTTTATTATTGAAATAAGGTTTTATTTTTTTAAAAGAAACCTTATTTTTCTTATTAACCTTAGTAGAAAAATTCAACAAAGGAAAATTAACCTTATTAGCTTATTTTCTTTTTCTTCAGTCATACATTCAGTTTGCTACTCGTATGACTGCAAAAAATAAAATATTTTATTTTTTTCTTGCATATTTCATTTTTTTTTTTATATTGCAATTGTTGAAATAATCAAGAAAAAAATGAGAAAAATTTGAAGAAAAAAAGGACTAATATTTCATAGATAGAAAAAATCCCCCGCCTTTTGGAACTTGACACTTTAAAAAGCAGGGGCAAATTAACATATAATTTATAAACAAATTTAAGGAGAAATGCTTTATGAAAAAAGCATTATTTTTACTTGCTACTTTAGCTATAATGTTTATGGCTAATATGAATGTTAAAGCACAATGCGAGCCAGGGTGGACTCAAGTATCTCAATTACTTAATTACAATGGTTGCTCAATATTATATATTTATTGTTATGGTATGCTAAATGGTTTACATTGTATGTCTTTAGTAAGCATAAACGTAATATCATCAACTGTTCCTCCATGTGATGGTTCGGTTTACGATAATAATAAAGAAGAAATTAATGATTTAATATTAATTGAAATTGGCAAATATCTTGAAAGTGATGAGGTTAATTTCTTTGGTGAAAAAATACCACAATGCCCAAATGGTATGATGTGTTTGCTTGTAATTAGTGATGCCATCTGTTATAATGGATGGTCTGAGAATGCTGGAATATATTTTATGAACAGATGTGATAATGTCCGTAGGTCATGCAATTCAACTTTAACATACTGTTATGAATGGGTAAATGGAGTAAAAGTTTATAGAGTTACAAGAGCCGGTTCTATGATAGGACCACCATGCCCCAAAAATTGTTCTTCCAGTTGTAAATAATGTTTTTTAAAATTAACCATCTGGAAAATTAATAATTCAGATGGTTTCTTAAAATATTTTTATGAAAAAATTAATTTTTCTTTTTCTAATAACATTTTCAAGCGAGCTTTTCCCACAAACATGGGATTTTCTTTATAAAGAAGATTTCATTATATACGATGAAACTTATGCTGATTATGGAAGAAATTTTTGTAATCGAATATTTATAAGAAATGATTCAACATTCATTTTTCGTTATAATTCTGATACTTTACTTATGATTTATGACCGAACTCAAAAAAAATGGTTTTACAAATCAAAGAAAGATATTTTATCGAACAATTCAAGTAATGATTCAATTTATAAGCAATTTAAAAAAGAAAATTTTTGTTATGCTACATTCTATAAAGATGAAAATATATGGCTTAATGCCGGAGAGAATATTTTAAAAATTGCACCTGATACAATCAATAATTTTTCTCAAGTTTACGATAAAGTTCTTGAAAAATATTTTGTCCTTGACCCTTTTAACCAAGATATTTATGATATTAAGTCAGACCATAATGGAGATGTTTGGGCTTTGGCAAGATATTTTGTTATAGTGTCGGATTCTGATTTTACCAACATAAATACATTATGTAAATACAAGAATGAACGGTTTGAAACAGTATTTAACAGAGAAATTGACAGGTTCTATATTGATAGATTAAATAGAATCTGGGCTTGTTATAGTGATTCTGTTTTTGTTTATGAAAATGAAGAGTTAATCAATAAATTTTCTACTTATGATTTTCCTGAAGGGTATGGATATTTAAAAGAAGTTGTATTTGATTCTAAAAATACAATGTATGCTCTCAACCAAAATTCTATTTTGTATGTATATGATGGTTATACTTTCAAAACAGATAAATATATGTATGATATTGAACGATATGCTGGAACTCATGAAGATTTAAGTTCTTGTTGGTTTTGCATTGACAGTACAGATAATATTTGGCTAATCGGTGGAAAAACCTGTAATTTATATAAATTGGATTCTTCTGGCAGCTGGTCTGTAATTGATATTCCAAAATTTTCAACTGCTGTAGATGATTGGTGTTATAAATACTTGATAGAATGTGATAAAAAAAATAATATCTGGATATCAGCTCAAAGTTTTTATCAGAATTATTTTGATATAAATAACTATGGTTTCTATGTCTTTCATTCAGATACAACAACCGGAGCAATAGAAGAGCCGATTGCAGAGTTTTCAGGTTTAACTGTTATTCGTAATGTAAATTTATATCCAAATCCATCAAAACAGAGGGTAACAGTGGATTTTTTTCTTGAGCACAATGTCATTAACAAATGTAAAATAAGTTTATATAATACACTGGGAATGAAGGTAAAAGATGTTACAGAAAAAATAGAATATGACAGTTATAATATGAAAGCAACTTTATCCTTTTCTGTATCCGATTTAGCAATCGGTGCTTATATTATTGTTATCAGTGCAGGCAACAGTAATATAACTCGTTTGATGCTGGTAGGACTTTAATAATTATTAATTGTTAATTGTTATTGGGGATTAGGGATTAGGGGCTGGGGACTTGGAATTAGGAATTAGGAAATGGGAATTGGGAATTAGGAGTTGGGAATTGGGAATTGGGAATTGGGAGCTGGTTATTGGGTGTTAGTAAAAAATACTAATGACTAATGACTAATGACCAATGACTAATGACCAATGACTAATGACTAATGATTAATAACCCAATAACCCAATAACCCAATAACCCAATAACCTAATAACTCAATAACTTAATAACCCAATAACTCAATAACCCAATAACCCAATAACCCAATAACTCAATAACCCAATAACCCAATAACCCAATAACTCAATAACTCAATAACCCAATAACTTAATAACCTAATAACTAAAAACCTTAAACTAAAAACTATAAACAAGGAGAAACTATGAAAAAAATAATTCTTTTCTTTTTATTCATTTCAAATCTTTTATTTTCTGAAGATTGCAGCTGGGAATGGCAAAGTCCTTTACCACAAGGAAACTGTTTAACTTGTGTAAAATATGCAAGCAAAGATGTTGCTTATGCTTGCGGCAATAATGGAACTATAATAAAAACCACTGATGGCGGTGAAAATTGGATACAACAGAAAAGTGGTGTGTATTTTGATTTAAAGGAACTGTTTGCGATAGAAGATGATATTTGCTTGGCTATTGGTTATGATAACAAAATATTAAAAACCACAGATGGAGGTGAAAACTGGGTTAGCACCAATAGTGGGCTTGATACAACTCTTAACAAAATATTATTTATTAATTCTACAACCGGTTGGATTATAAGCAGCAAAGGCGATATTATAAAAACGACAGATACCGGAAATTCTTGGTTTCCTCAAAATTCTAATACTACAAAGAAAATAAATAATATTTATTTTCTTAATGAGAATTTAGGTTATACTGTTGGTTTTGAAGGAACTTTATTAAAAACAACGGATGGCGGTGAAAATTGGGTTAAGCAGGACAGTATTACAAACAAAAATTTATATTCTATATATTTTTTTAATGAAAATATTGGATGGCTGGCAAGCGAGAAAGGATTATTGTTAAAAACAACGGACGGTGGTGTAAGTTGGTTTACGCAAACTACTGATGATTTTTTTACACCAGAATATTTTGAATTTTTTGACGAAAATACCGGTTGGGCTGTTGGCAATATAATTTTAAAGACAACAGATGGAGGCAACGAATGGTTCGAGCAGCCATGTGGGATCCCTTATTTAGTTTCAGGTTCAGATATGTATGATGTAAATACTGGTTTAATCGTTGGTGGCTTAAGCGGAATAATTAGAAAAACAACAAATAGTGGTTTCAGTTGGGTATTAAAAACTAAAGGAGATGTTTATAAAAACTATGATGTTCAATTTATAAGTGAAAACACCGGCTGGGTTGTAGGAGAAAATGGAAAAATATTAAAGACCATAGATGGAGGAAAAAATTGGATAAATCAATCTCTTGAAACTATACCGGATATCGGTAGTTTATTCTTTGTTGATTCTTTAATTGGTTATATAGGTTTTTCAGACGGAAAAGTTATGAAAACAACTAATTCAGGTAATGATTGGTTCGATACTGAAACTCTTTTAAAAGATCAAATTAATTCAATTTTCTTTTTTAACGATTCAGTAGGTTTCATTACCTGCAAAGAAATTATTTATAAAACGACAAATGGCGGTGAAAAATGGTGGTATAAAATTCACAATACATCAAGTGATATTTATAACATACATTTCGTAAATGAAAATGTTGGTTTTGCTCTTGGTTATATGGATACTTTACTTATAACATCAGATGGAGGTAATTCTTGGGCTATTAATGCATTAGGTAACGATTATTGGTTTACCAGTCTATCTTTTGTTGATGAAGATTATGGTTGGATAGGAGGGTATAACGGTGAAATCCTTAAAACAACTGATGGAGGTAAAAACTGGGAATTACAAAATATCAATGCTGTAACAACTTGTTTGCAAGTTCATTTTATTGATAGAGAAAATGGCTGGGCTGTAGGTTATAATGGTAAAATTTTTAAAACAACTGATGGCTGCAGCAATTGGGTTATTTACGAAAATATAGTAGAGACTCCAAATTATATAAATCATATATTTTTTATAAATCAATACAACGGTTGGGTTGTTGGAGATAATGGTGTTATTCTTAAATACTCCTGCACTGAAACAAGCGTCGAAAAAAACCTTCCTATTATTGAAAACAACGATTTCCAAATCTTCCCCAACCCAGCTATAAACGAAATTTCTTTATCCATTCCAGAAGAAAAAAATATAAACTCAATCTCAATTTTCAATTCTCTTGGAATGGAAGTAAAACGTATAGAGCAAACTGAAATAATTGGAAATCGCAAAATAACAATTTCAACAATGGATTTACCAGTTGGCTTGTATCATTGCTCCTTTGTAAATCAAGTGGGAAGAATAACGAAGAGCTTTGTAGTGGTAAGATAGATAAATATTAACTGTAGGGAACAGGCATGCCTGTTCCCTATGAATCCTCAGAATGTATGAAAAGTCATGCGAACATCAAGCTGATAACATGACAAGAAAGATAAAGATGTCCTACATCTTCGAGATGTAGGACATCTGACTATTATACTTTCGTAAAGTTTCTTTAACTATGCGAAAGTTTAATAACTTAATAACCCAATAACTCATTGACTATAAACACGGAGTGACTATGAAAAAATTTATCTTATTCTTTTTAATTTTTATTTCATCAGAATTAATTTCTCAAAGTTGGGAACTTTTGTATCAAGAAGATATTCTTCAATACGATTACATAAATGAAAGCTATGGCTTGCTAAAAATTGAAGATATTATAATAAATGGTGATTCAACAGTTATTATAAGATTTGATTCAGATACACTCCTTATGATTTATAACCAAAAAACGAAGGTGTGGCACCACACTTTAAAGAAGGATTTTTGGAAATGCTTGAAAAATGATTCATTATATAACATTTACAAAGATTCAGAAATACGAAATCTATTTTATGATTCAAAAGGAAATATGTGGTTCAATGCTCCACCCCAATTTCAAAAAGTTACAGATGTTTTTAAAGTAACGCCAGATACAGCATTTATCATTAATAAAATATTTGTAAAAGAATATAATGATTATAGTGATATTTATCCAGTAGGACATAACAATACTATTTTCAACATCAAAGAAGACAATAGCGGAGATATATGGATGTTTTTGCATACTCGTATGAAAATAAAAGATTCTGTTTATTTAAAAGAACATCGAATACTATGTAAATACGTTAATGATAGATTTGAGTCTGTTTTTATTTCTACAACTTGGTTTAAGTTTGTTTCTAAATGCAATTTTGTTTTTGATAATTTAAATAGGGTTTGGGTTGTGAATGGAGATACTTGCTATATAGTTAAAGATGGGAAAATAGAGAAAAAGTTTAGCACTTATGATTCTGAACAGGGATATGGTCAATTCTCAGAATTAGTAATTGACTCAAAGAATAATTTTTATGCAACCAATGCGGATTTACTTTTATTTAAATACGATGGTGATAGTTTAACTACAGACAAATATGTGCTAAACATAGAACGATATGCAGTAACCAATACTGATTTACAACTTTACTGGCTAAGGCGTGACAGCTCTGATAACATTTGGTTAACAGGTTTCTATTCACCTTATCTTTATAAATTGGATAATGATAGAATTTGGACAAAATATGATGTACCAATGTTTGCAACTGCAAAAGATAAGTGGTGTTATAAGGTATTATTGGAAATACAAAAAGATGGTAAATTATGGTCTGCTGGATATAATGGGGGTGGTTACAGTTACGGCTTTTACATATTTGACCCAAATGGTTCTACTGGAGTAGAAGAACAGATTAATTCAAATACCCCCGGAATGCCAGATGTTTATATATTTAATATTTATCCAAATCCGGCTTTACAACAAGTAACACTTGATTTTTTCCTATATTATGATGTTACTGAGCAGCTTGAAGTCAGTTTATATAATATAATGGGAATGAAAGCAAAGGATATAGAAAATACAATAGACTATGATAGTAGAAATATGCGGGCAACACTTACATTTTCAGTCGGAGAACTGCCAAGAGGTGCTTATATTGTTACTGTTAAAGCAGGAAAAACAAGTTCATATAAATTGATGTTGGTAGGGTATTAATTAGTTTGAAGCTTTCGCAAAGCCCGGGAAACTTGTGTGAAAATAAAAGTCTGAACCACAGATTTAAAGGATTTACCTGATTTTACAGATTTTATTTATTTGCAAGCTGGAAGAATTTCTGCCTGTATTAAAATCTAAAATATATTTTTTTAAAAAAAATTATTTTTTATTGTATATTTCATTTTTTTTTATTGAAATTCATGAAATAATCACGAAAAAATAAACAAAGAAAAGGAATATTATTTTTATAGAAAGAAAAAATCCCCCGCCTTTTGGAACTTGACACTTTAAAAAGCAGGGGTAAATTAATACATTAATTTATATACTAATTTACGAGTTTTTTATGAAAAAAGCAACGTTAATTTTCGCAGCATTAGCTATAATGTTTATAGTAAATTCAAATTCAAGTGCTTGTCCTCCTGGTGCTGGTTGGACTGATTCTGGCGTGAAAACATTAACCTATAATGGATGCACCTATGAATATAGGTATTGTTATGCAGAAATTGATGGCTATCATTGTATAGCACTTTCAGATATTGTTGTATTAGCACCTTGTTCTTATTTAGATTTTGAAAATAATGCATCAGATATTGTAGATAATATGTTGATAGCTATTGCAACTGACCCATATATTATTGCTTGGACTGGACATACTAGTGTAATTATTTATTGAAAACCTGATAAACATTTCTTGTCATTCCGAAACGAAGTGAGGAATCTCAAACTCTGTGGTAGCAATGACTTGTGAGATTTCTCACTTCGTTTCGAAATGACACAATATAATAAGTCTTTTAACGAATTACTACACTGGAGTTCCAGATTGTCCAGATGGAGAATGTCTGCTAAAAATTTACGATGCCATTTGTTATAATGGCTGGACAATTTATACAAGACTTAACAAAGATGGAACCTATACTGTTACTTGGCAAATGAATAAATGCGATGATTTAATTAGAAGTTGTAACGAAACTGTTTATGTTTGTTGGGATTCTGTAAATAATATGTATCAAGTTATTAGAAGAGGATTTGAGATTGGTCCGCCCTGCGAATATCCCTGCAGTTCTACTTGCGATTTTTAAAAATTTTTTTTAAATTATCGGACGATTTTAAATCGTCCGATAATTCTAATTTTGGAGTAATTTATGTATAAAATTTTAATTTTCTTTTTAATATTTATTTCATCAGAATTATTTTCTCAAAGTTGGGAACTTTTGTATCAAGAAGATATTCTTCAATACGATTACATAAATGAAAGCTATGGGGTGTTAAAAATTAATGATATAATAATAAAAGGCGATTCTACAATAGTTTTAAGATTTTGGTCTGATACTTTGTTAATGATTTATGACCAAAAAATAAAACAATGGTTACATATTTTAAAGAAAGATTTTTGGAAATGCTTGAAAAATGATTCATTATATAATATTTACAAGGATTCAGATATACTAAATTTATTTTATGATTCAAAGAGTAATTTGTGGTTTTCCAGTCAAGATAGCATTTTTAACGTAACCCCAGATACAACCTATATTATTAGTCAGATTTATGTTAGAGATAGTAATGCATATACTTATATAAATAATTCTAATAGAACTATTTACAATATAAAAGAAGACAATAATGGCGGTATATGGATGTTTTTGCATACTCGTTTTAAAATAAATGATTCTGTCTATTCAAAAGAATACAGAATTTTATGTAAATATACTAATAATAGATTTGAAACTGTATTTATAACAGCAGATTATTTCGAATTTTTATCTTTATGTAATTTTGTTTTTGATAATTTAAATAGAGTTTGGCTGGTAAACGGAGATACCTGTTACATTATCAAAGATGAAAAATTAGAGAAAAAGTTTACTACCTGGGATTTTCCAGATGGCTATGGATCCTTTTCAGATTTAGCTATTGATTCAAGAAATGTTTTTTATGCAACAAATCATAATATGCAAATATTGAGATTTGATGGAGAGAATTTTAGTTCAGATAATTATATTAGAGATATAGAGCGTATTATAACACCGGGAATTGATTTGTATCTTTATTGGATGAGACGTGATAGTTCAGATAATATTTGGATTACTGGTTTCAAAACTCCATATCTTTATAAATTAGATACTAAAGGTGTTTGGACAAGATTTGACGTGCCTAAGTTTGCTACAGCAAGTGATAATTGGCGGTATAAAGCACTGTTAGAAATACAAAAAGATGGAAAATTATGGTCCGCCGGATATAATGGAGCTGGTTACAGTTACGGCTTTTACATATTTGACCCAGAAGGTTCAACTGGAGTAGAAGACCAGATTAATTCAAATTTTCAAATTTATCCAAATCCAGCATCCGAGTATATAACTCTTTCAAACTCTGAGAATCAAAAGATAAGTTCAATTACAATCTTAAATTATCTAGGTATAGAAGTAAAAAGAATAAACATAGCAGAAGTGTATGCAAATCTCAATTATACAATTTCAACAACAGATTTGCCTGTCGGTTTATATCATTGCTGCATAGAAAATAATACTTTCAAACATAATAAAAATTTTATCATTATAAGATAATAAATTTAATTTATAAATAATAGATTTCAAGTGTAAAACAAAGGTATTTTATGAAAAAACTTTATATATTTTTATTATTAATAATATACAATAATTTAAGTGCTTCAGATTACTGGTATCAGCCAATGCATGGTTTAAATACAAAATCAATAGCAATTAGCGGTAATAATATTTTTGTTGGAACAAATTGTGGTATTTTCAGGTCAACTGATAATGGAAATAGCTGGACTTCAGTAAATAATGGTTTAACAATATTAGATATTACAAACGTTGCTATTTTGCATTCTTATGTTTTTGCTTGTAGTAATTTAGGTTTATTTAAAACAACAGACAATGGAGATAAATGGGAGTTAGTTCCATATTTAAAGAATTATTTAATTACCAGTATTGCAGGTTCTGGGCAAAATCTATATATTGGAACAAATCTTGGCATATTTAAATCGACAGATTACGGCGAAAGTTGGGAAGAAGTAAATGCAAATGCTAATATTAAACACGTTTTTAATATTACTATAATTGAAAATTGTGTCTATGCATCATATTACAGTGGTTTGTATATATCAACTGACAATGGCGAAAGTTGGTCTATGTTTTCCACTCCTCCAAATAATAACTATGTGTCTAGTTTTGCAATAAATAATTCAAACATATACATTGGAACATACACAGGAGGTATTTTTTACTCAACAAATAAAGGAGAAAGCTGGTCAGAAATTAACAATGGTCTTACAAGTTTGTATGTAAATAAAATAATTATTAAAGAAAATGATATTTATGCTGGTACATTAAATGGGGGAGTGTTCTTTTCAACGAATAGCGGAGAAAGTTGGTCTGCTATTAGTTCAGATTTACTTAAACCAATTTATAAAAATAACAATATTTATAGTCTGGAATATGATGGTTCAAAACTATATGCCGGCTCAAAATATGGTTTATTCTCATCAACTGATAAAGGCATTAGCTGGTCTGCTTGTTATTCCGGATTAGCTTCTTCAAATATTGTTAGTTTATATTTGAATGGCAATAATTTATTTGCAGGCACCGATAACGGAGTATTCCAATCTTCTAATTATGGTGAAAACTGGGAATGTCTAAATAGCGATTTAGATTATTCAATTGAAGTAAGAGGCATAATAAAAGAGAATGATAAAATATTCATTGGAACAAATTTAAAAGGTGTTCTGATGTCAACTGACAATGGTGAAAATTGGACTGAATTAAATTCAGGAATAAGCGATTTAACAACATCAAATTTAATAAAATATGGAAGTAAAATATATTTTAGTTCAAGCATTGGTAAATTATATATTTCTTCTAATCAAGGCGAAAGCTGGTCTTTAATAAATCCTACAAGTTCTGGATTCCCTTCTTATGCAGGAAAAATTAAATTAACAATTAAAAATTCAATGATATATGCTGGAACAAATAATGGCTGCTTTTATACTTCTAATAATGGTAAATTATGGAATAACATTTCTGATAGTTTAGCTAATAAAAATATTTTGAGTTTAGCTTTGTGTGGTGATATTTTGTTTGTTGGAACTTCAGGTAAAGGTATCTTTTCAACTTCTGACAATGGAAATACTTGGATTGAAGCTAATAATGGATTAACTGATTCAGTTGTAAATGTTATTTCAGTTTATAAGAACTATATATTTGCAGGAACAAATAATTCTGGTATTTTTTTGTCATCTGATAATGGAATGAATTGGACTGATGTGAGTTCTGGCTTATTTAATTATTCTATAACCAGTTTAGCAATTGATGATTCACTAATTTATGCAGGTACAAATGGAGCTGCTGCTTATTCAGCAAAACTTTCTGATTTCGGGATAGTTGATGTTCCTGAAAATCACACACAAATAGATTTCCAAATATTCCCCAACCCCGCAACAAACCAAATTTCTTTATCTATTCCAGAAAAACAAAATATTAACTCAATATCAATTTTCAACTCTCTCGGTATGGAAGTAAAACGAATTGAACAAAGCGAAATTATTGGAAACAACAAAATAACAATTTCAACAGCAGATTTCCCTGTTGGATTGTATCATTGCTCTTTTGTAAATCAAGTGGGAAGAGTAACGAAAAGCTTTGTAGTGCTGAGGTGATACTTTTCTCTCCTTCCCAAGTTGAACTTGGGAAGGAGATTTTCAAATTAAAGCCATACGAGAAATTAGATGTCCTACATCTGCGAGATGTAGGACATCTACTTTCTTACAAACTCATTCCCAAGTTGCACTTGGAGAGGAAAAAACATCGTAGATGTGTTATCGTAATAGCAAAATATCAAAACAAATGAAAAACTCCGTAGGAGTGTTCTCATCTCTACGAGATTTTCGGTATGTGTGATTTTAGTATCTACTACGATAGCGCAACTACGTTGCTATTTTTTTCAGTCATTCTATCAACTTGTTGCTCGTATGACTAAAGCATTTCGACTATTTTACCAACTCCTCTTAAAAAATTTCCTTAATTGCTTATTTTTTAGTAAATTTCTTTTTTATGTAAATCGTATTTTAAATTTAATTTAAAATCATAAAAGATTATGAAGAAAATACTCATATTTAATTGCAATCCAAATAAAGAGAGCTTTTCAAGTGAGTTGGCAAAAAAGTATTTTGATGGAGCGGTTTCCTCTGGAGCAGATTGCAAACTAATCAATTTGATAGATTTAGAATTTTCACTGAATTTACAATATGGATATTCAAAACGAATGGATTTTGAAGACGATTTGGCAACGGTTCAGAAAGAAATCTTAGATGCCGAGCATTTGGTCTTTGTTTATCCGAACTGGTGGGGGACTTTTCCAGCACTGCTAAAAGGATTTATTGACCGCGTGCTTCTTCCCGGTTTTGCTTTTAAATACAGGGAAAACTCTTTGCTTTGGGATAAACTTCTAATTGGACGCACTGCCAGATTGATTATCACAATGGACACTCCAAAATGGTATTACTATCTTGTTTTCAAAGCACCGGGCGTTCATTCGATGAAAAAAGGAGTTCTGCAATTTTGCGGAATCAATCCCGTTAAAACTACTTTATTCGGTCCTATGAAAACTTCCACATTAGAGAAAAGGAAGAATTGGCTTGAAAAAGTCTTTGAATTAGGGAAAAAAATGAAATAAAATTATGAACTCACCTTACGTATTCCCCTCTTGAGAGGGGCAGGGGTGTGTTCTTTTTCTTTACCAAGTTGTGATTTGGTTTGATGAAATATTAGCATGAATTATGATTTATTTGATTAAGGAGATTAAGATTATATACTTTTTAAAATATCATATTAATCATAAACATCGCAGTATAAAACGAAATTGGATTAATAACAGACATACAAGAACACACCCCTGCCCCTCTCAAGAGGGGAATGGTATTTGTGTAATAAAAAAATAGAGTATCAACTTAACTTTAAATTTGAATTGCGTAACGTGAATTATGAATAAAAACATTGAAATTATTGAATACAAGCCAGAGCATAAAAAACTCTGGGAAGAATTTATTGATAATTCTAATAATGGAACTATTTTTCATTATCAGAAATTTTTGGATTATCACACGCCGGGTAAATTTGATTTTACCCATTATTTGTTTTTGAAAAATGATAAGTTAGTTGCACTGCTTCCGGGTGGGATTAATAAAAAAAATGAATACTGGTCTCCGGTAGGAGCGAGCTACGGCTCTATTGTAACCAAAGATATTCATTTCGAACTGGCTTTGGAAATTGTTGATTCCTTCATAGATTTTTGCAAGGAAAAGAAAATTAATGGTGCATACTTAATTCCAGCACCACTCATTTACAATATAAATTATTCGCAGCACCTCGAATATGCAATGCTTTACAGGAAATGCGATTTTGAATTGCACTATATTTCGCATGCTATAGATTTGAAGCATAAAAATGATTTTTTAAAACACTTCGATAAAACTTCAAGAAAAGAAATTCATAGAATTTTTAGAGAGAATAAATTAACTATTCGTGAAAGCGATGATTTTGAAAGTTTTAATCAGATTTTGCTTAATAATAAGGCAAGACATAACGTAAAGCCGACTCATACATTAGAAGATATGATTCGCTTAAAAGAGCTATTTCCAAAAGAAATTAAGCTTAATTTAGTATATTATGAAGATAAACCGATAGCTGGCTCTCTGCTTTTTGTTTGTAATAAAAAAGTTGTTATTTGCTTTTATAATATGCTTCTTTATGAATATCAGCATTTGAAACCAATATATTTGATTATGTATGAAACTGTTCGTTGGGCTGTGGAACATAAGTTCGAATGGGTGGATATTGGAGTTTCCCAAGATACTTCTGCAGAAGACCCGATGACCCCTTCAATTAACTTAATCAATTTTAAAGAGCGCTTCGATTCGCGTGGCATATTGCGTAGCACTTTTCATTTTGATTTTAATAAATAATGAAAAAAATTGAGCATACTTTTGATGTTTGTTTTGTTGCTTTTAGTGAAATCAACACTGATGCACGGCTTTTGAATATTGCCCGAACTTATGCTCAAAACAACTTGAAAGTCGGCATAATCGCAATTGGTGAAACGTCTGATATTCCTCGTTTTGCTGAAGAGAATATAATTTTTTTTCCAGTAAGAAAATCTTATTTGAAAAGAACTTGGCTGCGTTGGCTCAGTTTTAATTATTATGCAAAAAAATACCTTAAAATCTGCTCCTGCAAAGTAGCTTTTGCCTCTGATTTTTATTCTCTTTATCTCGGACGCAAACTGAAGAAAAAATATAATTCAAAACTGATTTACGATTCAAGAGAAATATATTCTGCATTAGGACCGCTTTTCCAAAGTCCATTGAAGCAAAGAATCTTAATAGATTTAGAACGGAAGTGGTTAAATGATGTAGAACAAATCGTGGTTTCGGCGCCCAAAGATGCAGATTATATAAGGGAATTTTATAAATTGAATCATTCTTTTGAAGTAATTTTGAATTTGCCGCCTTTCAAAGAAAAAGTAAATTCAAATTTGATAAGAGCAAAATATCATATACCACAAAATAAAAATATTCTAATTTATCAGGGAATGATTTTGCCCGGCAGAGGGCTTGTTCCTTTGATTAGCTCTTTGCCTTTTCTTCCGGACTCATACCTTTGTATTTTTGGAGATGGTCCATTAAAATCACAATTATCCGAACTTGCTAAATCGTTAAAAGTAGAAGACAGAGTGATTTTTGCGGGCAATATAAATTATGATGAACTGCATAACTGGACTTGCTCCGCAGACATTGGAATTTGCTTTATTGAGCCGATTTCCGTTTCTTATCAATATGCCTTGCCTAATAAACTCTTTGAATACTCAATGGCTGGAATTCCAACTCTTGCATCAAACCTGTTTGCTATTAAAGAAATTATAGACAATAATCCGATAGGCAAAGCAATTCCGCAAGATTCAAGTCCAAGAGAAATCGCTCTTGCCGTTCAGGAGATTCTAAATAATATTGATTTCTACAAAGAACAAACAAAAATAGCTGCCCCTAAGTATTGCTTTGAAAGTCAAACCAATACTATCTTATTGCTTTTAAAATAATTTTATGTATATACTCATTCTGTTAAATCAGCTTATTGCTTCTCTTACTCATATTATCGCAAAAGATATAACAAGTTACACAGAACCAGCATTAGTCCTTTTATTTCGTGCATTAATCGCTTCATCTTGTTTTGCTGTTTATTTACTTTTCTTCCGAAAAAATAAAGTTCCTTTTGAAAAAAAAGATATACCAATCCTGCTTGTGCTTTCAGCAATCAATATTCCAATAAATCAGTTTTTGTTTGTAGAATCGGTAAAGCTTACGAGTGCGCCAAATGTATCGCTTGCCTATTCTTTGTCGCCAGTCTTTGTTTTTATACTTTCCTCATCAATACTAAAAGAAATGCCAACTGCAAAAAAGATGCTGGGAATTTTAATTGCAGTTATTGGAACTATTGTTGTAATTTCTCAAAACGAAATTGATTTTGATTCAAACAGCTTTTTTGGTGATGGATTAGCTTTGCTTGCAAGTGTTTCCTGGGCTTTATATACATTGTTTGGAAAGAAATTTACGATTAAATACGGAGCTGTGTATTCTACTTCGCTTACTATGATTATTGGAACGTCAATGTTTATTCCGATTTTCTTTATCGCCGGGAATGAATTTGCTGTTCCAGATTTTACTTATATTGACTGGTCGAAAATTCTTTTCCTTGGTATTTTTACATCAGTAATCAACTATATTATTTGGTATCACGCTTTGTCGAAATTTGAAGCAACAAAGCTTTCCATTTTTAATAATTTGCAGCCGGTTTTAACGACTGTTTTGGCAATACTTCTTTTGAACTATAGCTTAAGCCCGGAATTTATTATTGGAAGTATAGGAATAATTGGTGGAGTCTATTTGACGCAAAGGGGATAGGGAAAAAAAGTAATAAGTGCAACAAGCTGTTCGTATGACTGGAAAAAGATAAATAAGCTAATAAGGTAAATTGTTCTTTGTTCATTTTTCTACTAAGGTTAATAAAGAAAAATAAGGTTTTTTTTTAAAACATAAAACCTTATTTCAATAATAACGCTTAGTAGAAAATTGACAGCCCAACTGAAATAACCTTATTAGCATATTGAGAGAGATTTTCAAGTCATACGAACATCAAGTTGTTCGCATGACTGAAGAAATGATTCCCCTTCTGAACAATATTTTAAAAGTCTGAACCTTGATTAAAAAGATTATAGGATTTCTTGATTAAATGTTAATTGTAATAATCAGGTAAATCACAGTTCAAAGACAAAAGAGATACAAAAAGCAGTACTATAACTTGCCGTTCGTATGGTTAGCTTCTTTTTAGTTCATTTTCTCAAAAGTAAACGTCTTCGTTTATAATCGAATCAGAATTAAAATTTTTAGAACTTTCCTACTGATAATTTCTCAAATCAAAAATATTTTACAACCAATTACTTTTTTCCTTAATTTTGAAAATAAAGATATTGAAATTATGAAATATATATAAAATGGAAATAACATATACGCTGTTGTTCTTGCCGATTATCTTTTGCATTCCTATATTTTTTGGGAATGCAAAAATACGATATTACTCCTCTTTACTGCTAACACTCTACATTTCCATAATAAGTTCAATCCCCGCTTTCGACATTTTTATAAATAATGCAAATACATTTACTGCTCCATTTTATTCCACTGAAATCACAATAGATGGTTTGAGTGCATTCTTCATTATGGTAACGAATTTCACAATGCTAACCGGAATGCTCTTTTCCAATGGATATTTAGAACCATACATAAAAAGCAAAAAGCCGGCAGTAATTGCATTGCATTATAGCAGCTATATTCTTTTGCACCTTTCAATGCTGCTCGTTCTTGTTTTCAGGAATGGATTTGCTTTTCTCGTTGCATGGGAATTGATGGCAGTGGCTTCTTTCCTGCTAATACTATTTGAAGGGGAAATCCTTACAACACTAAAAACAGCCGTGAATTACCTAATCCAAATGCACATTGGCTTTGTGTTTCTTTTGATTGCAATACTTATTTTCAGCAATTCTACAGGCAGTATGAGTTTCGATTCACTTGCAGATTATTTTAAGTATAATGAAAACATTGGCTTATTTGCCTTGTTTTTCATTGGTTTTTCTGTAAAAGCTGGTGTTATTCCACTTCATACCTGGTTACCAGAAGCACATCCTGCAGCACCGTCCCACGTTTCCGGCACTATGTCCGGCGTAATGATAAAGATGGGCATTTATGGAATAATTAGAATTTTAAGCTATATACAATATGATTTGTATAATATCGGTATGTTTATCCTTATTATAGCTGCTTTGTCTGGTCTGCTCGGAGTTATTATGGCAATAGTTCAGCACGATATTAAGAAATTACTTGCATACCATAGCATTGAAAACATTGGAATTATTTGTATGGGAATTGGTCTCGGCACGCTCGGTCTTGGAATGAAAAACCCATTAGTTGCAATGCTTGGATTTAGCGGCGGCTTACTTCACGTGTTAAATCATTCTTTATTCAAATCATTGCTCTTTTTCAGTGCTGGTTCAGTTTATAAGCAATATCACACACGCAGCATAGATAGTTTTGGTGGCGTAATTAAAAAAATGCCCAAAACTACGCTCTTTTTCCTTATTGGTGCAATAGCAATTTGCGGACTGCCACCCCTTAACGGTTTTATCTCAGAAATGCTTATTTACATTGGGCTGTTTAAAGGACTGCTCGGTGGAACATTTGATAATTCAATTTTAATGTTATTTGGCATTATCTCACTTGTTTTAATTGGCGGATTGGCAATTTTCTGCTTTACAAAGGTTTTTGGAGTTGTATTTTTGGGAAGTCCAAGAAAAGTTAATGACGAAAATGTTCAGGAAGTTTCTAATGGAATGCTTTTTCCTATGCTGCTTATTTCTATTTTAATAGTGTTAATCGGGCTTTTCCCAATGCTTTTTATTCAACCGATTACAAACATTGTTGGCGGACTTTTCAAAATAAGCTACGATAGTAGTTTCCTTACCATTACCGACACATTTAGCAAAGTAAATATTGTTGGTTTTATTCTAATTGCAACTACTATATTGCTATTTCTTTTGCGTTCAAAAATACTGAGGAAAAGAGAAGTAAGCTATGGACCCACCTGGGGCTGTGGTTCTTTAAATGCTTCTGCTAAGCAGCAATATACAGGAAATTCCTTTGCAAATAGTTTTAGTGAAATTGCAAATCCAATATTGAAAATTGAAAAAGATAATATTCTTATAAGAGAAGAAGAAATGTCGCCAGCCAGTCGGAGATATTCTACTCATCAGGTCGATGTTTTTGGTTTGCTTAATTTTAGAATTGCAGATTTTATTATGACTTTATTAAAGAAGCTTGCACGTTTGCAAACAGGTAAAATTCAGCATTATATTCTTTATACTTTTATTTTCATTCTAATAATTTTTGCATTGATGTATTTAAATTTAATATGATAAGTTTTCTACTAATATTGCTAACAGCTTTATTTTTCCCCGGAATAATAAGCAGAACAAAGAGTATTGCAAGCGGACGCAAGGGTCCTTCTATACTTCAGCCATGGAAAAATATATTTGTATTGCTTAAAAAAGGAAGTAAATTCAGCGATACCACAAGCGTTGTTTTTCAGATTACACCTGTAATTTATTTAGCCACAATTGTTTGTGCAATGCTGCTTTTACCCTTTGAAGTAAACCGAATGCTTACTGGTAGCATTTCAATAATCGGATTTGACGGAGATTTCATTCTTTTTGCCTATTTGCTTGCACTCGGAAGATTTTTCTTTATAATCGCTGCTTTAGATACCGGAAGTAGTTTTGAAGGAATGGGAGCAAACCGCGAAGCACTTTACTCTATGCTTTTAGAACCAGCATTTTTCATAATAATAAGCTCTTTCGCACTCGTTTCCGGTAATATCTCAATGCAGTCTATTTTTTCATGCATTGAATTTGCAAATACTTACTACTATATAATCGGAATAATAATCATCTATCTTTTCGTTCAGATTGCAATGATTGAAAACAGCCGATTGCCGGTAGATGACCCAAAAACGCACCTCGAACTAACAATGATTCACGAGGTAATGCTGCTTGATAGCTGTGGTTTCGACCTTGCTTTAATTCAAATTGGCACTTACTTGAAATTTGCTATATTTGGAACGATTATCGCTAATATAATTATTCCAGTGAATACGCCAGTACTGCTTCAGTTCGTAATATTTTTTGCAACTCAAATACTTTTTGCAGTAGTCATCGGCTTTTTGGAATCGTTTCGGGCAAGGAAAAAAATGGTTAAAAATCCGCAGTTTATATTGAGTTTGAGTTCAATTGCACTCGTTGTGTTTGTGCTGTGTTTATTACTTTTAAATCAAATGCTAAAATAATGAATATATTACTTGTTATATTATTTGGAATTACACTGATTTACCTTTGCATTTCTGAACGTTTCAGAATTCATACGAAACTTATTGGTTTTCAGGGGATTATATTATTCGCTCTTGCTTTTTGGGAATTAGAAGCATTAACGGTAGGAAATCTAATTTTTGTTGCTGCGGAAACCTTGATTTTTAAAGCAATAGCTGTTCCGTTTCTGCTACTAAAAATAATTAAAAAAACTGGAGAGGAGCGGGTTTTTAAAAATGATTTCCACGAATTGTATTCAGTTATTTTTATTTCCATCGGACTTGTTCTCAGCATATTAATTGCATACACTATGAAATTGCAGGTAATAAACACTACTTACTTTATAATTTCACTTTTTGGACTTTATTCTGGTATGTATATTATTATTACGCACAGAAAAATATTTTCTCATCTGATAGGATTTTTAATAATCGAAAATGCGGTGTTCCTGCTTTCTTTTGCAATTGGGAAAGAAATGCCTATGCTTATAAATATTGCAGTGCTGCTCGACATTTTTGCAAGCGTTTTGCTGCTTGGAATTTTTGCTATGAGATTAAAACAAAATATTAGTGATTTAACAATACTTAAAGATGAATAGATGGTTTTATTAGGATTTTTCATATTATCTTTTTTATCTGGTTTATTAGTGCTCCTGTGCGGATTTAAGCAAAATCAGAGCAAAACACTTGTTAAAACTTTAACTTTAATTTTTGCATTCATACATTTAGCATTAGTTATTTATTGTTGGATGCATATTGAAGAAACTGAATTAGATTATTTCACATTCGATAAACTTGGGGTTTTACTGCTTTCAATCCTGTCGCTTCTTACATTTACAACAATTTACCATGGCTTCATCTATCTTAAAGATGAAACCCCAAAGCGCTTTGCCATTTATCACGCAGCCCTCATTGCCTTGATTTTCTCAATGTCCGGTGCTTATCTTGCAAATGGAATTATTGTAACCTGGATTTTTGTAGAAGCGACCACCTTATCTGTTGTTGCACTGATTTACCATGACCGCACTGCCAGTTCTTTGGAAGCTGCCTGGAAATACTTTTTTGTTTGTTCTATTGGAATAACACTTGCTTATATAGGAATACTCTTCCTTGGTTTCACAGTAAGTGGAAGTGATATTTTAGGGCTTTCATTTTCAGAATTATCGAACATATCATTACAGGCAGAGCCACTATATCTGAAAATTGCATTTATCTTCATATTTGTCGGCTACAGCACAAAAATGGGACTTTTTCCGATGCACACCGTTACGATTGATGCCCATTCCGTTTCACCGCCGCCAATAAGTGCTTTTATTTCAACGACATTGATGAATGTTGGCTTTATAGCTATTTTCAGAGTTTATTCCCTGCTTTCAACTACGATGCAAACTGGCACAAATATTCATCAGTTTATGAATAATCTTCTCATTCTTTCAGGTATGTTGTCTTTGCTCATTGCTTCCGGATATATGCTGAAAGCAAAACATAACAAAAGGATGCTTGCCTATTCGAGTTTGGAAAATATGGGAGTCGTTGCTATTGCTCTTGGTGTTGGCGGTATTGCTTATTATGCTGCTATTTTGCATATAGTATTGCATTCTTTAACAAAAGCGGGTTTGTTTTATCAAATGGGGCAATCGAAACAAGTATTGGGAACATATATGTTAGATGAGTCAGGCGATTATTTGCGGCTCTATCCAGCAGGAGCAGCAGCACTTATGCTCGGTATAATTTGCATTGTTGCTATTCCTCCGTCCGGACTTTTTATTTCAGAATTCATTCTTTTCAAGGCAATGGTATCAAATGGTGAGTATTTTTATCTTATTGCTACAGTGCTTTTGCTTACATTTGTCATTTACGCTTTAATTACCCGTGTGCTTCATATTTTATTTTCAAAGCCGCGGGGAAATGAGAATCCTTATGCTGATACACATAAATCAAATAAAGTCAATCCAATTCAAACAGTTTCGCAATTCCTTTTATTCGGTATCGTGATATATATTTGTTTTTCGCAATCGGATTTTCTGCAGAATACCATTAATTCTATTATTCAAAATTTACCTAAATAAACAGAAATGCAAAGCAATTTTTTAGAAATAAAATCAAATCCAAATGCGGTGAAACTCGCTGATATTCCTGTTATTGAATATAACGAGTTTAAAAACGAAATAGAAAAATTATTTGAAGATAGCTCGAATCATTGCCTAAATTATTTTGCATTTCCCTTTCAGGATAAATTCAAATTTCTGTGTTTCGTAGGAAATGATGAAAAGCAAAATATCTCTGTGTTTTCCTTTGAAAAGCAGAAAAATGAAATAATCACTCTTGATTCAATAACCGCAAAGCATTTTCAGTTTCACGTATTCGAGCGGGAAATGTATGAAAATTATGGCATAAACTTTTCAAATCATCCATTGCTCAAGCCGGTTCGTTATCCTCAAAACCGCTTTAATCCAAAAAGCAAAATTGAAAATTATCCCTTTTATTCAATTGAAAGTGATGAACTGCACGAAGTAGGAGTAGGACCAATCCACGCGGGCGTAATCGAACCGGGTTATTTCAGATTTTTATGCAACGGCGAAAATGTCATTCATCTCGAAATTCATCTTGGTTTCCAACATCGCGGAATTGAACAGCTTTTTAAAGAAAAACAAAATATACTTCA
>CAZCLJ010000041.1:0-23478 GCA_964499465.1 uncultured Hyphomicrobiales bacterium
TTACTCCCCAAAACTTTGTTTTTTTAGCAAAATTTTTAGAATAATTTCAGAACTCCTAACTCCTTAACGAAAATAAAGAGTTAATAGTATTGCCTCGCACCGAATAATTGCCCTTTTAATCTCCATAATAAATTATGGAGTTACTCTAATTATTAGAATAACTCCATAATTTATTTGGGAGTTTTATGATAGCAATTTTATCAAATTTTTTTTATATCAGAACTTTATTAATTGCGAAATATCAAGCTACGTGGCATCTGGAGTTCTTAATTTTGTTTGTAGCTTTTAGCTACGTCAGTCATTTCCATTTAAATAAAGGTCTTCCTTTATCAGGGGGTTCAGAATGACATCTTTGCTTGTTGGTCATTCTGAACGCAGTGAAGAATCTCAAGCTTTGTGGTAGCAATGACTTGTGAGATTCTTCGCTGCGTTTCAGAATGACAGGATTAATTTATGTCATCTCCATTTAAATAAAGCATTAACTTCATTTTGGGGTTCGGAATGACACTTTTTTTAATATATGCGAAATCATTCTTTACGATGCAAATCTCTTTACTCCTTTATTCTTTTAAAATCAGATATAATGAAATTACGATTTATTGCTTCCTTCTGTGATATAAATAAATTTTTGTAATTTTGTATTTTTTGAATAAAGTGTTAGTTAAATTATGTTTCCAACTTTAAAAGAACAAATGGATTTGATTCGTGCAGGAGCAGTAGAAATAATACCTGAAGACGAACTGGTACAAAAGATTGAAAATTCTATTAAAAATAAAAAACCTCTGATAATAAAATTGGGCTGTGACCCAAGTCGCCCTGATTTGCATATTGGACACGCTGTAGTGCTTCAAAAGATGCGTCAGTTCCAGGATTTAGGGCATATAGCAGTATTAATTATAGGAGACTTTACGGCTATGATAGGAGACCCATCTGGTCGCTCTAAAACGCGTCCCCAGCTTACTTTGGCTGAAACTCGAATCAATGGACAAACATATTTGGAACAGGCAACAAAAGTCCTCCGTGAAGACCGGATGCAAATCCGATATAATTCAGAGTGGCTTAACAAAATGAGCTTTAATGATGTGATTGTTCTTTCATCTAAATATACCGTAGCTCAAATCCTTGTTCGTGATGACTTTGAAAAGCGTTTCAAGCAGGAATTGCCGATTTCTCTTCACGAATTGCTCTACCCACTTGCTCAAGCCATGGATTCAGTTGCTATTGAATCCGATGTTGAACTTGGTGGGACTGACCAAAAATTCAATTTACTTGTTGGAAGGGAAATTCAAAAGGGATATAACAAGCCACAGCAGTGCATTTTAACTATGCCTATACTCGAAGGAACAGACGGCGTTGAAAAAATGAGCAAATCACTCAACAATTATATCGCTTTAACTGACACTCCCCGCGATATGTTCGGAAAAATTATGTCTATTCCAGATAATTTAATTAGCCGTTACTACAAATATGCTTGCCGTCCGGGTTTAACTGAAGCAAATGAATTTGAGCAAAACCTGAATAAGGGCTCATTACACCCAAGAGATGCAAAAGTTCAGGTAGCTGTTAAAATTGTTAGCTTATATCATAGCGAAGAAGCTGGCATTGCTGCTTTCGAAGAATTTGAACGCATTTTTAAAAATAAGGAAACTCCAGATGACATCGAAGAAAGAAAATTAAATTTAGATAATCCTAATCAAAATATAGTTGATATTCTATTTTTAACTAAACTGGTCGATTCAAAAAAAGAAGCTAAAAGAGTTATTGAGCAAGGTGGTGTATCGGTTGATGGAATAAAAATTTCTTCAATAAATGAGATTATTGATTTAAATGAGCAAAAGTTAATCAAAGTAGGAAAGAGGAAATTTTTAAAAGTAATTGCTTAGAGATTTGTGAAAAATAATCCATACGCTCAACAAGTTGACGGTATGGCTGGAAAAAATTGTCATTAGGAGGCGAATATAAACGAAGACGTTTACTTTTGAGAAAATGAACTTTTTAGTCATCGGACATCTGCCAGATGTCCGATGACTTTAGTCAATATAAATATATGTTATACATATAGTTATGTGCTAAAAAAGCCAAAGTGGTTTATTAGGAGATTTGCGAAAATTATTTAGCCAGATGTCCTACATCTCCGAGATGTAGGACATCTCATTTAATACAAGTTCTGTAGTAGCAATAATTTGTGAGATTCTTCACTGCGATTCAGAAGGACATCTTTACTTCTTACAGCCCAAACTTTACGAAAGTTAAGAAACTTTCGCAAAGTAAGGAGAATTATACTTTTGTAAAATTTCTTAACTTTGCAAAAGTTTAAACTAAGTGTTGTAATTCGTTAAAAGACTTATTATATTGTGTCATTTCGAAACGAAGTGAGAAATCTCACAAGTCATTGCTACTACAGAATTTGAGATTCCTCACTTCGTTTCGGAATGACAAGAAATGTTTATTAGGTTTTCAATAAATTATTACACTAAGTCATTACCTTTTAAATAAATCACTTGCTTAATCGGGGGGACGAAAAGAAGCATGCGAAAAAAGAAACTACAAGGAGCCAGGATTTCTGAAATAATAATTAAATTACAATTTCACCTATTGCAATTCTGTGCAAAGTTTTCCAGTAAATCTGATGCTCAACTTCAAGAACACGTGCTGCAAGAATTTCCGGGCTGTCGTCTGGAAAAACTGGCACAATTTCCTGAGCAAGTATTCTTCCTCTGTCATAATCACTATTAACAAGATGAACTGTTGCACCGCTTTCGATTTCTCCTGCTTCAATTACCGCCTGATGAACTGCCATTCCATACATAGATGAACCACCAAATTTAGGAAGAAGTGCCGGATGAATATTTAGCACTCTACCTTTAAAATGTTCAATTACCTTTTTACTTAGCAATTTCATATAGCCGGCTAATACGACAGTATCAACACCGTGCTTTTCGAGATGCTCAATAATAGCATTGTCAAGTTGCTCTTGCTCTGGATATTTTATTGAACTTATGTGATAAGAAGGAATATTTTCTATTTTTGCTCTTTCTAAAACGTAAGCTTTTGAATTATTTGAAATAATTACGCAGGGCTTAGCATCAAGAATATTTTTTTTAATTGCATCTATTATTGATTGAATGTTGCTTCCGCTATGAGAAGCTAAAAATCCTAAGTGTAAAGCAGCCATATTCATTTTTTTATAATTATAAAATTAACTAATCAACTAACAAAAATACGATATAACTTGTTATATGCAAAATGCTTTTTATTGTAAAAAAATATAATTTACTCATCCAGACGCTTTGCATATTTATTATTCGTATATTTATAAAAAATAATTTGCAATTCCTAAAGTTTGGAAACTTACTCAAAGTTTAGTAATTTTATATTATTTTTGTATGCAAAATTATTATTAATTTATGATACTTGTTGCATTATACTAAAATATCTTAAGTTTATTTTTTTAAAAATCTTAATTATTTCAATTTATGTGTCAGAATAAAATAAAAATATGTTTAATTCAGATAGTAATAGCTATCTTTTTTATTACTTCCTGTTCAGATGAATGTAATGCCCCAAAGAATGAAGAACTGATTGATTCTTTCAATGCACATTTGCAAATTGTTAAAACAGTTACCAATACAATTGATGATGGATTAGAACATATATTCATTTCAGAAAAATATTCTAGTATTAATAAAGTTCAATTAATACAGGATTATTTAGAGAAAATTCGTTTTTTCTCTGATAATTCCGGTTATCTTTATTGTTATGATACTACAATGACAAATATAGCCCATCCAATACTCAAAAGCTATATCGGGACGAATCATCTCAACGACAAAGATGCTAACGGTAAATATTTCGCACATGAGATGCGAGATAGTTTAAGGAAAACAGGGCAAGGCGTCATAAGTCATTACTGGCTTAATCTTTCAAGTGGCACTAACGAAGAAAAAATTGCTTATGTTAGATTGATTAGTAACACCGAATACTTTATTGGAACTGGTTTCTTTAAAAGTTTTTTGAGTGGTTGGAGTATTTCTAAATTAGGTTTAGAAAAGGAAATTACCCGTAATGCTGTCCAGACAACTGCTTTAGGACTTTCTTACCTTTTTCAAACTAACAACTTCACCAAAGACGAACAAATTGAGTTTATGAAAACTTATATGGATTCTCTTCGGTTCTATAACGACAATTCAGGGTATTTCTTTGTTGACGATACTAATCATTTTAGCATTGTTTTCCCAACAAGCAAGCAATACGAAGGAACAAGTTTAGTCGATTATAAAGACACTAAAGGAAATTATCCTGTTAGGCAGATGGTGGAAATTATAAAGAAGAATAGTTCTGGCAATACAGAGTATTATTATATTAATCCAAAAAATGGAATTGAACAAAAGAAATTAGTATTTGTTGAAAAAATCAGTGGAACTGAGTTTTTCATTGGGGCTGGAGTGTATGTGGAATAGATTGTTTGTTGGTTTGTTGGTTTGATGGTTTGATGAACTGTTGATTTGTTGATTTGTTTATACCAAGTTGCATTCAAAGATACATTTAAAGATGTCATTTCTAAACGAAGCGAGAAATCTCACAAGTCATTGCTACCACAGAATTTGAGATTCATCACTTCGTTCAGAATGACAGACAATCATATTTTATCTTTAAAAGCAACTAGTGCTTCGCTATAAAAGTTGTAGTTTTGTTTAAAGTATGAATGCAGCATTTATGAAAATCAATAAGATAAATTAAGAAATTCTTAATGTTAGGTTTTTACTTAAGTTGATTATTAAAAAATTTAGATTTATATGAATTAAATAATATGAAATAAAACAATAAAATGAGTAATTTTAAATTTTCATTCGAAAAACTTGATGTTTGGCATTTAGCAAAAAATTTAGCTTTAAAAATCTATCAAACAACAAACATTTTTCCTAAAAAAGAATTATTTTGTTTAACATCTCAAATGAACAGAGCTGCAATATCTGTTTCATCAAACATAGCTGAAGGAAGTTCCAGAAAATCTACTAAAGACCAAATTCATTTTTATAATCTTGCTTTTAGCTCTTTGACTGAATTATATTCACAGGTTCTCATTGCAAATGAACTCAATTATATCCAGAATGACCAAGTTGATGAACTTAGAAATACTATTTTTGAATTATCAAATAAACTAAATGCATTAGTTAATTCAAATTATTCAAAACTAAATAAATCAACAAATCAACAAATTAACAAACAAACAAACAAATAAATAAACAAACAAATAAACAAATAAATAAACAAATCAACGAATAATCGAATAAACAAATCAACAAATAAACAAACTAACAAATCAACGAATAATCGAATAAACAAATCAACAAATAAACAAACTAACAAATCAACGAATAAACAAATCAACAAATCAACATAAAAACAATATGAAACTAAAACACATCGTAGAATCGCAGCAGTTCACAGTTCCTATGCTGATGGAACTTTTTGAACGAACGAACCTGATGAAAAAAATTGTTGCCCGTGGAGGCACAAGAGATTACCACAACAAAATAATGTGTAATCTGTTTTATCAACCTTCCACCCGGACTCGTTTTTCATTTGAATCAGCAATGTATCGGCTCGGAGGAAGCGTCATTTCTACAGAGCAGGCAACAGAATTTTCCTCTGAAATAAAAGGTGAGATGCTTGAAGATACTATTCAAATCATTTCAAATTATTGTGATGCGATTGTATTGCGTCATGACGAGGAAGGCGGAGCAAAACGTGCTGCAGCTGTTTCTCCTGTTCCAATTGTTAATGCAGGTGATGGTTCTGGCGGACAGCACCCCACTCAGGCATTGCTTGATTTATATACTATTTTTAATGAATGTCATACACTCAATGGACTTTCAGTTGCTATAATTGGCTCATTAGACCATGGCAGAACTGCACGCTCACTTGCATACTTGCTAAGCAAATTTGACAGAGTAAAGCTTTATTTCATTGCTCCAGACGAATTGCAAATTAAACAGGATATTTTAGACCATCTTGAAGAAAAAAATGTGTGGTATCAACTTTCAAATACTACGGAAGATATTATTAACAGAGTAAATGTAGTTTATCAAACCCGCATTCCTAAAGAACGGTTAAAAAATAAAGAACAGGATTTATCAACTTTTAATATTGATTCAACCGTTTTGCAAAAAATGAAATATGATTCTATAATTATGCACCCTCTTCCCCGTTCAGTTGAAATCAATCCAACTGTTGATTCTGACCCAAGAGCAGCATATTTCCGTCAGGCACATAACGGATTATATGTTCGTATGGCATTATTGACAATGCTTTTTGAAGAAGAATAAAATATTGAAAGCCATTGTTTTATCAAATATTTATGGTGAGTTCCAATAGTTCAATTTTGTCTGTCAAGTTATAATTGAGATGACATAACTAAATGTGTCATTCTGACGGATGTCAGAATCCATCTTAAAAATAGTTTTTATAGGTCATTAGTCATTTGTTATTAGTCATTAGTATTTTACTAACAACTAATGACCAATGACTAAAATATTACTTTGTCCTTTCTCATAGAAAAAACCAAGATGGATTCTGGCATACGCCAGAATGACAAACTACTATGTTGTCGAGAATTTTACGATAAAACATAGATGTCCTACATCTCGGAGACGAGTAGGACATCTTAATAATATATATATATATATGCTTTTATGAAGTTTCTCTGGCTTTGCGAAAGCTAAAAAAAACTAATTAACTAACATTGCTTTTAATTTTTCTAAAGATTCCTTCATACTTGCAAGTTTTTCACGTTCATAGCTGATAATATTTTCCGGAGCTTTAGCAACGAAACTTTCATTGCTTAATTTTTTTTCAGACCCCTGAATATTCCTTTCTAAACGCTCTATTTCTTTATTTAAACGCTCATGCTCTTTTTCCATATCCATTGCTTCCTGCTGAATGAATATTTCAATTTCACGAACTACTGATGAAAGAGAGTTCTCTGGTTTAGCTATTCCAATTGCAATATTAAGTTCAGATGTTTTTACCAAAGATTGTATATTTTTTTCCTGTTGAACAAAAAACTCCTTTTGTTCGCTGTCTTTACAAGAAATATAGAGTGGAACTTTTTGGCTGGGAGCGATTCCAGCATTTGCTCTGATTCTACGTATTTCTTCAATAATCAGTTGAAATAATTCAAATTTCTGTTCAATTCCCGGTGCAATGTATTGAGCATTTAAAACGGGAGAATTTTCAGTTGAGATACTCTTTTCGTCTGGAATATCATTTAAAATATGATAAATTTCTTCTGTTATAAAAGGCATAACAGGGTGGAGTAACTTCAAAATGCTATCGAAAATCTCAAGAGCAAATTTGACTAATGCTTTAGAATAAGCACTGTCTTGACTTTCATTCAACTGTATTTTGAATACCTCAAGCCACCAGTCGCAAAAATCTCTCCAAATGAAATCGTATAAAGTTTTTGAATACTCATCTACTCTGTATGTATCTAAACTATTGGAAATACTTTTTATAGTTGAATGTAAACGTGAAAGAATCCATTTATCGGCTAGTGATAGTTGAGTTTCGTCTAAAGAATTAACATTGGTAAGGTTTTCTGCTTCTATAAATTGTTCGGCTTTCATCTGAATTAAGCGAGAAGCATTCCAGATTTTGTTGGCGAAGTTACGACCAATTTCCATTGATGGAATATCTTGCTGCTCAACGTTTACATCCATTTTAATATCCTGCCCAAGAGGAGAAAGGAATATTATAGTAAAACGAATTGCATCAGCACCGTATTTATCTATAATATTAATTGGGTCTGGAGAATTACCAAGCGACTTGGAAAGTTTTTGTCCTTTTCCATCTCTAATAGTGCTTGTAAAATAAACATCTTTAAAAGGAATTTCATTTTTAAATTTGGAAGTAACCATAATCATACGCGCCACCCAGAAGAAAATTATGTCTGGAGCAGTAACAAGTAAATCCGTTGGCAAAAACTTCAGTAAATCTTCTGTATCTTCTGTTTTTCCATCGAAAAGCCATCGCATTGTAGTAAGGGGCCAAAGCCATGAAGAAAACCATGTGTCTAAAACATCATGGTCTTGTTCTAAACTGATATTGCTTTCAAGACCAAGTTTATTTTTTGCTTCATCTTCAGAGTTAGCAGCAGTAAATCTGCCGTCCGGAGCGTAAAATACTGGGATTCGGTGTCCCCACCAGAGTTGACGGGAAATGCACCAATCACGAATGTTTTCCATCCAATGCTCGTAAATCTTTGTGAAATGTGCCGGATAAAAATTTATTTTTCCACTGCGGACAAGCTCAAGAGCTGGAGCAGCAAGTGATTTCATATCTACGAACCATTGACTTGAAACATAAGGTTCTATTGCTTCGCCACCACGTTGAGAAAAGCCAACATTATGAGTGTAATCTTCAATTTTTTCAATCAGTTCAAGTTCTTTTAACTTTGCTACAATTTTCTTTCTGGCATCAAAACGGTCAAGACCGTTAAACTCACCAGCAAGCTCGTTCAGAGTTGCATCTGGATTAAATGAGTTTAGCACTTCAAGGTTATGGCGTAAGCCAACTTCAAAGTCATTAGTGTCGTGAGCTGGTGTAATTTTTACACAACCTGTACCGAATTTGGGGTCAGCATAATTATCAGTAATAATTGGAATTGCTCTGTTTGTAAGTGGAATAATTACTTTTTTCCCTATTAAATGGCTAAAGCGTTCATCTTCTGGATTCACAGCAATAGCAACATCGCCAAAAATTGTTTCGGGGCGGACTGTTGCTACTTTTAAATAATCACTTGAATTTTCAAAATAATATTTTAAAGTATAAAGATGTTCTTTTACTTCTTTAAAATCAACCTCTTCGTCTGAAAGAGCAGTTTGAGCAAGAGGGGACCAGTTTATAATCCGTTTTCCTTTATAAATTAATCCTTCATCGAAGAGTTGAATAAATACTTGTCTGACTGCGTTCGAGGCGCTTTCGTCCATAGTGAAAAGAGTTTTATCCCAGTCGCAGGAAACTCCGAGGTAACGCATTTGTTTTAAAATCACAGCACCATATTTATTTTTCCAGTCCCAGACGCGTTCTAAAAACTTTTCGCGACCTAAATCATTCCTGTTCAGCTTTTCTTTAAGTAGTTCTTTTTCAACTTTTGTCTGTGTTGCAATTCCTGCGTGGTCGGTGCCGGGAAACCAGCATACTTCGTAACCATTCATTCTTTTCCAACGGATATATAAATCCTGAAGCGTAATGTTGAGGACGTGTCCAAAATGCAGAATACCAGTAACATTTGGAGGAGGCATTAAAATACTGTAAGGTGTTTTTTGTGATTTTGAACTTGAATTATAAATTTTCGTTTCTTGCCAGCTATCATACCATTTCTTCTCAAGTTCTTGCGGCTGATATACTTTTTGGAATTCTCTTTTCATATTTTTAAATTTGTAGAAATAAAATGTAAATTTTATTGAAAATGTCTAAAAAAAAAACTAATTTGCAACTTTATTGAAAATTATTTTTAATTATAGTTTCAAAATTAAGAATTTTTTTTAATTTAATAAAATATTGCTAACAATAAAGAGAAAACAAATGGAATTACTATGGTATAAGTGTCAGGGAGACGTTTGGTGTGAATTAAATAAAGTTGATTTAACCACCAAAGAAATTAAATCATTAACCGGAGTTTATATAATTTGGTCTGGTAAAACAGCATCAAACAGATTAATTCTAAGGGTTGGAAGCGGAAATATTGTAGAAGAACTTTCGAGACACAAACGCGACTTAGCTATGATGGCTTTCTTCCATCTCGGCGTTTATGTAACATGGGCTGAGGTTCCAGCTTTAAAACGCAGAAATGTGCAGTATTATTTAACTACTGCATTAAGACCAAAGTTTGAAGATAAGGTTCCTGATTTGAATCCAGTTCAGGTTAATACCCCTTGGTAATTTTTATATCTAAAGTAATAAATGGAAAAACAAATAGAAGCATCTGGTTTCAACTTTTTAAATTTATCTAAAAACGAACAAAAAGCAACATTAGAAGCCATTATTTTTGCTGCTGAAGAGCCAATAACAATAAAATCTCTTTTTAACATTCTTGTTATCGGGAATAAAATAAAATCATCAAAAAAATCCGATGAAGAGAAAGAATTAGTTACTGAATCTGAAGAATTAAAAATTAAGCAAAAAGATTATAATGATTTTTTTGTGGAGTTGATTAATGAAATAAACGAAGAGCTTATAAGCACTAACAGACCTTTTAGGATTGTAGAAATTGCGGGCGGTTTCCAATACGCCACCCGTCCGGAGTTTGGAATGTATATCGAAAAACTCTTTAGTAGTAAAATAAAGAAAAGATTAACCCAAGCTTCTATTGAAACTCTTTCAATCATTGCTTATAAACAACCGGTTACAAAACCAGAAATCGAACAAATAAGAGGGGTAAACTCTTCTGAAATTATCAACTCTCTTGTTGAAAAAAATCTTGTTGAAACTGCTGGAAGAAAAGACGTAGTCGGCAAACCACTTCTTTACAAAACTACTGATACATTCCTTAAAGTATTCGGTTTGCAAGCCCTTGATGATTTACCGAGATTGAAAGATTTTGACGAAATAGAAAGCTAATTAATTGATAATTGACAATTGATAATTGACAATTGATAATTATTTGTCATTCTGAACCCCAAGATAAAGAAAGACCTTTATTTAAATAGAGATGATATTAATCTATCCTGTCATTCTGAAGCGCAGCGAAGAATCTCACAAGTCTTTGCTACCACAGAGTTTGAGATTATTCGCTCCGCTTACCAATGACATCTTTACCTTTGTCTGTCATGCTATCAACTTGTTGATAGTATGACTAAAAACCTATTATTCTGAATTTCAAACTATGTGATATCAATGACTTGTGAGATTCCTCACTTCGTTTCGGAATGACACTTTTCGTGATGCCATCACCATTAAAATAAAGCACTTCCTTTTTAAAGGGTTCCAAAATGACAACTTTTCCTAATTAAATCAATGTTTCAAAAAAAACTATATTTATTTGGTATATAATTTGTTGTATATTTGTAAGAATAAATATGTAAAATATTAGGAGAGATTTACTCTTTCAGAAATGGACTATTATATATCGGCTTCATTAGCTTTCATACTAATCGGATTAATTATATCATCACTAACAACTGTAATTTCATATCTTTCACAGGAAGAATTAAAACAAAATTTAGAAATTGATTCTAACAAAGCAAAATGTTTGCAGTCAATTAAATTGCATTTCGATGAACTTTACCACAGTTCCTTTTTTATTGAGATTTCTTTTTATATTATAGCATTTACTGCAATTAATCTTGTTTTTTTTAATATCAATTTCTATTGGACTTATATATTATTATCAAACATTGTTTTATTATTGATAATTTTCTTATTGCGTGCATTACTTCATAGTTTTTCAAAAAAATATGCCAATAGTATATCTTTAAAGATTTGTCCAATTCTTGTTGTCATTTCGTTAATAATAAAGCCATTTAGTTTTGTGCAGGAAAAAATCGACAATAAAATATATGGCAACCCACGTGAAGAAGCATTGCAAGAGTTAAACGAAATGGTCGAAAATGCAAGGGAAGAGGGGTCATTAGATGCAGGTGAATATAGGATTTTGAAAAATATAATGAAATTCAGTGAAGTATTTGTTTCTGATGTGATGACGCCCCGGACCGTTGTTTTCAGTTGTGAGGCGGACAAAACTGTTGGTGAAGTTTTAGCTTTGCCAGAAATTCAAATGTATTCACGTTTTCCAATTTGGGAAGGAGAATCGCTTGATGATGGAGTTGTTGGCTATGTCCTTTCTAAAGATGTAATGCATAACGCACTTTCTGGAAAAACAGATAAAAAATTAAGAGAAATTTCAAGAGATATTCATTTTGTTCCGGAAAATGCTGAATTAGATAATGTCTTAGAACTGTTCCTGCAAAAACGTCAGCATCTTTTCCTTGTTGTTGATGAATATGGTGGTATTGAAGGGCTTATTTCGATGGAAGATGTTTTGGAAACAATTCTCGGAGTTGAAATTGTTGATGAGCAGGATAAATTCGTAGATTTAAGAGATGTTGCAAAACAAATGCGCGATAAACGCGTGTCTAATATTCCGCAGGTGGTCAATTAATTATTATTTCACAACTAATAATTCAAATAATGATTCAAAAAATTATTGAAAATATTTTAGACGAAAATTTTATCTATGGATTTGCTGATTTAAAGGGATTATTATCGCCAAAATTCAGTGGTTTTTTTTATGGAATTTCAATCGGTAGGAAATTAGATGACAAAATAATTGATTTAATTGAAGACGGACCTACTTTTGAATATTTAGAGCATTACAATTTTATAAACTCAGAATTAGCCAAAGTAACTGAACTGATTTCAATCGAACTGAGCAAATCTAATATTTCCAATTTAGTGGTCAGTCCTACTATTTCAGTTTTGTCTGAAGGATATAAAGAATTTATTGACAATTTGACTTACGAAATATCTCATAAATTGATTGCAACTCGCGCTGGTTTGGGCTGGATAGGAAAGACAGATTTACTGATTAGCAAACGTTTCGGTCCCCGACTAAGATTGGCAAGCATACTAATAAGCGAAAAGCCGGAATTGATAAATAAGCCGATTAATAAGAGCAGATGCGGAAAATGTAAAATTTGCGTTGAAAAATGTCCTGCTCAGGCAGCTAACGGAATTTTATGGAATGTAAACACTAATCGCGATACTTTTTTTGATGCTCACAAATGCAAGGAAAATTGCAATAAAATCACTCAAAAGAACTTAAATGAAAAGCATCTTATTTGTGGTATTTGTATATCAGTTTGTCCTGTTGGAAAAAGAAATTACAGTTTAAGAACTCCAGACCCCATAACGAAAATAAAGGAGTTAGAAATGTTGCCTCGTAAAGAATGATTGCGCAAATTATAGCAAAAAGTATGTCATTCTGAGGCAAATATAAACGAAGACGTTTACTTTTAAGAAAATGAACTAAATAAGAAGCAAGCCATACGATCAACAAGTTGATAGTATGGCTAAAATGATTGTAAAAGTCATACTATAAACTTGTTTATCGTATGACTTGTATAAGTATTTGCAATACATATAGTTACGTGTTATAAAATCCAAAGTGGTTCATTAGGAACGAAGTGAAGAATCTATAGTTCTGTGGTAGCAATGAGTTGTGAGATTCTTCACTTCGTTTCAGAATGACAAGACTGCGAAACAACAAACTACGAGGCATCTGGAGTTCTGTGTTTGCAATAAACCTTAGTAGAACTTGTTGAAAAACCTTATTAGCTTATTTAAAGATTTTTATTGAAAAGAACTTTGCTTGTGTTTCCTGTTCTTTATATATGTTTTACTATTAAGATAGTAATCCTAACGGATTTGGAAAGAAAGCTATTGATTAGAATATCATTTTAAATATTTTTATTAAAAAAAATTTGCATTTTAAAAAGGAAAGTTTTATATTTACTATTTGGTAGAAATAAAATTATTTATATAATTATGAACAAAAAACTAAAGGTTTATTTAGATACTTCTGTAATCAATTTTCTTTACTCAGAGCAATCATTAGAAAAAAGAGAAATTACTATTGAGTTCTTTGAAAAATTTCTGGATTTTTATGATGTTTATATTTCTGAAGTAGTTATTACTGAAATAAGCAAAACAAAAGAAGAAAGTAAAAAAACAAAATTGTTTGAGACAATAAATAAATATAATCTTTTAGTTTACAATAAGCTAAACAATAGTATTGCGGATTTAGCCCAGATTTACCTAAACAAAGGAATAATACCAGCGAAAAAAGTTGAAGATGCACTTCATATTGCTTTTTGTGTTTATTATGAATTTGATATTTTACTTTCTTGGAATTTTAGGCACTTAGCTAACATAAACAAACAAGAAAAAGTAAATACTGTAAGCATTGCTAATGGTTACAGGAAACAATTATTATTACTTAATCCGATGGAGGTTATTTATGAATAAGTATGAAGATTCGCTTACAGAGGTTTGGGAAATGAAAGAAGCTGTCTATAATGATTTTATTAACAGTAAATATGAAAATATTGTTGATTATATCAATAATGAAATCAATGAGATAAAGAAAGAATACAATATTAAATACAGAAAAGAAACTGCTTCAGAAGAACCTCAATTAAAGATAGCTTAAATTCGTTCATTTAAGGTAGTGTCAAGTGTCAAAAAAAAGGACATTCTTGACACTTTGACACTTTTGATACAAATAATTAAGTGCTAAATATTAATAAAATATTTCCCATCTCTTTTAGTAATTAATTCATTTTCAATTAATTTATCAAATCTATGCCTTGCTCCATTTTCAGATAAATTCTTTAATTCACATATTCTATCAATTATTTCTTTACGTGTTAAAGATTCTTTATTCGAAAATACTTCTTCTGCTAAATTGATGAATTCATTTCGTTTTGCATTAGATATGTCTTCTTCAATTTTTAAATGGTTCCTCTCATCATCTAAAGCCACAAAATCTAACTTCAAATAATCCAACTGCTTAATATCTGCTATCAGGCATTTCTCAATCATTTCAGCATTCCTTGATTTTACCTGTTTAATATAACGCCTGCCTGCTACTTCACTGCTTTTACCTATGAAAAAAGCACTGTCACACAAATTCCCTATATTTGCACTACCAGCTATGTCTTTCAATTCTATTGGTTTTACTCCATATATTTTTGGTGTATGAGCAAGTAACAAAATTGAAAGATTACCACCGGAAACGAGTTGTTTGGCTGCTTTGATTAATCGCAGGGATTCGTTTTGGTCCTGAAGAGATTTCATTGCTATTGCAGAAATATTATCAATAATAACAACGCTTGCTTTTTCTTCTTTTATATGCTGATTGATTATATCTAAATCAAAAACGCCGTCGTGTTCTTTGAGCAAATCATCAATTTTCACTGTGAGGAAATTATCGTTTGCATTATAATTTGGGTAGCGTTTTATTAGATTTCTTTCACTCATTTCAAAATCATAGTAAATCACTTTCAGCGGCTCACATTCATTACGCTGCTCTAATATATCTTCCCCTTTGCTAATCCCATCTGCTATTTGAAAAGCAAGCAAAGATTTACCTACGTTGGACTGACCTGCTAGAATTGTAAGCTCGCCCTGATGAAAATAACTACCAAATAGTTCCTTCATTTCTGGCATTGTTCTACCTCTGTCTAATTTTTCCTGCATTGTTTCTATTGTTTTTTTATGTGAAACTTTTTTATTTTCATTCAAAAAACCCAAAACACCAGCTTTTGTCATTGGGACGTAAGGATTTACTTTAAAATGCTGCATATTGAACTCCATTTATACAATTTATAAAAGTACCTTGGCTTGAACCATAAAAAACTCTGCAGCAATCGGTTGTCTTGTCCGCATTGAAAAAATCTGCATATTCCTTAACAATCTGACTATAACATTTTCCTTGCTTAACGCAAAAAGGAAGCTCAAAGATAGCACGAAAACGGTGATTTTCTTCAGTATGCGAGCAAGTTGTATAAATACCTATTAAGCCCTCTGGTGCTAAATCAATGAAATCTGGAATTTGAATTCCCTTATCAAAATCAAGAGCAAACAAATCCGCTTCAACAAAACTGGCAGAGCATCTGCGGGTATTTCCCTTTTCATCTTCTCCCATTGAGCAAAAAACTATTGAAAAACCAAACAACACCATTTCCATTATTTCCTGAAGAGTTAAGTAATAGTTCTTAAAATTTGTTGTTAATGGCTCGAAATCGGGATTACCATTAGCTTTTAAGTGTGGCAGGTTATCTCTGTTTAGATTTTTATCAATAACTTCTTTATTTATGCAAACTCTATATACTCTCACTTTTTTTGCATCTGGATATTCATTAAGCACCCTGTTATCTGCTTCTTCTCGGCTTATATTATCATAATACTGATAAATGCCTGCTCTTTCTTCAAGTTCTTCATTTACAAAGCGGTATAACAGTTCATCTGAATATTCCAGGTTTTGGGGACTGGGGATTTGGGTCTGGGGGCTTTTAGCTAATTTCTGACGGCTAATTGCTGCCATCTTATAGCCATACTTCTTTGCAAGAAAGCATAAACTCCCAAAGCCAGTTGATTTAACTCTTGTATTTAGCTTATTAAAATGTTCATTAGCTTTCTCATCTTTGAACTTTTCAGAAAGCAATTTTAATGCGGTTGATTCGTCAAAAGTATTACCAATAGCACTTATGCAAGTCAACCATTCATTATAATCAGGTCTGCCCGGCAAATAGCCGAGCAGTTCCTGTGCAAAAGCAATTGTTGGTTTATTCATTGCACTCCTTTATATTCTCAAACATATCTAACACATCTAAACCGTAAGATTCTATTACAGTTAGAAGTGAGTTTAACTTTTCCTCATAATCTTTTAAATTGAAAAGATTGACATTATAATTATATTCTTTATTGATTTGTTTTAGTAAATCATTGCAAACCTTGAAATTATAGAGATATTCATCTAATTTCCTGACCAGGCCAAGGAGCTTACCAATAATTATGGTAAGAGTAGATGTAATTTCAAGAAGTTTTTCGATAATGAATTTTTGATTATTCATTTTAATATCTTTCAATTAATAAAAAAAATGCACATATAAAAAAAATTAATTATACAAAAATAATGAATATATTTGAACTATGAAATAACAAATTTTCCACAACTTATTAACATCAATATTAACACAAAAAATAACATAATTAAGTAATATTTAATTAATTTGTTGTTTTGAACTATGATTTTTGAGATTTATGTGATTATGAGATGATTAAGAATTTGAGAATATCTTATCAAAAAAATCAAAAAAATCAAAAAAATCACAGTTCAAGACAAAAAAAATTTGCTTTTTAAAAAGGAAAGTTTTAAATTGTAGGAAATAAATAAATGGAAAAAAAATGAAAGAAAAAGTTTTTTTTTAGTTAAAATATAACTTGTAAGCGTAGTCTTACTTTCGTTCTTGTTTGAAAATCGCCAATTTTAAAGCGCTAGAACGGTAAGAAGGCACGCCCAGCAATGGGCGTTTTCCTTTTTGCTTTAGCCCAAGGTGTTTGGCGATACCTCACAGAAGGGCATAATGTGAAAATGCCCTTTTTTTATATAAATTAAATTAATTATTTGGAGGTTTTATGAAAAAGTTATTTTTCCTTATTCAAGTTGCATTTTGTACTATACTTATTTATAGTTGCCAAAGCTACAAACCGCCCCAAACTTATCAATTTGACAAATCAAAAGTAATAAATAAAAGTTTTGATGATGTTTGGAATAAAATTATAAAATGGTTTGGTAATAACAATACACCTATCAAAACTATTGAAAAAGCATCTGGGCTAATTTCCACTGATTTTAATTTGTCTGCTGACAACATAAAAAATGCAATGGATTGTGGTGTTTTTAAACAAAATAACAATGAAATATTTGTTGATTACAGCGGAAATTTCAATATTGTTGTTGAAGAAGTTAATGAAACATCAACCAGAGTTACAATAAATGCATTCTTTTTTAGTTTTGAAGGCGAAGCTGTTTCTGAGAATATTGTTAGCTATAAATTTGTAAAAACTAACAAAAGCAAAAAAATTAATTGCAATTCAACTGGCTATTTAGAAAAAGAGTTGTTTGATTTTATCGAAAAATAAGAAAATATATTTTTAAGGAAATAAAAGATTTTCAATTTCTATAAAAGCATTTAGCAGCTACAGCTTCAACGTTTCAGAAAACCACACAATCACGTAGAAGTGCTTTCAGTGAAGTAATATCTTTGTCTGAACCTTGATTAAAAGGATTATAGGATTTCTTGATTATTAAAGAAAAGAATAATCTGGAAATCATTAAATCAGGTTAATCACAGTTCAGACAAAAAAACAAGTAAAAAAAACAACAACCACAAAAATAAAAAAATTATTTCTTGGAAAATAAAGGAAAATTTTATAATTTAAAACAAATTTAAATAATTTATAAATAAAGAAAAAAACAAAAAAAATAGAAGTAACAATTTTTATCAACATAATTATTTAATCATTATGGATTTTAAAGACCAAATAAAGCAACTTGGTGATAGAGTTGCTAAATTGAAAGAGCAAATTTTAACTGAAGAAGCTACAAAAAATGCTTTTATTATGCCATTCCTTCAAATTTTAGGTTATGATGTTTTCAATCCGCTCGAAGTTGTACCAGAGTACATTTCAGATATTGGAATAAAAAAAGGAGAAAAAATAGACTATGCAATAATAAAAGATGGAAATCCAACTTTACTGATTGAATGTAAACATTGGTCACAAAATCTTGATTTACACGATGGCCAGCTATTAAGGTATTTTCATGTTTCAAAAGCAAGGTTTGGTATACTTACTAACGGAGTGATTTACCGATTTTATTCTGATTTAGTTGAGTCAAATAAAATGGATGAAAAACCATTTCTTGAAATAAATATAACTGATTTGAAAGATAACCAAATTGAAGAAATTAAAAAATTTCATAAATCTTATTTTGATGCTGATAGTATAGTTAATTCTGCCAGTGAATTGAAATATTCAAGCGAATTAAAACAACTTTTTCAACAGGAAATTAATAATCCATCTCCAGAATTTGTTAAATATTTTACTAAACAAGTATATTCAGGAGTTGTTACTGCAAAAATACTTGACCAGTTTACTAATTTAACTAAAAGATCAATACAGCAATACATTAGTGATACTATTACAGAAAGACTTAAAACTGCACTTAATAATGAAGATAAAGCTTCAAAAGAAAAAGATATTATTCAAGTCGAAGAAATAAAAAAAGAAAATGATAATGATAATAAAATAGTTACAACTGAAGAAGAAATCGAAGGTTACATGATAGTTAAATCAATACTAAGAAAAAAAATTGATATAAAAAGAGTTACTTATAAAGACGCCCAAACATACTTTGCTATTCTATTAGATGGTAATAATAGAAAAACAATTTGCCGTTTATATTTAAACAGAAGCAAAAAATATATTTCTACATTTAATGAACAAAAGGAAGAAACAAAAACAGAATTAAATAGTTTAGATGATATTTATAATTTTTCTGATATTTTAATTAATTCAATAGAGTGTTTCGATAAAATGGCTGATTCAAATTAGTTGTATAATTTTATTATGGCTTTAAATAATATACTAAAGAAATTTTTTTTAGATGAAAATAAAATTCTGCTTTTAATTATTCTTAATGCAATTGTAATTTTTATAAGCGGTTTTTTTTATGATAAAAGTATTTGTAGAGTTATTTCATTAGTTGATAATATAATTACAGTATTATTTGTAATTGAACTATCTGTAAAACTTAATACATACGGAAAAACTTATTTCTGTTCATATTGGAATATTTTAGACTTTGTTTTAATTGTAATTTCAATTCCAACTCTAATTATTTATATACTATCTATTGAATTCACAGATTTTAGCTTTTTATTAATTTTCAGGGTGTTAAGGGTTTTTAAATCTTTCAGGGTTTTAAAATTTATACCTGGAATTAATGAATTAATTGCCGGAATTAATAGAGCATTAAAAGCATCAATTGTTGTTATGCTTGGTTTTTTTGTATATATATTCATTATTGGAATTCTTTCTTTTTTCCTTTTTAATGAGAGTGCTAATGAATATTTTCAAAATCCTTTAATTTCTCTTTACTCTACTTTCAAACTATTTACAATTGAAGGTTGGTTTGAAATTCCTGAGTGTATTACAAATGGCTCTTCTGCTATTTCTTCTTTCTTTACTTATCTATATTTTGTCTTTGTTGTGTTAAGTGGTGGAATTATTGGATTGTCTTTAGTTAATTCTGTGTTTGTTGACGCAATGGTAAGCGATAATAACGATGAATTAATAAAGAAAATTGATAATTTGGAAAAAAAAATAAATTTATTAATTGAAGAAAAACAAAATAAGTAGTTTTTAGTTAAAGTCAGTTTATTTAAAACTTTTTTTAAATTCTTATAAAGACATTTTCTGTCAAAGTGTCAAAAAATGCCCTTTTTTTTGACACTTGACACTTTATCCCAATCATTAACAATTAATAATTAACAATTAAAGATGTTTCTCTTGCATAATTAAGAAAATATTTATATTTTAGATATGTAATAAAAACAAAGCATTTAAATATTTTGTTTAATAATGCATTACAAACTATATTGGTAAGAAAATATTATGATAAAGGAATTTCAGGTTATAATAGAAAAAGATACTGATGGCTGGCTAATTGCAGATGTTCCAGCACTTAAAGGTTGTCATACACAGGCAAAATCTTACGATACACTAATGAATAGAATAAAAGAAGCAATAGAGCTATGTCTTGAAGTTGAGCGGGATTTTCAGCCAAATGAATTTATCGGATTACAACGAGTATTAGTTGAAGCATGAGTAACCAAAAATCATATTCAGGTAAAGAACTTATTTCTATTTTAAGGAAGTTTGGATTTGAAGTTATAAGAATAAAAGGTAGCCACCATTATTTGAAACACATTGACGGAAGAGCAACTGTGATTCCTGTTCATTCCAACGAAGATATAGGAATTGGCTTATTTATGAAAATCCTTAAAGATACTGAAATTACCAAAAATGAATTAGAAAATATTTAAGCATATTTAATAATAATTCAAAACAGAAGTGCTTTCAGCGAAATAATTGTTAATTGTTAATTGTTAATTGTTATTGTTTTTTTCTTTTCCTAATAACCTAATAACCCAATAACTTAATAACTCTTTAATAATTAATAATTATCAATTGTCAATTGTCAATTATCAATTTTTTTGTATATTTGGGAAAAAAAAGGAGTATATATGCAAAACCAATATACAGCAATCATCAAACAAGATGGCGACTTTTGGATTGGCTGGATAAAAGAAATCCCCGGAGTGAATTGTCAGGAATTTACTATAGATGAACTTATGTTTTCTCTTGAAACAAATCTTATAGAATCTATCGAATGCGAAGTTGAAAATAAAGATGATATGCTAGAAATTTCAATTAATTATATTGAAGAAGAATAAATGATTGGAAGATAACTAAATTATTGAAGTATCTATCTGAACATAGCTGCCAATTATTAAGAGAAGGTGCAAAGCATTCATTGTGGGGCAATAATCTTAATTACAAAAGAAGTGCAGTACCAAGACATACAGAAATTTCAGACCATTTAGCAGTAAAAATTTGCAAAGATTTAGGTATTGAAAAAATCAAGTAAATTTCTGCCATAATGTCAAAAAATGCCCTTTTTTTTTGGCACTTGACACTAATCATTTATCATTTATCATTTATCATTTATCATTTATCATTTATCATTAATCATTTATCATTGAAATTATTTGCCTGGAATTATAAAAATGTGTATATTAAAGTAGAAAAAAGATAATTTTATAGATAATACTTTTTAATCATAGTAAAAAAATGCACAAATTAAGAATATATATTGATACTTCTGTAATTGGTGGCTGCTTCGATAAAGAGTTTTCAGAGTGGTCTAATATTTTGTTTGATGAGTTTATAGCCGGGAAAAAAATTGCTGTAATTTCACCAACAAGTGTTGATGAACTAAAAAATGCCCCTGAATTTGTAAAAGAAAAGTTAGAGCAGATTCCAGACGACTTTTTGGAAATATTAGCTTATAATGATGATATTGCAAATTTAGCACAAGAATATATTAGAAACAATGCAGTACCCAAAAAATTTCTTGATGATGCAACTCACATTGCTTATGCTACTTTTTATAAAACAGATTTATTAGTTAGCTGGAATTTTAAACATATTGTAAATATAGATAGAATAAGAAAATATAATTCAGTAAATATGATGCAGGGTTACGCTTGTATTGAAATTAGAACTCCAAGGGAGGTGCTTGATGAAAAATAATGAAAACTTCGACTGCGTAGAGTTTCAAAGAGCCGTTAGATTAAAGAATTATGAAGAGTGTAACGGTGATTACAGTTTAATGATTGAAAAGCAAAATAAAAGAATGAAAAATAACGACTTATGGTTACGGCTGATTAAAAGAAAAGCACAAAATAAAGCAAAAGATATTTGATGAAAAATCACTCAAATAATATCTAAAAAACTTTCTGTCAAAGTGTCAAAAAATCCCTTTCTTTTGACACTTGACACTAATCATTAATCATTTATCATTAATCATTAAAGATGTTTCTCTTGCATATTTAAGAAAATATTTATATTTTAGATATGTAATAAAAACAAAGCATTTAAATATTTTGTTTAATAATGCATTACAAACTATATTGGTAAGAAAATATTATGATAAAGGAATTTCAGGTTATAATAGAAAAAGATACTGATGGCTGGCTAATTGCAGATGTTCCAGCACTTAAAGGTTGTCATACACAGGCAAAATCTTACGATACACTAATGAATAGAATCAAAGAAGCAATAGGACTATGCATTGAAGTGGAACAGGATTATCAGCCAAATGAATTTATTGGATTACAACGAGTATTAGTTAAAGCATGAGCAACCAAAAATCATTAACAATTAATAATTAATAATTATTTAATAAGATAAACATATAAATAACTGGAGGAAGATGTGGAAGCTATTATAATAAATGAACATACAGATAATAATGGAATCTTCATTAGCCCTGAAGTTTTATCAAAGTTTAATACCAGGAAAATTCAAATATCTATAAAAGAAGTTGATAAGAGTATAAACAAAAAAGAGTTAATGAAATTTGCCGGAATTATAAGTGAAACCGAAGCAGACGAATTATTGGCAAATATTAAAGAATGTAGAACAATTGACAATGAAAGCTGGCAGTGAGTTTTCTGATTGATACCAATATAATAATTGGTTTTATGAAAAATGAACCTACAATTGTTAATTTCTTTGCTAATATTGACTTAATTAACATTTCAATCATATCTGTTGGTGAAATGTATTTTGGTGCTGTAAGGTCAAGCAACTACCAAAAGAATTTACAGATTTACAGGAATTTTTTCAGATATTGTAATATATTAGAAATAAAAGAAGAAACAGCCAGACACTATTCTACACTAAAAAATGAACTAAGGAACTTAGGGAAACCAATCCCCGAAAATGATTTGTGGATTGCTGCCAATGCCTTAGAATTTGATTTAACAATAATTACCCGCGATAAACATTTAATCCAAACAAAATCCCTAAAAATTATTGAATTATAAAAGAAAAGGATTTTCTACTAATCAAATTAATCATAAAAATCAAATGAATCACAGTTCCAAAAAACCACACTTTCCACGTAGAAGTGCTTTCAACGAAGTAATTGTTAATTGTTAATGATTAAAGAGTTATTAAGTTATTGGGTTATTGGGTTATTGGGTTATTGGGTTATTGGGTTATTGGGTTATTGGGTTATTAGGTTATTAGGTTATTAGGTTATTGGGTTATTGGGTTATT
>CAZCLJ010000042.1:0-23403 GCA_964499465.1 uncultured Hyphomicrobiales bacterium
TATTTACGCGCTATAAAAGCCAAAGTGGTTCATTAGGAACGAAGTGAAGAATCTAAAACCTTGTGGTAGTAATGACTTGTGAGATTCCTCACTTCGTATCGGAATGACAAGATTGCGAAATTGCAAACTACGAGGCATCAGGAACTCTGAATATGTAAAAAAAAAAAACCTTCCCAAGTTGCACTTGGAAAGGAAATTTTGAAAAAAGATGTCCAGTATTCTGGACATCTTGGACATCTTTATTTAATTTGTAAAAAGAACTAATAACTTATGACCTATCCTGTAATATACATAAATTTAAGGAAATATTCAGTAGTTATTGATTATAAATGGTTTGCTTAATATTCTGTAAAAAAACTAAGTTTTTTCTCTTATTTTTAGTAAATTCTAAAATCGTTACTGAATAATTCATCCGATGACTGGGAAGTCATCGGATGAATTATTCAGTCTATAAGAAGAATTTTTAAGATGGTTTCTAATATAGCGAAGAAACCAATTACTTGAAATATATAATTTTACTTCGCAATAATCACAAATTCTGTTCTTCTGTTTGCTGCTCTGCCTTCTTCTGTTTCATTTGGTTTAATAGGTTTGGACATACCAAAACCTCTCGCCCGCAATCGCCGTTCCTCTACTCCACTTTCTATTATTTTCTGCATAACTGCTTTTGCACGTCTATCGGATAAATCCAAGTTGTAATCAATTTGACCTACATTATCAGTATGACCTTGTATTTCCAATTTTAGTGATGGTTTGCTTAGCATCGCATCAACAATTTCTTCAATTATAGGATAAGACTCTTCTTTAACAATAGCACTATCGAAATCAAAAAGTATTGGTCTGGTAAAGGACTTTCCAATTTTATCCCAATCAAACAAATCTGAAGTGTTGTATTCACCGTAAGCAAAAAGGGTGTCTGCTCTGCCGGGCAAATTCATAGCTGCAATGACGTTGTGAAGTCCCCAGAATTTAGGTGGCTTGTAAGTTATATAATAGTAATATTTTAAACTCATATAAATATCACGAAAAATTGAAACGAGTTCTTCGTGTGATTGAGCGCGATAAAACTTTCCGCCAGTATATTGAGCCATAGCTTTCAGATTGGCATCTTTTGAATAACCGAATGCAACAGTAAATATGTGGACGTTCTGGCTTTTAGCACTGTCAATAATTTCGCCGATTTCCTTCTTTGAATAATTATCATCTCCATCGGAAAAAAGCACTAAAACGCGGGGAACTTCCGGTTCAGTTTCTCTGAATAAATCAATTGAATTGAAAACCGCATCATACATAGCAGAAAACAAGCCAATTCCCTCTGCCCTCTTCATTCTGTAAAGGGAAATTATATCATTAGTATCTTTTGCAAAAGGCACTTTAATGGAGTATTTTTGGTTATAGGAAGTCAGTGCAATTTTATCGTATTGGGATTTTAAACGAACAAAAAGCTCAGTCCCTTCAAAAATCGCTTTCATAACCGGTGACATAGAACCGCTGTAATCAACTGTTAAAACTATATTATAAGGAATGGAATCGTTAGCACCGTATTCACGGACGGTGAAAGTATCAATAGCAGCATCGCGTTTGATTTTATCGCCAAGCACTTCACGGTAATAAGTCCAGTAATTTTTTGTAGTATCTTTCAAATAAGGACGCGCCATATTTGTTACGAAATTTCCAAGCGAATCGTAAACGCGTGCATAAACTTTTAGCTTTTCCGGGTATTCGTCTATTTCTATTTTAAAAATATCATAAATCATTTTATTGACATCAACAGAATCAATTGGTTTAGTATCAACAATATACACAGTTTTTGTTGTATCAATTTCTTTATCAGCAATTTGGCGCTGCAAATCAAAATCTGCACTATGCCGTCTCGAAGAACCACAACTGTAGAACAAAAAAATCAAAAGAGCAACGCTCATTATTTTTAATGTTGTTTTTGCCATAACATTGATTTATTTATTTAAAAATTTTTTTGCATTTGATTTAGTAACAATTTTTTTGTGAGTTTTTTCTTCAATAGCTTTTCGTGTATTACCGGCAATAGTTCCACCTTGCTTAGCAATTATTCTGCTATCTTCAAATGTTTTTGGGTCATTTTCTTTGGATATTTCTGTTGTAGTAGCTTCAGCAAGCATATTCAGAACAAGTTCAAGATTAGACATATTATCCCGAAGATTTTCTTTTTTTAGGTTTTTAAATTCCTTATATTGTTTAGTAGTAAAACCAGACCATGCACGGGATATTTCATCAGTTAAAATCGCATATTCAACACCTTTTTGAATTCCGCGGTTTTCCCATTCATCAGTAAGTTCCTTTCTGATTTCAATAGATTTTAACCTCTGATTAATCCATTCTTTAGAGTATCCTTTTCTTAAATATGTTTCCATAGCACGGTCTAATGCTTTTTCAGGGTCGTCGGTTTCTTCAATTCTTTCATAACCTACCATAGCAAGCCACATTTTCAATGGTTCTGCTTTTGGTGAAGGGATTGATTGAATTAATCTTAAAAGTTGCTCTGTGTCTGCAACATCAGTTAGTCGCATTTTACCATCAGAAGATAATAATTTCAACTGTCCCAAATTTTGGGACAGTTCACTACCTTCTTGTATTAATTTAGTTTTAAGTGCATTCCAATACTTTCTTGGTCTTGGACTTTCAACTAAAATCTCAATAACATCTACAATAGAAAAATACCACTTTTCTTTTTCGGAATCCCAGAAAGTGCGAATCTTTTTTGCTTCAAATAATTTTATTGCAGTTTCTTTAGCCATAAAGCACCTTTAGCTAATTTTGTATCCCATAATCAAGCCGTCTCCAACAGGGACAATCGTAGAAAATAGTTGAGGATTGTTTGCAATCGCAATGTTGAATTTTTTTATTGCTTCAACGTTATGAGGTTCTTCCACTCTGCCTCTTGCCACAATATCACCGAAAGCGAAAGCATTATCGGCAGCAATTATTCCACCAACGCGAACTAAAGGAAGCACTAAATCAAGATATTCCATATATGAAACTTTGTCTGCATCTAAAAAAACGAAATCAAACTGAAAATCCGGCTTGTAATCCCGGAGGAAATCAATAGCTTTTGTATTATGAAGTTCAATAACATTTTCTAAATTTGCCTGTTTAATTTTCTTTGAGAAAAATTCAAAATGATGTGGGTTTAATTCGAGAGAAATTAATTTTCCATCTGGAACTAAGGCACGAGCCATAGTAATACCAGAATATCCGGCAAGACCACCAATTTCTAAAACATACTTTGCTTTCATCAATTTTAATATGAATTGAAGAAAGCGTCCCTGTTCCTGCGAAATGGAAATATTAGGTATGTCTTCCTGATTTGCTTCTTTTCTCAATTTTGAAAGGAATTCATCTTCACAGGAAAAATTCTCAAATAAATAATCAGCAATATCAATTGTTACTGCAGTTGGGTACGAAGCCATTTTTTCCTCCTTAAGCTATTTAAATTACTTTTATTTCACTTTTCTATTTATTCTAAAGTATGATTATTGTTATCGTTTTAATTATTTATTTTAATTTCCTTGTCATTCTGAACTCACTTATAAAATAAAACTTTTATTTAAATGGAGATGACATAATTTACCCTGTCATTCTGTAGCGAAGCGAAGAATCCAGAAAAATCTAAAGTCATACTATCAGCAAGCTGATAGCATGACAAGATTGAAGTCATGCTATCAACTTGTTGATAGTATGACTGAGAAAAGATGTCATTCTGAACGAAGTGAAGAATCTCACAACTCATTACTAACACAGAACTTGAGATTCTTCACTTCATTCAGAATGACAAGAAATTATTATTAGATTTTCTATGAATTACTACACTTTCCGACTGCCTAAAGCCGTATGCAATCTTCTTCATTCTTCAAGCTGATGGCTGTCTGCCGATAGCTGTCTGCTTATGGCTGTCGGCTTTCTCTCTCTTCTCTCTGCTTTCTTTTTTCTTCTTTCTGCCTTCTGCCTTTTGTTTACGGTTTCGCTCCAATTCTAATGTTGGCATTTATTCCGTAATGTTTGATTTGCTTTAGCAAGGAATTTAATGAGTTTAAAGTAGTATCAACTTTTAAACTGAGTCCTTTATCATAAATCAATCTGGAAAGCACTCCATTCCCATTTTTCAAATCGCTTGAAAGTTCTTTCATATCAGAAAGAAGAGTATCGGCATTGGAAATTGACGATTTTGTTGAATTTAATATCAATTCAGCTTCGCTTGTTATTCTGTCTATTCTAAAAACTAAAGAATCCACAACAGGTTCATATTTATCATAAGAATTTTTAAAACCCAAAGAAAGATATTTCACATCACGAAAAACATCGTTAATATCGCCAGATGTTCTTTCTGCCTGCTGTTTAAGTAAATCAACAATATTTACAATATTATCTAATGATGAATTTAATTTTTCTAAAGTATTATTGTTTGCAAGAGAATTATTCAAAAGATAGGTTAAAGTGTCCACTCGTCCAATAACAGATTGGGCTTGCTTTGCAATCGTGCCGAAATCTGAAATAAGATTAGAAAGGTCGTCAGCTTGCACTCCGGGCAGTTCTTGCTGGAAATTGAATTTTTTTTCAGAATGTCCGGGATAAATTTCGATTTTCTTTCCGCCAGTAATTTCGAGCATAGTAATTTTAGCAACGGCATCTTCGTTAATGTCTGAAACATCAGAAAGATTGGCAGTAATAAGCACCGAGCTATTATCATTTGTAACAGCGGTAACGTATCCCCTTCTTACTCCGTTAATAGTAACAGGAGCGGACTCCTGAATACCAGCAGAGTGGGCAAAACGGAATTTTACTATGTTTTGCGACATAGAAACGCTAATCCCTTTGCCAAGAGTTATTCCGACAATTAAAAGGATAATAGCGGCAAGTGCTGCCAAACCAACTTTTAATTCTAAATTTTTATTATATTTCATAAATGATAAAAGCCCCTTAGTAAAAGGGGCTTAAAATAAAATTATATTTGCAAATTAAAATGGGAATTCATTGCTATGAGAAGAGCTGCCCATCGGAATATCGCTTTCATAGTCTAAATTTAAATCTAAATCAAAATCTGTTTGGTCGGCAAGAAGAGACCTGTCGTCTTCAAAAGAATCGTCGTCTTTTAACTTTCTTGCTTCAAGAAGGAGCATATTATCTGCCAATACTTCCACCACGTGTCTTCTGTTTCCAGTCTTATCGTCAAAGGAACGAGTCTGTATTCTGCCTTCTATGTAAACCCGTGAACCTTTCTTTACTAACCTGTGGATTACCTCTGCTAAACCACGCCATGCTACAATAGTGTGCCAATCAGTATGTTCCTGTACGTTGCCTTCTCTGTCTTTCCAGGTTTCAGATGTTGCTAATCTGAATGAAGTTACTGGGATTCCACTTGGAGTGTACTTCAAATCCGGATTTCTACCTACGTTCCCGATGAGCATCACTTTGTTCAATGTTCTTGACATTTTTAACCTCACTTTTATCGTAAAAACAAATTCCTTCTATTAATACATTATATATTAATTTCTTCTTCTTTTTTCTTATTAACGTATTATTTAAAAAATTATTAATTTTTTTTTCTTTTTTATCAAATTGCAAAATAGCAAATTTTACTATACTTTCATAAGAAAAGTTCTAAAAATGTCATTCTGAGCGGAGCGAAGAATCTCACAAGTAAGTAATACCACAAGAATTGAGGTTCTTAACAACTTTTCATAATGAAATATTAACCAAATTTTTGAACTTTCTATAAGATAAAATAGAATAACTCTTATTAATACTAATTAAAACCGCCTTATTCTTTTTGAATGACGATGAATATTGCTTTGTATTGGATTTTTATTTTTTTTGAAAAGTATCTATAGGAAGAAGAAGAAATAAAACCACATTTCCAAGTTCAACTTGGGAAGGAAAACCAAAGCACAGCTTCAGAGCTCCTGACCCAATAACGAAATTAATGGAGTTAGGAGATTTATCTCGTAAATAAAAATTTCGCAGTTAGCAAATATTATCTTATTAGTTATTTGTCATTAGTCATTGGTCATTAGTTTGTAATTACCAATTACCAATTACCAATGACTAATGCCTTAATTACCATAAACCATAAACGGAAAAATTGGGAATTCGTCATTTGTAAAGGAAAAAAGACCAATGACTAATAACTGAAATATTCCTTTGTCCAATCTCTTTAGAGAAAACCAAGATGGATTCTGACATCCGTCAGAATGACACTTTTAGTGATATTATCTATATTCAAATAAAAGACTTTCTTTGTTGCTGATGCTCCTAATGTCAATGTTTTTTTTCTCCCCTATGCCAGTTTTTCACCCATAACCAAATCATTCTGAATATTATTAAGTTTCACTTGCACAAAGTGGCTGTTTAATTCACAATCCCCCCAAAAAGCAGTGCGAACATAGTTTTCAGACCAACCCTTGTATAGTTTTGCTTTTTTATCGTAATTTTCTGGAATTATTTCTTTTGTTTTTCCAATTTGAGTTTGATAAAATTCTAATTTCTTCTTTTCGGAAAGTTCTCTTAGCAGTAAAGTGCGTCTTTTCTTTTCCTGATGTGAAACTTTAGGATTGATATTTATAGCATCTGTTGAGCTTCTTTCAGAATATGTAAAGGTGTGAAGATATGAAATTGGAAGAGTATTTAAAAATGAATATGTTTCATTGAAGTTTGCTTCCGTTTCAGATGGAAAACCATTAATCACATCAATTCCAATGCAGCAATCAGGAATGTATTTTTTAATCAGTTCAATTCTGTTTTCAAATAGTGATTTTGAATATCTTCTCCTCATCTTTTTTAAAATCTCATCGCAGCCGCTTTGTAGTGGTATATGGAAATGAGGACAGAGCTTTTTAGAATTGCTTACTAATTTTATTATATCTTCGTTTAATAAGTTTGGCTCTATTGATGATATTCGAAACCGAAGATTTACATCAAGTTCATCAATCATTTTTAAAACATCAATAAAACGATTGCCATCGCTTGTTTTGTAATCACCGAGATTAATACCGGAAAGAACAATTTCCTTATGTCCTTTATTTTGAATTGAATAAAGAGTATTTTTTATTTGCTCAATTTCCATTGAACGGCTTGGTCCACGAGCTGCTGCAACAGTGCAATATGAACAGTAATAATCGCAACCGTCCTGAATTTTAAAAACAATGCGGGTGTGGCATTCATTATCAGCAGAAAATGCAGAATAAAATGGAGAATTTTTTAAATCCGTTACATATATTTTGGCTTCGTTTTCGCTTTCTATCTTAGCTTTTACAAAATCATTACGGATTAAATTAAGAATTTCAAATTTTTCCTTATTACCCAAAATATAACCCACTCCTTCAATTTCAGATATTATTTCAGGTTGCATTTGAGCGTAGCAGCCCATAACAGCAATTTTAGCATTGGGAACATTTCGCTTTGCGCGACGGATTATTTTTCTGCAATCGGAATCAGCAATATGAGTTACAGTGCAGGTGTTAATTAAAATTAAGTCGCAGTCTTCACCAAAGGGGACAAGTTCAGCACCATTGTCTATAAATTCCTGAACTATAGTTGAAATCTCGGCGTAATTTACTTTACAGCCAATATTATAATAACTCACCTTAAACATTGGCTACTTAATATTATATTTCTCTTATTTATTTTTATTAATTTATTCCTTGTGCTCTTTATTAAATCATTGTGTTCTTTGTGGTTATTTCTTTTAACACAAAGGACTCTAAGTATTTCACTAAGAACACAAAAAAATATTTTTTTAAAAGCAATACTTTACAACTATTATAATAACACACCTTAAACATTTAGTTCTCTATATTGTATTCTCTTATTTTTTTATAATTCATTTCTTCGTACTCTTTGTTAAAACATTGTGTTCTTTGTGGTTATTTCTTTTAACACAAAGGGCACAAAGTATTTCACTAAGAACACAAAAAAATATTTTTTTAAAAGCAATACTTTACAACTATTATAATAACACACCTTAAACATTTAGTTCTCTATATTGTATTCTCTTATTTTTTTATAATTCATTTCTTCGTACTCTTTGTTAAAACATTGTGTTCTTTGTGGTTATTTCTTTTAACACAAAGGGCACAAAGTATTTCACTAAGAACACAAAAAATTATTTTTTAAAAATCAATACTTTACAACTAACTAATAATTTATTATAATAAGATGAGTTAATAACTCAAACTCAAACCGTAAGTAATGCCAAATTTGTCAGTTCGGTTGATTTTATTTTGAACATTATAAAATAAAGAACTTAATTCACCGGCTACATAAAATTTGAGGAAATTATCATAATTAAACTGGATACCGAGCTGACCGCGTCCAATCATACCGGCAGTAGTTCCGCCTGCAAAGACCTGAGCATAAGGAACTATTATATTTTTATATCCAATTGCAGGAATGCTTAATTTATAAAAACCACCATACCAAAATAAAACGGGGTTTTGTGTGTAAATATAATCCTGTTCTCCGATTTTGCGGACAAATTGCTGTAAGAAATGCTCCTGTCCTATTTCGATACCAAAAGAATTATTGTCGTCTAATTTGTAAATAAGTGCAATTCCCTGATTTATAAAAAGAGGTTCCTGTGCTGAGGGTAAATTCTCGGGAAGATTACCGGAACGCGATGCAATATTTCTCCATTGCAAAGTTAGATTTGTTTCATTTTCCTGAGATTCCCCAAAACTGCTTAAATCAATTGTATAAATGCCGAGTGGGTTATTATTTACATTGTTATTACTAAAATTATTTTGTCTTATATTATTTTTTGGAATTGCCGATGAAGCCAAAACAAACAATTCATCATTTGAATTTTTTATACTATTTGAATTATCTTTTAAATCTCTATTATCAGCAAGAATTTGTGAATTATTGTCGTTGTTATGAGTATTAGAATTTAAATAAATATATTTGATATTTGGTTTGCTATTGTTAGGATTTTTTGATTCATTGGAATTATTGGAATTTGCTAAATCATTATTTTTAGTGGTAGTTTTAAAATTCGATGTTATTGGATAATTGTAATTATTTTGATTTTGTTTAACAACTGAGGCAGTATTTATATTTGAATTAGTAAAATCGCTCTGATTCAGCAGGAAAAACATAGAAGTAAGAGCGACAGAGATAATAGCAGTAAGGGCAGTAGTCAAATATTTATTATAATGCGAAAGGATATGCTTTTCAAACACAGATGGAGGAATTGGAACGACCGGAGCTGGTTTTTCAGCAGGAGGCACACTCAAACCAAGATTTGAAAAAATATAATTAGTGCTTTCAGAAGGAGTAGTTATGGAAGCCATATCATTCTGAGTGAGCAAATGCAATTGAACCTGCTGCTTGAACATCTCTCGGATTTCTGTATTATTTGACAGATTAGAGAAGAGTATATCTTCTTTTAAGCTATCAAGGTCTCCATCGAGGAACTGGTGAATTAAATCGTTGTAATTCATGCGTTTACTTTCGATTGTTTATTTAAATCATCAATATAGGGGGCTAAAATTTCCCTGATTTTATCTTTTGCTCTCCACACTCTGTTTCTGATTGTGGATTCGTTGCAACCAATAATTTCGGCTATTTCAGTATAGGAAAGTCCTTCATACTGCCTTAATACAAACGGCTCGCGATACTGAATATCTAAAAATTCCAATGCCATTGAAATCAATTTTAATAATTCTTTTTCTTCATATCTTGAATCATTAAAACCAATCAGAAAATCATCAATATTTACTAATTCCACGCTGGTTCTTTTATGATTCAGACATAAATTTCTTGTTACAATAAGCAGATAACCGAATACACATGTATTTTGAAATTCTAAATTATTGAACTTATCAGATTTATAGAAGCTGATAAACGATTCCTGAAATACATCTTTTGCATCTTCAATGGTTGAAAGCACCCTTAAACAATATGCATAAATTCGCTGAGAATACCGGGTATATAATTCAGTAAACAACTCATTTTTGCTGATGTGGTTGTTCCTACAGCTTTCAAAGAGTTGTTTGTCATTATATTTTGAATATTCTTTACTCATTTTTATTTTGCATATAAATTCCAAAAAGCATATTGAATATTGTTCATTAATAGTGAAATTTCGCGGCTTTTTATATCAACAATTTCTAAATTTGCTGAAAAATCAAGCATTTCACTATTTCCATATCTTGAATACAAAATTACATTATTATCTTTAGAAAATAAAGGATTATCGCAAAATTCATTAATATATTTTTTTTCAACCAATACTTCCGGAATTGCATTTTCATCTTTATAATCATAAAGATAAATATTCCCATTTTTTCCAGTAAATGCAAAATATTCATTATTAATTGAAATTGCGGGGTTTATTACGCCAACAAAATCAATCGGAATTGAACTAACCTTTTTTTCTATTACATCACATAAATTAATAGTATGTAACTCGCTGTGAATTTCACTAGAAAAAATCACTATTTTCGAGTCGGCACTCCAATTAAGGTGATAATTGCTGCTATACGCCGGAAGCTCATAATCCAACAGATAACTATATACCTCTTCACCACTGCTGTTTGATTTAATTACTTTTAGCTTGGTAGAAGTAAATTCAGAATGTTTTTCAAAGAAAGCCAAATACTCACCGTTTGGAGAAAAAGAGGGGATACTGTTTGTTAGAAAGCTGTTGCTGATTAGGTAGGAAATCTGTTCGTTAAATGGAAAAATAAAAAGCTGCCTGCCATCGCCTTGATAGGAAATGTACTCGCTTTGTGGACTAATTACCGGCTTCTGTATTTTTATTGTTGCAGATTCCCTCAAAAGTAATGTTTTTTTTCCATTTTTTATATTCTTTAAATACAGTTCCTTAATATTATTTTCGTTTGTTTCTAAAATAGCAAGATTGAAATCTTTTGAAGGGGCAGAGTAAACAAGTCCATCTCCGCGATGTTTCAAGTTTGTGCTGCCGGTTGATATGCTGTAAATCTTGCTCATTTCTGTATTTAACGGCTTTGTATTAAAAAAAATCGTATTTGCAAGTAAATCTTCACTGCTTGTTGGACAATTTTCGCAACTTGTAACCAATATTATTATTAAAAATAATATTTTTAAAATTGTACTTTTTCTCATATATAAAAACACATAAAACAACATTTTGTCTCAAAAATAATCAAATTTTTTTAAATTTTTTTAAATTTTTGGTTTTTAGCTGTTTTGAGGGTGGAAAAAAGCAGGGCAGATACGTTCTTATACCAAGTTGCTTTCATATATAATATTTAAGTGTCATTTCGAAGCGTAGCGAGAAATCTCACAACTCCTTGCTACCACAGACTTTGAGATTGCTCACTTCGTTTCGAAATGACAAATAAACATATTTCATTATTAAAAGCAACTTGGTATTAAAAATGCTCTTACCAGCCATACGATCAACAAGTTGTTCGTATGGCTTTTATAAATTATTTGTATCTCCTTCCCAAGTTCAACTTGGGAAGGAGAAATACATGTTTGGAAAATGTAGGTAACAGGCATGCCTGTTACCTACAAAATATTTATTCTTTCCTAAAGTCAGAAGTTCCATCTGACTTTTCTAATATGCAGTCATAAAGAATTTCGTTGTAGTTGATTTCTTTCAACTCCGCAGGAGTGTCCGGTTTGTAGAAATAATGCAAAAAAAAGAAAAGCAACGTAGTTGCGACCTGTCTTTGCTACAAACAGGGCACTCCTACGGAGTTTTGCAAACTCAAAGAATTTTTTCTATAAACAGGAAACAACTACATTGCTTTTTCTCCACTTTGCGAAACTTTCCCAATCTTTCGTAAAGTTTGAAAAAGTAGATGGAATCCACTTGGGAAAGTGGAGTCCATCTTTTCCTAATTAATAAACAACAAATCTCTTTGTATAAATGCCATTGCTTGTTTTTATGCGAATGAAATAAAATCCATCTATTAAATTGTTTAAATCTATTTGATTTTCAAAGAAATTCGTCTCGCACGGAATATCTTTTATTATTTCATTACCCAGAATATCATATATCTGAATTTGTTCAATTTTTATTACTGGGTTATTATTATAGATATAACAAATTCTTTGTTCATTGTCAATAAAAAGTTCTAATTCTCCTGCTTCATTTGTTTCCTTTACGCTTGTTGCCAGAGTGGTTGCAAAGACATTATAAAAACTATCCTTTTTATATTTAAAAAGGATTGTTTCGTATTGATTTGTAATTAAATTTCTTACTTCCAGAATATTTAATATTTTTTCTGTGTTTTCACTTTTTTTCCAAATAATAAATTTTAACAATTCGTTTTCGCTTGCCCCTTCTGTTTCTAAAGGCGTAATTAAATTATCCCCATAAACAGTAAGAACGCAAACAGAATTTTCTACAAGCCCAATCCCGCAAATTTGATTTGTAGTATTTACCGCAGAAATTTCATCACCATTTTCCAAATCGTCGGCTTCAAGAACAATTATTGCATTAGAGCCGGTAAATTTATTTGTATGAATTTGAAAATGAGTAGGATTATTTGTCTCCGTATTTGAATATGTTTGATTTGTATTTGAATTGTAAACGAAATTAACATCATTTTTCAAAATAATTTTATATGCTTCATTTGGTTTAAGGACTTCGAGAGAATTAAACATATAGTCTGGAACGAAGCAGTTTCCTTCAGAATCCTTTACCAAAAGAATATCGTTAAGAATGGGAAAAAGTGCAGTTTCGACTAATTGAGTTTTATTTAAATAATAAGGTATAATTTGGTTTTTTCTTGCCTGAATGTAAATTGGGTTTAGCTCTGGCTGAATTGTAGTGCCAGTTAATATTACAGAATCTTTTTTTGTGGAGAAAATCTCGTAGCAGTTTTGTGAATTCCAGTAATTTGAAATGTAAATATTTTGAACCGGATAAAAAATAAATTCATCATCTTCTTTAATGGAAAAATTGTTATTAAAAATTGATTTAAAGTAAGAATTGTAGGGTGCTATTGAACTTGAGACCATTTTCCACTGATTTCTGTTAAAGTTGATTTTTGCAGAAACAAGAGAATTAAAACTTTTTAGAATCGAAACAGTATCGGGAATAAAATAGCTAACGCCACTGAAAAGTTCTGCAGCGCATACCATTTCTTCGCCACAGCAGGCGTTCCATATCTTAAATTTAAAATTTTCATTAAAATCGAATCCGTCTTTTATATCGTTTGTAACTGAATTATCGCCCCAAACTGGTATAGCAATGTTTTCTTCATTGGTAATTACAGCGTATCCACCGCAACGCAAAACACTATCCTGATTGTAGAAAACCCCAATTGCATCTCCAACAGATAAATGAAAATTTCCTATACTTTTGTTTGTATTTTTTGTAATGACTATGATTGAATTTAAGCCAGTGAATTTTTCATAATCCCAGCTTAAAGGAACTGGCTGGTTCAAGCAAGGCGATGTTGTAAACTGATACGCTTCAGTCCAGTCGCTCCAGCCATTTATGTTCCATGCCCGGACTCGCCAAAAGTATTCTTCATTTACATCTAAGTAAATCTTATTTAAAGTATTACCCTCTATTTCATTAGATTCAAAGAATAAATTGGAAAATGTAAGGTTTTTTGATATTTGAATATGGTTTAATTCAGTATTTGCTGAATTTTGCCAAATAAATTCAATAGAACAAGTAAGGTCAGCAGAATTGTTTTCTGGAAAGAGCAAAATGGGAGGAGCTGGCTTAGAGGTATCAATTGTTGTAAAGCTGAATATTTCGCTCCAGTCGCTTTCCCCCACATCGTTTATTGCTCGGACTTTCCAAAAATATTTAGTTTTGTAACTTAAATTTTCAATGAATATATTTGTATTTGTAAGTCCGCTTGTATCAAGCAAAGTATTGCCAAAGAAAAGGTCACTGCTAATAGAAAAGTCATATTCTATAGCTGAACTTGATTGCTCCCAAACAAATTGAGCAGAAGTAGAGACATTTTCAGAATAATCCTCCGGTAATGTGAGAACCGGAATTGAAGGTAAAGTAAAGCAATCTTCTAAAAACTCTGAATAGTCAACTTTCCCGTATCTGCTTTTGTCGTTATAATGATAAATTATTTTTTCAATTTCTGAGGCATCATTAGTTCCCCAGCAGTTCTTTTTAGCTGAAATATTTGCTTCAGATTTGCAAAGAATAGCAAAATTATTCTGACTAAATCCAGAAAATCTGTTCATACCCAAAGAGTATTGAATTCCATCGCCTATATCCGGATTAGAATTATTAAGAATAGTAATGCCATATCTTCCTGATTCTTCAAAGAGCGTATATTGAATTACTGGGGAAGAATTATCAAGAAGAAGCAGAGAATTTTGAGTAACAGAAGAGCCGCCGCCATATTTAATCTGAACATTTGTAAGTGAAGAATTTATGCTGTTAACCAGGGAAATTCCACCCCAGTCAAATTTATTCCCATTAGAATAAAAATTGCAATCCGAATCAATATTGTCAGCTAAATCATCTTTGACTGATGTGAAAATAATCGGCATGCTGCTCGTTCCATTTGCAATTAAATCACCTTTAACAATAAGATTTGCATTTTGAGTAAATTTTAAAACTACTTCCTGCTCAATTTCAAGATAAGTGCTTTCAGCGATTTCTAATTGATTGGTTACTAAATAGGGTAAATCAAATTTTTTTAGATATATATTTTTAGAATAGGTGCCAGATTTTATTTCAATGCCGGAATAGAGGCAGTTTTGAATTTCGATGTTACTGATATTTACATCAGTTCTTGCATCAAGCACAATTGGAGCGCAATTGTTATAGCCACTACACTCAAAAATTGCGTTCGATATATTGGAGGAATTGCTTTTTGCAGAAAATTCGATGTGGACTGCTCCCCAAAAACCCTTTTGCTTTGAAGGATTATTTCCGGTAAATGTAATTTTATTGTTTTCATCGCCGTTAGCACTCAAAAGCCCTTTAATATAAAGATTTCTTCCTTTACTAAAGCTAACTGTTACTCCGGGCTGAATTGTAAGCATTGCATTTTCGCTAACTGAAACGTCGCTTATTATGAGATACGGGCTGTTATCGGCTGTCCAAACAGTATTTGAAGAAATATTGTTGCTTACAATCGTTTCAGAAAGGCAGACAAAATTTACCAAAAAAATAAACATAACAGGGAGAATGAGGGAAATTCTCCCTGTCTGAGCGATTTGAAATTTTAATATGTTTATTGAGTAAAACACATAAACCTTATAGCTATACTACAACTACTAATTTATCGGTAAAAACTACCGAAAAATTAACATAGCTTACTAAAATATACTGGAAATATTATCTCATACCAAACCGCTAACAATAATAGTAATATAATCTGTCATTCTGAACCCCAAATAAAGCAAATGCTTAATTGAAATGGAGATGACAAAATCTTTCATTCTGACGGATGTCAGAATCCATCTTAAAAAAAAGTTTTTATAGGTCATTTGTTATTAGTCATTTGTATTTTTAACTAACAACAAATGACTAATACCAAACCGCTAACTAATAGTGCAAAATCATAATGTCATTTCGAAACGAAGTGAGAAATCTCAAAGTCTGTGTTAGCAAGGAGTTGTGAGATTCTTCGCTGCGCTTCAGAATGACAGGGTAAAATTATGTCATCTGTATTTAAATAAAGGTCTTCTTTTATAAGGGGATTAGGAATGACACTCTAATAATTAACAATTAATAATTAACAATTTAAAAGGTGGACTCCGCCGCCAAGATAAAACACATTTTTAAATCCATTTTGCATAAAATAGCAGCCGACTTCAAAGGAGCGTGGTCCTCTTTGGCATATCAACAGTATTTCTTCTCTTTTGTCAAACTCATTGATTTTTTCTCTGATGTTAGTAATAGAAATTTCAATTGCTTTGACTGGAAGCGGTTCTGCTTGGATTTCTGTGCGTTCTCTTAAATCAATAATTACTCCAGTGAATTTATTTAATAAATTAGCCGGAAAACATATTAAATTGTTTTCCTCTTGCATTAATGCAATAGAAGCGAGGTTGTTCAATGGATTTAGTGGTGATGAATGAGTTGGGGTATAAGAATGTTCAAATTCAAGTAAATCATAAAGTTCAGCACCATTTTGGCAAAAAGCTGAGAAAGAATCAATATAGCGCGTTACTTCTCCGCTTCCGGTCATTTGTAATCCAAGTAGTTTATAAGTGCTTCTGTCATACACTAATTTTGAAACTAAATCCTTAACGTCAGGATGATAGTCTGGTCTGTCATAGCTTGAAATCACAACTGAAGCAGCATTATACCCAAATTGTTTTGCCCGCTCTTCTGTCAGACCGCTGCTTGCAAAAATCTGATTGAATACTTTACAGGAACAAGTGCCAACTGCCCCCTGAAATTTAGAATCAATCCCAAATATGTTATCAGCTATCACTTTTGCTTGTCTGTTCGCAAGCGAGCCGAGAGGAAAATAATCTTGCTTTTTTGTTATTAGATTATTTAATTGAGTGCAATCGCCTGCAGCATAAACATCAGCGATATTTGTTTGTAATTTTTCGTTAACCAGAATTCCACCGTAATTCCCAATATTCACTCCAATAGCTCTTGCTAACTCAATATTTGGTTTTACTCCCAAACAAATAAAAACATAATCACATTCTATCACTTTGCCATTCGATAAAATGACTTTTAGATTTTCCTTACTATCAAGTTCAATTTTTTCAACTCTTGAAGAAAGTTCTAAGTTTATTTTTTGATTTGAGAAAATTTTGTTTGTAAATGATGCGAAATCATTGTCAAAAATTTTGGGCAATAAACGGTTCTCTCTTTCGATTAAATAAGTTTCAATACCCCAAAGAGAAACCATTGCTTCTGCAAGTTCGCAACCGATAAGCCCGCCACCAATTATAGCAACTTTTTTTATTTTTCCTTTTTGGGCTTTTTCTCTAAATCTTTTTGCGTCAAGTGGGCTATGGAAAAATGATATTTTTTCTGAATCTGGATAAGGAAATGGCGGGGTGACTGGAGAAGCACCGGTAGCAATTACTAAATAGTCGTAATTCAAATTTAATTCATCATTATTTTGAAAATTTTTGCAGTGAACTGATTTATTTTCATTATTTATAGAAAGAACAGTAGTGTTTAAAATTGTTTTAACATTTTTAACATTAAGAAAATATTCTTCATTTCTAATTAATCCATAAGGTGTTTTGGCTAAATCGAAAAAATCATCAACATCGCCGGACGCATAAAAAGGCATACCGCAGGTTCCGTAAGAAAGAAAGCTGTTTTTTTCAATAATAGTTATATCAAAATCGTTTGAAAGTCGGGATAAACGTGCTGCAGTTTTGCAACCGGCAGCCATTCCCCCAATTATTAATACTTTTTTCATAAATATTCACAAAAAAAATATTAAATTAAAAAAAAAATAAATGCAATTTTTCTAAAACTTTTTTTGATTTTTAGTTTTTTTTCAATATCTTACAAGTTTATATAATTAAAAATATGATTTAAAAAAATATGGAAGAAAATATAATTCGAGAGCATATTAGATTAAAAGAGCTTATAGCACTATTTATTAAGCAAAAAAAATTCCTTTTTTATTTTATTGGCATATTTACAATAATAATATTTATTTATAGCTTAATCTGTCCAAGAGAATACGAAGCATACACATCAATAATGCCTCCGGAAAAATCGAATACACCGGGCATATCATCAATGCTTTCTTCTTTTGCCGGTGGTGCGCTCTCTTTAGCAAACATTGACCAATCAGCAAAGACTGTTCTTTATACAGAAATGCTTAATAGCAGGCAGGTTGCTTCTTATATTGCTGAAAAACTTAATTTAAAAGAGCATCGGCTTTTTAAAAAATTGAACCGAGATGATATGCTCTACGAAATTCTTTCGCTGATGGATGTTAGCAATAACAGAAGTGGTATAATTTATGTAAATGTTGCTGTAAAAACTCCTTATTTTGCAAATAAAAACGAAAAAGATGAAACTGCAAAACTTGCTTCAGACATTGCTAATTACGCTTATATTGCATTGGATTCAATAAATAGAAGCATTTCTTCAACGAAAGCTTTTCAAAAAAAAGAGTTTATCGAAAGAGTTCTGAATGAAAAACAATTGGAGCTTGATTCGATTGACAGAGAACTCGAAAAATATCAAAGCGAAAATAAAGTTCTTGCTATAGACAAGCAAACTCAGGCAATTGTAACAAACGCAATTACAATCGGTAGCGAACTCGCGAAAGCGGAAATTGAACTCAATTTAATGCTTCAGGAATTTGAAGTAACTTCACCTTCAGTTCGTATCCAAAAGGAGAAAGTTGCAAATTTAAAAAATCAATACACCCGAATCCAAAGTGGTGGACTTACATCATCAGACGAGTTTTCAATTCCACTTCAAAATATTCCGAACATAATACGTGAATACACTAATCTTTTGCGCCAGCAAAAGATATTAGAGCAGGTCAATATCTATTTGGAAACTCAAAAATATCAGGAAACTATTCAGGCACAAAATGATGTTTCAATTATTGAGCAGTTAGATTATGCAGAACCAGCAATAGAGCCAGTTTCACCAAGAGTAATGACTACTACAATTTTTGGTTTTTTACTATCAGTTATTATTGGATTCGCTATTGTTATATTGAAATCAATAAGAAAAATCAATTAAAAAAAATAAATTATTTGTAAATTTGTATTTTATATAAAAAAATTATAAATATAATAATTAATATTATGTCTAGATATAAAACGTATCAGTATATTGAGAACTTATCAGAAGTCGTAGGGAAAGAAGTAACTTTGCGCGGCTGGGTCTTCAATAAAACAGGCAAAGGAAAATTGCAATTCATAATTTTACGCGATGGCACTGGGATTGCCCAATGCGTTGTTTTTAAAGGAAATGTTAGCGAAGAAATCTTTGAGCAGGCAAAAGCTCTTACTCAAGAATCTTCACTTATCATTACCGGAACAGTTAAGCAGGAAGACAGATCGCCCGGTGGCTTTGAAATTGATGTTACCAATTTAGAAATCGTTCAGCTTTCTAAAGATTATCCAATAACTCCAAAAGACCACGGCGACTCCTATTTAATTGAACATAGACATCTGTGGCTACGTTCTTCAAAACAGCATGCAATAATGAGAGTTCGTTCTGCTGTCGTCAAAGCAATACGCGATTTCTTTGATGGAAATGGTTTCAGATTAATGGATTCTCCACTCCTTACTCCAAACGCCTGCGAAGGAACTTCTACACTTTTCGAAACAGATTATTTCGATTTTGGAAAAGCATACCTTTCACAATCCGGACAACTTTATGCAGAAGCTTCTGCTTTATCTCTTGGCAAAGTATATACTTTCGGACCTACTTTCCGCGCTGAACGTTCTAAAACACGTAAGCATTTAACTGAGTTTTGGATGGTGGAGCCGGAAATGGCTTATTTCGATTTGAATGACGATATGGATTTAGCCGAAGATTTAATCGAATATATTGTCCAGTATTGCCTAAAAACCTGCAAAAGAGAGCTTGAAACTCTTGAACGCGACACCACAAAACTTGAAAACATTAAACGTCCTTTCTATCGTATGAGCTATACCGAAGCAGTTGATTGGCTTATAGCAAACAAAATTCCTTTAATCCAAAAAGACGAAGAAGGCAAAGAAGTTCATATTCATCCTTTCCCATGGGGCGAGGATTTTGGAAGCGTCCAGGAAGAAGCTATTATGGAGCAATTCGATAAACCTTGCATCATCCATCGCTATCCAGTCGAAGCCAAAGCATTTTATATGAAGCAAGACCCGGAAAATACAAAAGTTGTTCTTGCTATGGATATGCTCGGTCCCGAAAAAGCCGGCGAACTTATTGGTGGAAGCCAAAGAGAAGATAATCACGACTTACTTTTAGAAAGAATTGAGCATCACAATTTACCAGTTGATGCTTTCCAGTGGTATCTTGATTTAAGGAAATATGGTTCAGTTCCTCATAGCGGATTTGGGCTGGGAGTTGAAAGAACAGTTAAATGGATTACAGGTGCCGGACATATCCGCGAAACTATTCCATTCCCAAGAACAATTTACAGGATTACACCGTAAGATAATTGATAATTGATAATTGACAATTGACAATTGATAATTGACAATTGATAATTTTTCTGTGTAATTCAGAATTATCTGATGAAGGAATACATTTATTTGAATGGAGATGACATATTAAAAGTGTCATTCTGATGGATGTCAGAATCTATCTTAAAAATAGTTTTTATAGGTTATTAGTCATTTGTTATTCGTCATTAGTATTTTTACTAACAACTAATGACCAATGACTAAAAACCAATAAAGGTACAGACATACGTCAGAATGAATAAAAAAATGTAATTGGTAACTATATAATGAAGTAAGACTTTTATTTAAATGGAAATGACATAAAGTTTAGAAAGTTTAGATTTTTAACTTTCGCAAAGTTAAGAAACTTTACGAAAGTTTTAGCTCTTTTTACTTTGCGAAAGTTTCTTAACTTTTGTAAAGTTTTGATTATAAGAAATAGTGATGTTATTGGCACTCCCAGACAAAAGTCTTACTTTATTTTTGGGTTCAAAATATAAAATTAAGATAAAAAAATAGTCTTGTGTTTTTATACATTATTAACCATAAACTATAAACCATAAACTATAAACTATAAACTATAAACCATAAACCATAAACCATAAACTATAAACCATAAACCATAAACCATAAACCATAAACTATAAAATATAAACCATAAACAAATTAACAATTAATCATTAATCATTAATCATTAATCATTAAAAAAGTGCCTATACTTAAGCAATATATAGAATTAATAAACCGCTGGACAGTGTTTGGACTAATAGCATTAGTTTCAGCATTTACTATTCTTTATGTAGCTAATGTAATTTATATAAATAAGTTATTACAACAGAACCAGTTATTAGACAAGAACTACGAAGCACTAAGAAATAATAATAATATTTTAAGAGCGCGGCTAAATCAGATACAATCTCCAAAACGCATAATCAATATAGCAGAAAAGCATCTTGGAATGAAGAAAGCCGAAGAATTACCAATTTACCTGAGGGAATAAGATATGTTTTTTGAAGTAGCAGGAATAGAAGTACATCCGATTATCCCTCCGCTCGTTGCCTTATTGATTTCAACATTTACCTCTACCGGTGGAGTATCTGGAGCATTTTTACTTTTACCCTTTCAAGTAAGTGTCCTTGGTTTTACAAGTCCATCGGTGAGTTCAACAAACCAACTATACAACATAGTAGCCACTCCAAGCGGAGTATATAAATACATCAAAGAAGGCAGAATGGTCTGGCCTCTTACCTGGATTGTTGTAATTGGTACTTTACCCGGCGTTTTTATTGGTGCTTTAATTAGAATCAACCTGCTTTCAGACCCAACTATTTTTAAAATCTTTGCAGGATTTGTACTGCTTTACATCGGAATACGCATACTTAAAGATGTATTTTCCAAAAAAAATAACAATAATAATTCAGAAACAAGATTTCAGGAATTAGTAAAGAAATTCTCATCGCATCAAAATAACGAAAAAATCGCACTTCCCCGTTCATCTGTAAAAAAATTCAATCTTAAAGAATTAGTATATGAATTTTATGGCGAAAGCTATACAGTTCCAACTTTATCAATGTTCATTATTAGTTTTATAGTTGGGATTGCTGGCGGTGCTTATGGAATAGGTGGAGGAGCAATAATAGCACCAGTTTATATAGCTTTATATAAATTGCCTGTATATACTGTTGCAGGTCCTTCACTAATGGGAACTTTTATCACTTCAGTAGCTGGAGTAATTTTTTACCAACTACTATCACCTTATTACCCTAATTTAACAATAGCGCCGGACTGGCTACTTGGCTTTCTTTTTGGAATAGGAGGACTGGTAGGTATGTATATTGGAGCGAGCATACAAAAATATATTCCGGCAAAAATAATCAAATGGATACTTGGATTTTGTATTCTTTTTTTAGCAATAAATTATATTTTAATAATATTTAAATAAATGGAGAAACAATGGAACTGAATAAACTCGATACTTTCATTGAAATTGCAAAACAAAAACCTAAAAAACGCGTTGCGGTAGCTGCTGCAGAAGATATCAATGTTTTAGAAGCTGTTTTCGCTGCTAAAACAAATGGTATATGCGATGCTTTACTTGTTGGCAATTCAAAAAAAATTAAGGAAAATGCCGAAAAATTTAAAATTGATTTGTCAGGCACAGAAATTATAGACGAAAAGAATCCATCTAATGCCAGCCGAATCTGCGTTAAGCTAATACGGGAAGAAAAAGCTCATATTATGATGAAAGGTTTAGTAAGTACTGCTGATTTTCTCAGAGCTATTTTAGACAAGGAAAATGGATTGAGAAGCGGTAATTTATTAAGTCATATCGGTTTCTTTGACCCCAAGAATTATCATAAATTAATTGCCGTTACCGATGCTGCTCAAAATGTAGCTCCTACTTTAGAAGAAAAGATTTCTATAGTTAATAATGCAATAAAAATGTTTAACAATTTAGGAATAGAAAAGCCAAAAATAGCAATACTTGCTGCGGTTGAATCAGTTAACCACAAAATGCCTGCCTGCGTTGATGCTGCGCTAATTACTATGATGAATAGACGGGGACAGATTAAAAATGCTATTATTGACGGTCCGCTTGCTTTTGACGTTGCTATATCTAAAGAAGCTGCCGAGCATAAAGGATTAGTAAGCGATGTAGCTGGCGACCCTGATTTATTGCTTACTCCTGATATCGAAGCAGGAAATATTTTATATAAATGCCTGACTTATATCGGCGGAGCCACAGTTGCCGCTGTAATTCTTGGTGCTACTGCTCCTATTGTTTTAACATCAAGAGCCGATACTGAGAAAAGCAAGATGATGTCGCTCGCTCTTGCGGCTGCTTCCTGCTAAAAAACTTACTTTTAGTATTTTCCCTGTTGAAAGGAAAATGAGTTGATACGTTCTCTTACAGCCATACGATAAACAAGTTTATAGTATGGCTTGTTTTTTTTAATAATAAAAAAATCTCATTCTCAAATTCAGAACTCCTTACCCCGTAACGAAAATAAAGGAGTTAGGAGATTTGCCTCGTAAAGAATAATTGCGCAAATTACCCTGAAAAGTTGTCATTCTGAACGAAGTGAAGAATCTCAAAGTCTGTGGTAGCAATGACTTGTGAGATTCCTCACTTCGTTTCGGAATGACAAGATTGCGAAATACCAAACTACGAGGCATCAGGAGTTCTGAAATTTAAAGATAAAGATGTCCTACATCTTGCAGATGTAGGACATCTGGTATAAGAACTTTTGCAAAGTAAACTACGATGTCGTTAGGAACCCCCTTATAAAGCAAGACCTTTATTTAAATGGAGATGACATAAGGTTTAGA
>CAZCLJ010000043.1:0-23227 GCA_964499465.1 uncultured Hyphomicrobiales bacterium
ATTAAAAAGAAAATTCTTCTCCCCCCTTTGAAAACTAACGATTATACACATCTTTGAAACGTGCTGCTATTCTACTTATCCCGATAGGGATAAAATATTTGTAACAATGATTTTTTTGTGTTTTTTTATTCCGTAGGAATTAATTATATAATAGCTTTTTTAATATATAATCCCTACGGGATAAGCACAGTCAAGGGTTATTCCTGCTACAAATATATAATTCCTACGGAATATAATTTTAAGATATTGTTTCTTTTTTTCTCCCTTTTAAACAAGAATTAATATTTGTGTATAACCGTTAGCTTTGAAAAAGGGGGGTAGGGGGGATTTTGACTTTCTTTTTTCATAAGTCCTTATTAGTTATTGTCATCTGCATTTAAATTAATGTCTTCATTTATAAGGGGTTCAGAATGACAGATTATATTACCATTATTGTTAGCGATTTGGTATAAAACTAATAACTAAAAAAAAATCAACCAACGAATTAATCCGTTGGTTGATTATAAAGATGGATTCTGACATCCGTCAGAATGACATTTATTTTGAAATTCCAATGTCAAAAATTTTTATACTTTATTCTCCTGAAATAGAAATACCATTAACTTTAATAGTAGGTCCAACAGTTGAACGGTCGAAAACTAAATCGTTACCTATCATTTCGATGTTCTTTAAAATATCAGCAAGATTTCCGTTAATTGTTATTTCGTGGACTGGGTAAGTAAGTTCACCTTTTTCAATCCAAATGCCATAAGCACCTGTAGAAATGCTACCAGTTGAGGGCATAGTTCCTTGTCCAATAGTTTTAACAAGCAATAGCCCCTTATCAACAGATTTGATTATTTCTTCTGGACTGTGCTTTCCGGCTTCAAGATAAAAATTGGTATTTCCACCGGCGTGTCCTGTGGATTTCATATTAAGTTTTTTAGCTGAATAAGTATCAAGCAGGTAATTTTTCAAGATTCCATTTTCTAACACTGGAGTTACACGCGTTGGCACTCCTTCGCTATCGAAAGGACGGCTACCGAATTTGCCCGGCATAGTTCCATCATCAATAATTTTTAAATTCTTTTGAGCGATTTCCTGATTAATTTTTCCAGCCAAATAGCTTTGGTTCATATATATCATTCTACCAAAAATACAAGAAGCAAGAAATCCAAGTAATCTTGCTGTCATAGCTGGTTCCATTACAATAGGGACACTTTGTGTAGGAATTTTCCTTGAGTTTAGCAATCTTGTAACGCGGTGAATAGCTTTTTGGGCGATTTTTTCAGCGTTTTCCAATTTATCAAAACCAATAGCACTATCCCACCAGCCATCTTCAACTTTATTGTCGGTATCACCTGCCTGCATATAAACTCCGGCATTAGAACTGGAACTTTTGTATGAGCCGACAAAACCATTGGAATTTGCTAGAAAATCTTCTGAAACATAAGTCCCGCACCATGCGCCTGAAGAAACAGTAATTCTCTTATCCGCCATAGCAATTTTTTCTAATTCCATAGCAAGCTTGATTTTCTTTTCAGGGCTAACTTTCAAAATATTGGGGTCGAATATTTTGAGTTTATCAGCACTTACCTTAATTTCTTCTTTAGCAGGTAAAACAGCAAATTCATCTTTGCTTGTATATTTAGCTCTTTGAATAGCATTATCGACTAAATCAAGAATAGTATGTTCTTTAAAATCTGATGTTGAAGCAGTAGCTACTTTGTTATCGACAATCACTTTAATAGAGATACCTTTTGAGCCGGCTTCTACTAATTTTTCAATTTTTTGCTCGCGTATTTCGGCAGAAAATTCTGTTCCGGAACTTATTCTTACCTGAGCTTCGCATTTTGCCTTCGATTTAGCATAGCTAACAATTTGCTCAGAAAGATTAAGTAAATTATTTACGTCTAATTTCATGCTACACCTCCTACGGTCATTTTCTTAATTCTTAAAGTCGGAGTACCAGCGGTTACTGGAACAGATTGTCCTTCTTTTCCGCAGGTTCCAAGGAAAAAGCCAATATCGTTTCCAACCATATCAACATCTTTCAAAATTTGAATATTTGAACCAATTAATGTGCAATTCTTCAGTGGTTGAGTGAGTTTTCCATTTTCAATTAAATAGCCGAGATTTACTGAGAATGTGAATTTACCTGTATTGCTAACCTGTCCGCCTTGATAGGAAATAGCATAGAAACCTTTTTTAACGTCCTTCAAGATTTCGTCGTGTTCGCTTGTGCCATTTGCAAGAACAGTATTATTCATACGAGGAATTGGCATATTTTGATAGCTTTCGCGTCTTCCGTGTCCGTTTGCTTTTGCTTTTAGCATACGTGCCGCTAATTTATCATTCATAAATCCAATTAATTTTCCTTTTTCAATTAAAACAACATTTTCAGTTTTTGTCCCTTCGTCGTCCACAGACATTGTGCCGCGATAATTGGGAATAGTGGCATCATCATAAATAGTAAGCAATGGATTGGCAACCATTTCTCCTACTTTATCCCACATAATTGTTTGTTTTTTCCATGCCGAATCCCCTTCAAGCGGATGACCTACTGCTTCGTGTATCATAACTCCGGAATCTCCTGCTTTCAAAACTACGGGATATTCGCCACCGGGTGCTTCTTTAGCTTCAAGAAGAATAATTGCTTCCTTTGATGCTTCTAATCCAATGTTCTTTGGTAATGATTCATTCTTATAAAAATTATAACCAATTCTGCCACCGGCTGATTTATAGCCAGAGCTTTTGTTTCCATTTCCTTCTGCATTAGCAACTACTGAAAGGCGTGCCTGCGGGCGAACATCAGTAACAAATGCTCCTTCACTGTTTGCTATTGTTACTATTTGAATCTCGTCGGCAAGGAAACTACTAACTTTTGTTATTTTCTTGTCGTAATTTTTGGCTGCATCATATCCTTGTTTTATTAATTTGATTTTCTCATCAAGTCCTAATTTGCTAAGCGGTTCGCCTAAATCATATAATTTCGTATTTGCTTTTAAATCATTGAAATTAGCCACTTTATATTTACTTGAGCCAGAAGCAATTGCTGCAGCAGTTAAACAGGTTTGTTTTATTTTATCGAATGTTAAATCATTTGTGTAGGCATAGCCGGTTTGGTCGTTTTTCAAAACTCTTATACCGACACCAAGTGTAATACTTTCAGATGAAGATTTCACAATATCTTCTTCATAAGTAAGCGAAGTAGAAAGCCGATATTCAAAGAACAGGTCAGAAAAATCTCCGCCTTTAGAAAGAGCAATTTCTAACAGTTTCTTCATTTCTTCTTTGGTTATTCCAAATAGCTGCTGATAATCAGGTGCAGTGAAACCTTTCGTTGGGTCTGCAAAAAGTGCCTGAGACCAGATATTTGCAGTAAGCAAAGCACCCGCTCCTATACCGCATTGCTTTATAAATTCCCTTCGTTTTATATTTTCCATAAAAACCTCTTATTATGTAGTATTTTATTAATTATATTAATAATTATTATTTTACGTAAATAAATAAATATAAGTTACAACTTTTTTTTATTTTTTTAAAATTTGGAAGAGAATATTGCAATTTTAATTATTTTTATTGATTTTATTCCATCTCTATTTTATTTTTCCAGATAAATATATTCAACTTTTTAAATTGCAAAAATTATGTTAATTTTGAATAACTTAATTTATTCTATTAAGTTTATGTTTATTCATCTTTAAAATGGATTATATCAATGGGTTTGTTCGATAAACTGAAGAAAAAAGTAACGCAAGTTGTTCAATCTACTACCGAGGCAATCAGCGAGGCAGTTCAATCTACTACTGAAGCATTAGGTTTTAACAAAATAAAAGAAGGTCTTGAAAAAACAAGAAAGAGTTTTGTTGAAAAAATACAGTTTGTGCTTGGAGTTGGTAGAAAAATTGACGACAATTTGCTGAATGAGTTAGAAGAAGTGTTGATTACTGCCGATATTGGCGTTGCAACTACTGAAAAAATTATTGAAAATCTTCGCATTAGGGTAAAAAGAGAAGGACATGAAAACTCGGAAGATGTTTATGAATTATTAAAAGAAGAAATACACAGCATCTTAATCGAATCATCATCTGCAAATAATGATGCAACTTATTTTATTGACGAGCAAAACAAACCTAAAACTATTTTGGTGATTGGAGTTAATGGAGTAGGAAAAACAACTACAATAGGTAAATTAGCATACAATTACAGAAATGCAGGTAAAACAGTATTAATTGGTGCTGCAGATACTTTCCGCGCTGCTGCAAACGAACAGCTTGAGATTTGGGCAGAGCGTGCCGGGGTTGATATTGTTCAGCAAAAGCAAGGTGCAGACCCTGCTGCAGTTGCTTACGATACTTTAAACTCTGCTATTAGCAAAAATGCTGATGTTGTGATAATTGATACTGCAGGACGACTTCACAACAAAGCACACTTAATGGCTGAATTAGAAAAAATCAGTCGTGTGATGAAAAAACTTAAAGCCGATGCTCCAGATGAAGTCTTCTTGATTCTTGATGCTACTACAGGCCAAAATGCAATTCAGCAGGCAAAAGAATTTATGAAAGTTGCCAAACTTACCGGAATTGTCCTCACAAAGCTTGATGGAACAGCTAAAGGTGGTGTTATCATCCCAATTGTAGATGAATTAAAAATCCCAGTTCGATATATTGGCGTCGGTGAAAAAATTGACGACCTTCAAATCTTTAATCCAACTGTCTTTATTGAGGCACTTTTCACAACAAGCACTAAAGTAGAAGTTGAAATTTAAATTTCTATAATACTCTCTAACTCCTTACTCAATAAAAAGAAGTGCAGAACTCCTGACATCTCGTCGTTTGTTATTTCGCATATTTTATAATTAGAAGTTAAATTTGAATGTAAATATTTCTAATAGGTCATTAGTTATTCGTCATTAGTAGTTACGAACCCCAAAATGATGTAAGTGCTTTATTTAAATAGTGATGACATAAGATAAAGATGTCCTACATCTGCAAGATGTAGGACATCTGGTTCAAGAAGTTTTGCAGAGTAAAAGTAGCGATGTCATTGGTAACTAATGACTAATAACTAATAAGATAATATTTGCTAACTACGAAATTGTTTTTTACGAAGCAAATCTTCTAACTCCTTTATTTTTGCTATGGGGTCTGGAGTTCTGAAGTTGGGAAGGAACTCGTAATTTTAATATTACTTTGTAATAATCAATGGTATTAAAATATTCTGATATGTTGTTTTAAATTTAATAAAATAAACACCAGAAGTATAATTTGATAGTAGTAAATCTTCTGAATAATTACCTTTTTCAAAAACAGATGATTTCAATATACTAATTTGATTGCCCTGTAAATCCCAAGCACTAATTTCAACATTTGTTAGGTTGGGTAATTCAAAATCCAATGAACATTCATCAATACAAGGATTAGGATACAATTTTACATTGTGTAATAAAACCGGATTGTCAACGTTTGAACTGCTACTGTATTTCACTGCTACACCATCACGATTAAATGCATACCACTCATTATTTTCACTATCGACAAAAACTTTCGATACATTATTAGATATGATTAATGAATTGTGTTCATTTATCAATTGCCAATCTTCACCAGAATTTTTTATTACTCCATAATGATTTGAAGAAATCCATTTAACATCATTTTTATCAATGAAAAGGTTATTATATACCCAAAATAAGTTAGCAGGAGCAACATCATTAAGATTATTAATTTTCTCCCATTGATTATTAACGTTCTTCCATAATCCATACTCAGTCAATACGTATAATGTATCCTTAGAATCCACTGACAAACTTAATAAATCACCAATTTCTTCTTCATTATTTGAATTATGTAGAGATACAAATGAACTCCATTTGTTATTTTTAAAAGCAAACAATAAATTAGTTATATCAAAAATATAAATATCGTCATTGGAATTAATGCAAATACCTCTAATATCACCACCCAATTTAGGTATATCAGTGATTTTTTCAAGATTACTTGCATTATAAACAAATATTCCACTACGAGTAGCCACCCAGATTCTATTTTTGCTATCACAGGCAATAGCTTGAATATGATTACTTTCTATATCATTTTCTTTAATAGTAGTAACATTTCCATTTTTTCCAATATGCATTAATCCCCCTCCATCGTGTTCTTCAGCAAGATCGTTAGTTCCAATCCATATTCCACCGTCAAGGTCTTCGCAAATACATCTTGCCCAATTAGAAGGTAGATTGCCATTTTCAAAAGTATAGCTTTCCCAAGTGCCGTTAAAAAAAGTATTTATTCCATCATAATAGTTTAAAATCCAAGTTTTACCAAGTTTATCAACATAAATATCTCTTATTCTGTTAGAATTCAACTTAAAATTTTCAATATTAACTAAATTGAATGTTTCATTGTCTTGCATTAAAAAAACGTTATCACCACCAACAGTCCATTTATTATTATTTTTGTCAATATGAAACGACCAAAGATTTTTTAATTCTTTGTAATTTGCAGATGTATTTAATGTCCAGTTTTGTCCGTCAAATTTTGCTAAACCTGCATACAACGACGTAACCCATAAATTTGATTCCAAATCTTCGTATATGCTGGTTACATAATTTAACATATTATTTCCTTCATTATCCGGAATGTTTACTAATTCAAAATTATCCTTGATACAATTATATTTTAATACACCAAGCCCAGTGCCTATCCATATTTGGTTATTTTTATCAATATGAATTCCACCATCACAGGTTATCCAAAATGAATTTTCATCAGTAGAATTATAAATTGTCCATTCTGAATCTTTATAACGAATCAGTCCGGTATCAGCACTAATCCAAATAGCACCGGAAGTATCTATTTTGCTACAATAAACGATTTTAAATGGAATATCAATTTCTGTTTTCATTAATGTCCATGTATTTATTGGATAATCAAATTTTGCTAATCCTTCATCGGTGCTAATCCATAATTTCCCTTTTTTATCAATATCAATAAAGCGAACATAATTACTTGGTAACATAGAATTATCAGTATTATAAATTTCCATAGCAACACCATCATATCTTACTAATCCTCCGCCACAAGTCCCTATCCAAATTGCGTCGTCTTTATCAGAAGCTAAAGAAATTATATAATTTGATGGTAATTTTGAATTGGCTCTGGTATGGACTTTCTTTTGTCCACTTAACTTGTTATATACAATCAACCCAACCCGACTTCCAATCCATATATTCTCATTTGTTTCCACTATACACTTGTATTCTTCACCTTTAGCAAAATTTTCCCAATGTTCATCAGAAGCAAACAATTCATTCGTAATTAGAATTAAAATACTTGTCAATATTAAACATTTTAATATTTTCATAACAAAATCCTTTCTTTAAAAAAAATACCATAATTCTTATATAATTAATATGATTATATAAGAAAAAAATTTAAAATTGTCATTTTTTGAGAATAACAACATTGGGCTTTTTTTGTTACAAAATTTAAAATATTTTTGTATTTTTATTGCTATAATGTTATGATAAACTTGATATTAAATTTATTGATATTTTTACAAATCTGAACAACAAATCGGAGTAAGACTTTTATTTAAATAAAATAATATCATTTCCTGCTTGAAATATTACATATAGAGGTTTTAATTAATTTATTTGAGTCTGTCATTTCGGATCCCTCCCCCCGACAAAGCAAATGCTTTATTATAATTGAGATAACTTCTTTTAACTTCAGAACTCCAGATGCCTCGTAGTTTGCTATTTCGCAGTCTTGTCATTCTGAACGAAGTGAAGAATCTCACAAGTCATTGCTACCACAGAGTTTGAGATTCTTCACTTCGTTCAGAATGACAACTTTTCAGGATAATTTGCGAAATTTTTATTTACGAAGCAAATCTTCTAACTCCTTTATTTTCGTTATGGGGTCTGGAGTTCTGAACTTTAGCGAAGCCCGAGTAACTTTACGAAAGTAAAAAAAGTTATGCGAGCAACAAGATGATAGAAAATCTGAAAATATAACATTGATTTTTAAGGAATTGTTTCGTTAATTCCAACTAAATTAGCAGTGCGTTCTTTGTTAATAATTTTAGTAATACCATACCCTTTAGCAAACCAAACTTCAAATTCGTCATCAAATTCAGACCTAATACTGCCTTCAAGATTTTCAAAGTATTTGACTTTATATGTATGAGCTATACATTTTAAGTCTTTATTTTTGTAAGTAAAGTTTTTATCTCCTGAATATTCTCCTTTTATTTCATAAACGGCATAGTATTCTTTTTCTACCGGAATTCCATTTTCGATAACCGTTATTTTTTCAGCAACACTGTCTATATGCGAATAGTCTTCTCTTTCGCATATAGAAAATTTTAACCAGCAATTAGGTTTCACTTGATATAATTTTCCGATAAAAGGATACATATAAAAATCAGATTTGAACCAAAAATCTTTACCATCATAATATAAAAGCCAGTTACAAATGGCTTCCTTGTTGTCAAAATATCTAACAAATCTATAAACCTCTACTTCTTGATTTTTTATTATTTCCTTTGATTTTCCAGTCATAACATCAAAAACTGTTGTATCGTTATAAAGGTATTTCCAATTTTCAGAAGTTATGCCATAAGGATTACATTCAGGTTCAGGTTCTTCATTTGGGTCGTTTGAACCACAAGATATTATAGCAGATATTATAACAGCTAAAAGAAATAAATTGCTTAATCTTATTAATTTATTCATATTAATATTAAAAAAAATATTATAAATACTATCAGCAAATTTACAAAACTTTCAAATTTAAAACAAAATTCTTTTCTATTTATTAAAAAACAGCAATTCATTTCCTCTTTTCCCATTTTTACTATTTTTTCTCAGTTTTTTTCCTTATTTTAGTCAAAAATTTATAAGGACTTTTATTTGAATGAAAGATAAGCAAACTCCATTAGTTAAACAATATTCACAGATTAAACAGAAGCACCCCGATGCGGTTTTGCTTTATAGAATGGGTGATTTTTTTGAGACATTCGACGAAGATGCCGAAATTACATCTAAAGTATGCGGTATCGTTTTGACAAAGCGTAATAACGGCGCCGGTGGCGATACCCCGCTTGCCGGATTTCCACATCATCAACTTGACAACTATCTCCCCAAATTAGTTAAAGCTGGCTATCGCGTTGCCGTTTGCGAGCAGGTGGAAGACCCTAAAAAAGCCCGCGGCATCGTTAAAAGGGAAGTAGTTGAAGTGATTACCCCCGGAGTTGCTCTTTATGACAAACTGCTTGATACTAAACGAAATAACTACCTTGCAGCTATTTATTTAACTAATCTTACCAAAAGCCAGCGACTCGTTGGGCTTAGCTTCACCGATATTTCTACGGCAGAATTTTCTACAGGTGAGTTCAATCTTACCCAACTTTGTGAGATTTTGGAAACGCTCAGTCCATCTGAAATTATAATAAGCAAACAGCAAAAAAACGAGATTCTGCCTTTACTTGAAAAGCTATCTTTCAAACCCGCTATTACCAAACTTGAGCCCTGGATTTTCGATGAGGAATTCGGGCGCCAAGGTCTGCTCGGGCAGTTCAAAACACAATCACTGAAACCGTATGGAATTGAAGAACTTCCGGTTGCAATTGCATCCGCTGGTGCGATTTTGCATTATATCAACGAAACGCAATTCAATAAAATAGAACAAATCAAAAGCATAAAATTATTCAATCCAAGCGAGTTTATGATTTTGGATTATGCAACACGCCGTAACCTTGAAATAACTTTTTCGGCTGGCGATGTAAACCAACAAGGCACTCTCATTTCTATTTTAGACAGCACTATAACTCCACAAGGGGGACGGCTCTTTAAGCAATGGATTACACGCCCGCTGATTAGACTCAGTTCCATTTTGAAACGCAAGGAAGTAGTAAAAATATTCTTTGTAAATGCTAAAGAACGCGAAAAGCTGCGTGAACTTTTGGGGAATATTGCAGATTTGGAGCGGATTATTTCTAAAATTTGCTCAATGAGGGCGCATCCACGTGATATGATTACGCTAAAAAATAGCTTGGTCGTAATGCCGGAGATTGCTCAAATTTTAAATAAATACGATAATTTTCTTATTCAATATATTTCAAAAAAGATTTCTGAACCTTTAAAATGTGCGTCCATTATAGAAAAAAGTTTGAATGAAGAGCTTGGAACTTCAATTGGAAGCGGAAATGTGTTTCGCCGCGGCTATTCAAGTGAACTTGATGGATACTTAGAAGCTAAACATTCAGGAAAAAGCTGGATTTCCAATTTTCAGGAAAACGAACGGAAAACAAGCGGTATTCCATCGCTTAAAGTGAGTTTCAACAATGTTTTCGGTTACTATATCGAAATTTCAAATACACACAAAGGGAAAGTTCCCGAAACTTACGAACGCAGGCAAACGCTTACAAATGCAGAACGTTACACTACTCCGGAGCTAAAAAGCATAGAATCGAAAATTTTAAGTGCGGAAGAGAAAATTTCCGAGTTGGAACAATCGCTTTTCACTGAACTGCAAGTAAAAGTTTCGATGGAAACCGCAGTCATTCAGGATATTGCGAAAAGCATCGCTGCCCTTGACTGTCTGCTTTCCTTTGCTGAGATTTCTCAGATTTATAATTACTGCGAGCCGGTCGTTGATGATTCAAATATTTTGGAAATTGAGGAGGGGCGTCATCCGGTCGTAGAACGGCTTTTGCAAATCGGTGAAAAGTTTACTCCTAATTCCACTTATCTTGAGCCGGAAAAGGAAACAATCCACATTATAACTGGACCGAATATGTCGGGAAAGTCCTGCTATTTGCGGCAGGTCGGGCTGATTGTGCTGCTTGCTCAAATCGGCTGCTATGTTCCAGCGAAATCGGCTCGAGTGGGTATTGTGGACAGGATTTTTACTCGCGTGGGGGCTCAGGACAACATTACAGCCGGCGAAAGCACTTTCCTCGTTGAAATGCAGGAAGCTGCAAACATTATGAACAATGCCAGCAATAAGTCCTTGATTTTGCTTGATGAAGTTGGGCGTGGGACAGCTACTTTCGATGGGATTTCGATTGCATGGGCTATTGCGGAATACATCAACAACAATATTGATGCGAAAACGCTTTTTGCCACGCACTACCACGAATTGAACGATTTAGCCGAAAAGTACGAAAGCATTGCAAATTACTGCGTAGAAGTGCTTGAACTTGACAAAAATATTTTATTTACTCATAAGGTGAAAGCCGGGGCGAGCAACCATTCGTTTGGTATTCACGTTGCTAAAATGGCTGGACTGCCTTTGAGCATCATTCATAGAGCAGATGAAATTTTGAAATCGCTTGAAGGGACTTACCAAGGCGAAATTAAAACTGAAAGCATTAAAACAAAAAAAGCATCTACGAAACAGGTAGAACCAAAGAAAAAGCAGTATATGCCTGAGCAGCTGCCTTTCTACGAATTTCGTGATGATGCAATCCGCGACAAAATACGCAATATGGACATTGATAATCTTTCGCCGGTGCAGGCACTATTGGAGCTTTCTGAACTTCATAAGGAAATAAAAAATGGATAACCCGGAAATTAAAATCTCAAGCAGCAAAAACATCGAAGACTACGAAATCCTGATTAGGAAAAGAGGCGATGACGACTTTGCCTCCTACTGTCCGCAATTAAATAGAATGTTTAAAGCTGGCACACTCTCAGAAGCAAGGCGAATGGTAAAAGAAGCAATAGAGGAGCATATTGGAGAGGGAGGGGAGTGAGTGAGGGGGTTTTAATACATTAACAACCATTATACAATTTATAAATATAAATTACTAAAATTAAATATTTAATTATAATATTTTATTTTCTTTCTCTTTTTGGCCTATTTTTTAAACCAAGATAATATTTATAGAGTAGTGCAAAAGAATAAAAGATACCATTGCTTCTAAAATCTTCTTTAATAATACCATTGACTTTAAGAAGATAAATTAGATCATCAACTGAGTTATCAGTAAGTTGATGATCATTAATTATTTCTTTTAAAAGAACCTCCATTTCTACCTTACTTATATCTAAGTAAACAGGCAATCTAGATTTTTTTTCTCTTATGTAATCACAAATAAATTTTAAATATTCATTACCTTGTTCAGAAACTAAGTCGGAAAAATGATTTCCGACAGCAACTTTTCTTGCTTCACCATGTACATAATATGAAGCTGGTAATATTGGAAAACAAGTATTATCATTAGATTTGGCATATCCTAAAGCATTATTAATTAAGTCAATAAAAGGTCTAAGGCTAATAGTGTTGTTAGCATTTTTTAAGTTTCGATAAAACCAATCATAGCTTTCACCAAATCTTGGAGTATTATCAGCACTTGCATATTGACCGAAAAAAGTTTGTACTAGGGGTTTTAAATAATATTCTTCAAGTGGTAGTTGATTATCTTTATTAGATTTTTGTTTAATTTGTTTTATCAATTCAAAGTTAATTATTTTTGTTAAAATCATATATTTTAAAAATTCTTCTTTTGCTGAAGAAAAAACTAGTTTAAAAAAATAACCAAATAATTCATCTTGAGACCACTCAATTGAAATTGCTTGATTTTTTAGTTCTTTAATATTTGTTATATTTGAGAGTTTTTCAAATAAATCACTTCTTAGAAATAACTTAGGAGAAATTCTTGTGAAGTTGTGGTAACGCCAATAATTAATTAAAGGAACAATTTTTATAGGCCAATTAATAGGCTTAACGACATGGTCAAGGCCATCAAAAATTACTATTAATTTCATATGATTATTTGTATGCTTTAAAAAATCTTCTAATTCCCTTAGATCTTCTTCAATTTTAATAAATAATTTATCGTTATTAATATATTCTTCAAATCTTAATTTTGTTCTTGTATCATTATTTATTGGTAATACTTCTAAATTTGATTTATATCCCAATCTATTTTCGGATTCAAGCATTATTGCGTTCCATATATATATAACCCAAAATTTATGATAGAAATTTTCATCTAAATCATTATTAAAAAGATTGGTATCAAAGAACTTATTAGACTTTTTGTCAATAATGTGCATAAATTCGAAAATACCATTTTTCTGTGATCTTTCTTGAATTTTTTTAACAACTTCAGGTTGTTTTAATGCTTCGTATAAAAATGTTTTTCCTGTGCCTTTATTACCTAAAATTATAAATTTATTATCATTAAAAATATCTTCCATACTCCTTCTGTAGAAGACATTGCTCGGTTCGATATTAACTTGCTCAGCATATAAGTTGGGCCAATTGTTAAATAAGTTCTGAATAATTATCTTTTTTAAGTTTTTTTGAATACCAGGTAGATATTTTTCAATATTTGAAATTTCAGAATTTACTTGATTTATATCATGTTCTTTTACAAATTTAGTTTTTTCTTCAATTTCTTGATAGAAAGAATAGTGGTTATTTAGATTTTCACCTTTATAATGATTTGATTCATCATTATCTGATTGAATTAGTGAATTGCTATCAACATTAATAATGCTATTTATATAACTAAAAATTTCATTATAATCAGAAAAACGTTGATTTCTAATTAAATCAATAAAATCTTCTTTATGTTCATAATTCGTACCGATTGTTCCAAGAGGTGGATTATGAGTGATAGGAAAGGTTTTTATTACAATAAAATTATCGTTCTCATTTGGAGTAACTCTTTGAATATAATTTTCTACATAATCAGAAAAATTTGTAAAAAAACTTCTTGCTGGAATTATAGCATTAATCAATATTGCATTAAGACCATTTTTAGATTCAACAATCCTATCAATAAAATAATTAAGTCCGGGTAAATTTTGAACATTATTACCAAAAAAACCTACTACAAGATCTGAAATAGCAAATGCTGTTACGCCAAAAATATCATTAAATCCAGTTCTAGAATCAATTAAAATTACATCTGGACTAAATAATTCATCTGCTTGTTTTAAAAGAGTGCTAAATTTTTGAAACATATTAAAAGAACTTGATATATCAATACGAGCAAGCCCTTCCAAATAGTGCTTCTTGTGTGTTGTTAAGATTTGATTACCTGAAATATAATCCTCACTTAAATTTCCAGCAGGCATAACAAAAATACTACCATTTCCACTATAGTCTTTTCCTACTTCCCATATATATTTTGAAAAGTCTATTTTGTCTGATAAATAGTCCAAATCCATAAAATATTCAACAATACCTAAATGATTATTAACCTGACTTGGTTCTTCAAGAAAGAAGTTAGTAAACCCAGGTGCTTCCAAATCGCAATCTAAAATTAGTATTCTCTTATTATAATGGTTCGATAAAAATGCTGCACATGAAGCTAATGTTGTTGAGCGTCCAACTCCACCTTTGTAACTATAAAAAGTAACAACTTTGCTATTTATTTTAATTCTTTCATTATTATTTAATTCTAATAAATTTGATAAATTTTTCCTTGAGTCTAAAAATATACTTTCATTAGATTCAAATAATTCTTTAAAATAAGGGTCAGTTTCTACTTCATATGGACTTAAATATTCAAATTCAACGCAAGCATGTTTATCTAAATATTTATCAATTATTTTATTGTTATCTTCATTTTCTATGACTATATATACAGTAGCACGGTTATTAACCCTAAGTGTAATTTTAAAGTTTAGAATTTTTTTGTCTCTAATAAGGGTATTAAGTTTAGAGTCAATTTTAGATAATAAATCAAAAAGTAAAATCATATTTTCTGAATATTTGTGTATATTTCGTTTGCTAAATTAAAAAAACTAAATACATTATTTTGATCAATATCAAATGTTAAATGAGATGTTGTATATCTAACTTTTGAATCCCATTTTTCGTACATCAATCTTGTAGTATCGTCAACAGATTTATTACCAAAAATGGGTATTTGGGAAGGTATTGTTCCACCTCTTTTCCTTATTTCTTCAATTCTTAAATCATTTGCAACTTTTGAATGTTCCCTAAAGTATTTATTAAATATATATCCATGACAATTATGTTTATCAAGTTCATAAACACTCTTTTGTTTATCATAACAAATAATTCTAAAAAAAGAATAACTAATTATACATTCAATTATATATCCACTTAGGTAATAAATATTTTGTAATAATTTTTTTTGAAGATGAGGGTCTATAGCTTCCTTTTTGTCTTTAAGCTTATTTATTAAAAACCCACAAGTTTCTCTATGTCGTTTTGCAGCACTATGATATTCTTCGTAAATCATATGATAATTTATTTCAGTTCTCACTTTCTTCAATCTACAAACATATCAAATATTTACCTAAATACAAAAAAATATTAAAGAATTTCTAAAAACATAAAATTTATTGTGTAATCAAACCTAATTCAGTTGCAATTTCAGAATTGAGGAAATGATAATTTGTTTACCAAATCAAAACTAAATCTTCATTTTTTCTTATGGAAAGAATTTATATATTTCTTTTCGATGCATTATTCTTGCTAGTTCTATTATACCATTTTCGAAGAAAAAGCCAATCCGATAATCAGGTAATTTTATTCTGTAAGCATTTTTAAATCCAGTAATTTTTCTTCCCTTTTTTAAATCTGATAATTTTTCAGAATTTTCAATTTCTTCAATAATGCCAACCAGTTTCTTCTTTATTTTTACATCATCAATTCTGTCTAAATCTTTGCTGAACTTATCAAGAAACTCTACTTTCATTTTAGCATCCAAGTTTTTGCATAATTGATTCTCTGCTTACTTTTTTGCTTCTATCACATTCTTTCATCATTTCACCTAATAAAATATCTTCTTTTTCTTCAGAAGATAAAATTTTAGCTTTAATGTTCATTTTAGAAAATAAATCAATAACAAACTCGAAATCTTCTAAATTATTTGGTGTAACAAGGATAGTATCCATAATTAATTATATTTATTAATAATCTTTTATAACGAAAGACATAACTCAATATTTTTAAATGTTGTATATTTACATTTCTTTTACAAGTTTAATTTGGGAAAAAGTCTAGCAGTCTGAAACATGATTTACCTGATTTAAAGATAACTTGGTAATTCTTTTCTTTATTAATCAAGTAATCCTATAATCCTTTTAATCAAGGTTCAGATGTTTTTTCTTATCATTTCTTCATCGAATAAATCAGAAAAATCACAGTTCAAATGGCAGTTTAAATAAAAAAGACGCTCTCATTAGAGAGCGTCGGGCTTAGGATACTATCCTAAGGGCTGTTAAATTTTCGACCAAAATACAAAAAAAATAATTAAATTGCAAAACATAAAATTTATTGTCTAATCAAACCTAATTCGCTTGCATTTTCAGAATTAAGGAGGGCAGTCTGAAACATGATTTACCTGATTTAAAGATAACTTGGTAATTCTTTTCTTTATTAATCAAGTAATCCTATAATCCTTTTAATCAAGGTTCAGAAGATTTCTTTTCATCACGAAAATCACAGTTCAAAATGCTAGATTTCTCATTCTACAACTAATGACAATTTTTGATATCCTCCTTAATTAATTTTTATAAGCGTCTTTTCTTTTTCCAATCCAAACAATAGATACAATTTTTACTTGATTTTCAATTGAATAAACAATTCTATAATTACCAACACGATATCTAAACAAGCCACTTAATTTACCTTTTAACTTCTTTATATTTGGACCAAAATTTGGTTCATTAGCCAAGTTGTCGAAAGCAATATTCAAATGTTGAACAAGTTTATCATCAGAAGATAAATAAAACTTTTTTGCATTAGAAGACAAAATAATTTTATACATTTCGTCTAATTTCAGTTAATTCAACAAAATCACCACTATTGATTTGGTCAATTCCATCTTGTATTTCTTTTATAATGTTAAAAGTTAAAAGTTCTTGAGTTGCTTCCCATTCCTCTTTATCTTTTAAATATAAAAGATAGTTGTATGCATCTTTTAATTTTGAAGCAGGCAATGAATTAATAATATCTATTGTATTTTGTTGCAAAGACATAAATAGCTCTCCTTTTTCACAAAATTACAAAATATATTTAAATATCTAAAATTGTTAATTATTTATATTTCAATCTTATGAACAACTAGTTGTTGGCAATTTTTACTTCAATTAAAACACTTCATATTTGAAAGAATGGTTTTTTATCAATTTTTATTTGATTTTCCAGATTCAGAACTCCTGACCCCATATCGAAAATAAAGGAGTTAGGAAAGTTGCCTCGTAAAGAATAATTTCGCAGTTAGCAAATATCATTCTATTAGTCATTAGTCATTAGTAGCTACAAACTAATTACCAATGACTAATGACGAATAACTAATGACTTAATTAAAGTACTCATTTAAAATTTACTTCTTATTATAAAATATGCGAAATAACAAATTACAAATAGTCAGATTTCCTAAATTCCTTTCAAATTTCTTTTTTTATTTGTAAATTTGTAACTTTATAAATGAAATTGATTTATGATAAAAAATAATAACCCGGTAATAATATCAATCGAAAGTTCTGCTTCCACTTGTGGAATTGCAGTATCTCAAGGAGATAATTTACTTTGTGAATATAATATTTTCAAAGCCAATCAACACGATAAAATGCTCGCTGTACTAATTGAACGCACCTTGCTTGATTTAGATTTGAAAATGAATGAAATAGATTGTATAGCAGTGTCATCTGGTCCCGGCTCTTTTACCGGCTTGCGTATTGGCGCTGCTCTTGCCAAAGGTATTTGCTACGAAGACCAGCCAAAATTAATTGCCGTTCCTACTCTTGAAGCTGTTGCCTTTTCCTTGCTTGATATTGCTAAAAATTGCAATACAAATCAGATTTTAACTCTTTCAAAATCTCATAAGAATTTTTATTATTATCAAATTTTTGATTTAGAAGCTAAGCCAAAATCAGAAATAATTTTCACTGAGTTAGAAAAAATTGAAATTGATGACATATCGCAAACCTTTATTTGTGGCAATTTTGAAGAAGATGAGCTGCTTAACCATTTTAAAACAATTGAATATACTGAAACTGAAAATACAGTAAAGCATCGTAAAGGCATTTTCCCAAGTTATATTGCTAAATTAGCATACAAGATGTATCTTGATGAAAATTTTACGAAATCTGAAGAATTTACACCAATTTATGTTCAGGATTTTCAAATTAAAACGAATAAAAAACAATGAATAATAATAGTTTAGAAGAAAGTATTCTTAACTACTTAAGACAAACAAAAACTGCACGGAAGCTGTGCAATATTTCAAGGAATTTGAAAATTCCTTCAAACACTGAAGAATATGATTTGATGAAGGCAGCTTTAACTGATTTATGTGCAAAAGGTCTTGTCCAAAGAAGCAAAAGACAGCGTTATTCAATTTCAGAAGAGCAGCATAGTGGAATTATTGACGGAATAATTCGCATTAATAAAGGGCGGGGAACTCTTGAAACAAAAAGCAAAGTTTTCAGAAAAATCGTTATTAAACGTAGAAATCTTCTAACTGCTTTAGATGGAGACGAGGTCAGAGTAAAAATTCTTGGTTTGAAAAAAGAAACCAAACCGCATGGTGAAGTGATTAAAATTTTAAAGAGAGCAAATAATATAATAACCGGAACTCTTGAATTCGATGGAAGTTTTATATTTTTAACTCCAGATGACGAAAAGCATTATATTGACTTTTTAATACATAAAAAACGATTGCACGGAGCGAAAGCTGGAGACAAAGTTGCAGCCCGCTTCCTTATCTGGAACGAACCACAAAAAAGTCCTCAGGCGGAAATTATTCGTATCATCGGAAAAGCCGGCGCTGTTAGTGCAGAATTTGATGCTGTCGTTACTGAATTTTCTCTTCCAAAAAATTTCTCAGACATTGTATTGGAGCAGGTGAAAGAAATCCCAACAGTTGTTTCTGCTTCTCTGATTAAAGAAAGACGTGATTTAAGAAAAGAAACAATTATTACGATTGACCCTGAAGATTCAAAAGATTTTGACGACGCCCTTTCGCTTGATATTTTAGAAAACGGTAATTATTTGCTTGGAGTTCACATAGCTGATGTTAGCCATTATATCCCCGAAAACAGTCCATTGGACAAAGAAGCTGCATTACGAGGGAATAGCACATATCTTGTAGATAGAGTAATCCCGATGCTTCCCGAAAAGCTATCCAACGAAGTTTGTTCTTTAAAGCCAAACAGGGTGCGGCTTGCTTTTTCAGTGAATATGGAATTTACTCTAGCCGGAGTTTTGAAAAATTACGAAATTTATGAATCCGTTATAAGAAATAAACGAAGATACGCTTATTCTGAAGTTTTGAAGATAATAGAAACAGGGGAAGGCGACAATGCTGAACTAATTTTAAACTTACATAAATTAGCCCGAATCCTAAGAGCAAAACGATATACTAAAGCCGGAGTAGATTTCGATTCGTTTGAAGTAAAATTTGAATTAAATAGTGATAAATTCCCCATAAAAGCTGTTTTAAAAAGAAGTGACTTTTCTACTCAACTTGTGGAAGAATGTATGCTTGCTGCAAATAAAACAATTGCAGAACATATAAGGGTTTTAAGCAAACAGCATAAGCAAAGAAAACTTTTGCCTTTCCTTTACCGTGTTCACGACTATCCAAACCAGGTAAAACTTAAAGAAGCCCTTGATTTTCTATTGCTTTACGGAAAGAAAAAGAAATTTAATATTAACAATTCAAAGGAATTAAATAGCTACGTTAGTCAGTTTGAAGGAAAGCCGGAGAAACCAATTGTAAATCAGTTGCTACTTAGAACGATGGCAAAAGCAGAATACACACCGGAAAATATTTCACACTATGGATTAGGTTTTAAGGACTATACCCACTTCACTTCGCCTATTAGACGATACCCAGACCTAATCGTTCATCGCTTAATCAAGCTATATACTGAAGCTTCGCTTGAAAAAAGCAGAATAGCTGCTATTGAAAAGCGGCTCTATATTTACAGCGGTCATTGCAATGAGCAGGAACGAATTTCTATGGAGGCAGAAAGAGCTTCTGTTAAACTTGCTCAGGTTATTTTAGCAAAAGAGCATACTGGAGAAATCTTTGAAGGAACAATTTCTGGTGTGGCTAATTTCGGTGTTTTCGTCCTTTTAGATGATTTATTTGCTGAGGGCTTGCTTCATATCAAAGATTTAGTAGATGACTTTTATATTTTCGATGAGAAAAATTTCAGACTAATTGGACAAAATCATAAAAAAATCTTTTATTTCGGTAAAAGAATAAAAGTGAAAATAATGAATGCCAATGTCTTCAAAAGACGGCTTGATTTGAAATATGAAGAATAATTTTCTGCCATTGTTAAACAACTGAAATAAAATAAGTAATCCGATGACTGTGAGACTACCCAAGTTAAACTTGGAAAAGAGTTTTAGTCATGCAATCAACTTTTTAATAATAGTATAACTAAAAGAATAAGCTTAAATAAATGCAATAATACATTTAAATAAATGTCTTAATTATTTAATCTTTATTAATAAAGGAGTAGAAAGTGGAAGCATTTTTATTAAAAATTGATGAACCTTATGTAAACTCATTAATGGAATTTTTCAATCCAATTCCCAAAGAAAACTATGAAATTGAAAAGATAGATTTGAACTCAGATGTCAATACATTTTTATTAGATGATGAGATTGCTTATAAAAGAGCTTTAAAGGATTTAGAAAATGGCAATGCTGTTGAGTTGAATGAATATATTGCTAAAAGAGTATTAGTTTGATGTATAAAATCATTTTATCTAAACAAGTCCAAAAGTTCCTTGATTTATTATCTGATGAATATGTACTTTCATTTCAGAACTCCAGACCCCATAACGAAAATAAAGGAGTTAGGAGATTTGCCTCGTAAATAACAATTGCGCAAATTATACAGAAAAGATGCCATTCCGAACGAAGTGAAGAATCCAGAAAACTTTATTTTTACCACTACTCTCTGGATTCTTCACTTCGTTGCCAATGACATCTTTTTTATAAAACCAATGAAATACAGAACAGCACTAAGAAATCCCCCCTACCCCCCTTTTTCAAAGGGGGGAGAAGAATTTTCTTTGTAATTCCCCCCTTTTTCAAAGGGGGGTAGGGGGGATTTTGACTTTCTATTTTCATAAGTCCTTATTAATTAATGTTATCTCCATTTAAATAAAGTTCTTGCTTTATCAGGGGGTTCGAAATGACATGCAAGCGAAATACCAAACTACGAGGAGCCATGATTTCTGCAATTTGTAAATAATCATAAACCAATTTTCTGCGTTATCAGTGGATTTTAAGATTTGTCCACAGAAAACACTGAATAAGTCACTGATTTACATTGAAATTTCAATCTGTGTGTTCTGTGGAAAAAATAAATTTGCTTTTAATAAAAATAATAATTAAATTAAAAATTGAGGTGAAAAAATAGTTGATTGGAATACTATTTGAATATAATAAAATAAATTTTTTGTAATGTTCTAACTAAATATAATATGGAAAAACAGAAGATTTACATTGAAACAAGTATTATAAGTTATTTAACTGCAAGACCAAGCAGTAATTTAATAATAGCTGGTCATCAGAAAATAACTTATGACTGGTGGTATAAAGCTAAAAAGCATTTTGATTGTTATATATCTGTTTTTGTAGTGAATGAAATAAAAAGAGGAGATATAAACGCTTCTAAAAAAAGATTACAAGTTATTGAAAATATTGAAATGTTAGAAATATTGCCTGAAGTTGAGTTATTAGCAGAATACTATTTTAATAATCTCTTTATTCCTCAAAAAGCAAAACTTGATGCTTACCATTTGGCAGTTGCGTGTATTCATAACATTGACTTTTTATTATCTTGGAATTGTAAGCATATTGCTAATTCAAATATAAACAGGTTAATTCAAAATTTAAACAATAAAATTGGTATGAAAACACCTTTTTTTTGTACACCAGAACAATTAATGGAGTATTAATATGAATAAAGATATAATAATTGAAAAAGTCAGAAAAAATAGAGAAAATATTTTAATTGAAGCTAAATTCGATATGAAGAAAATTTTAAATGAAGCATTAGAACAACAGAAGAAATTTAAGAATAAAGTAGTTTCTTTTGCATCAACAAATGTTGAAAAAATAAGATTATTATTCTAATCCATTTAATATTTTCTTATCCAGCAATACTATACATAAATTTGTTGACGAAGTAATATTCTCTCTTATCTGAACCACTTATTGAAATGATTAATCAGATTATTCTATTTTTCTTATCTTAAAACTTCTGATTCTATAGCGAGAATAAAGGAGTTAGATGATTTGCCTCGTAAAGAACAAATTCGCAGCTAGTGTAGTATTTCGTTAAAAGACTTACTATCTTGTGTCATTCCGAACCCCAAAATGAAGTAAGTGCTTTATTGAAATGGAGATGACATAAGATAAAGATGTCCTACATCTGCAAGATGTAGGACATCTGGTTCAAGAAGTTTTGCAGAGTAAAAGTAGCGATGTCATTGGTAACGAAGTGAGGAATCTCACAAGTCATTAATACCACAGAACTTGAGATTCTTCACTTCGTTTCGAAATGACAAGAAATTATTACCAGCTTTTCAAAGAATTGTTACACTAGTGTAGTATTTCGTTAAAAGACTTACTATCTTGTGTCATTCCGAAACGAAGTGAGGAATCTCACAAGTCATTAATACCACAGAACTTGAGATTCTTCACTTCGTTCAGAATGAACCATATCGACTTTTTTAAAACGTAACTATATGTTTAACAAATATTAACGCATTTAGATATTCCATATCTTGTAGATATGGAATATCTAATCTTTAAAGTAAGGAAAACATTCTTGTCATGCTATCAACTTGTTGATAGTATGACTTTCTTCTTAATTAGTTCATTTGTTCAAAAGTAAACGTCTTCGTTTATATTCGCCTCAGAATGACAAGATATTATAGTCTGGTTTTCAAAGAGATATTACACAAGCAATTAATATTTTTTTAGTTATTGGTCATTAGTATATAACTACTAATGACTAATTACTTAATGAAAGTACATATTTAAAATTTATCTTTTTATTATAAAATATGCGAAATACCAAACTACGAGGGGTCAGGAGTTCTGCAATTAGTAAATAATCGTAATTCAATTTTTCTGTGTTATCAGTGGATTTTAAGATTTGTCAACTGAAAACACTGAATAAGGCACTGATTTACACTGAAATTTCAATCTGTGTGTTCTGTGGAAAAAATTCGATTTGCAGTAAAAATATGTTTAGATTTAATTTTTAG
>CAZCLJ010000044.1:0-2114 GCA_964499465.1 uncultured Hyphomicrobiales bacterium
CTTCGTTTCGAAATGACACAATATAATAAGTCTTTTAACGAATTACTACACTAGAGATATGTTTTTTACATATAATTCAGATATGCGAATAAAAGCAGTTAATTTTAAAAACGAAATGATTGTTGTTAGTTTAATGGATGGCAGAATTATTTCTGTTCCACTTATTTTTTATCCAAGTCTATTCAATGCAACAACAGTTCAACGAAAGAACTGGCAAATATGCGGCGGTGGTTATGGAATTCACTGGCCTGATATAGATGAAGATTTAAGTGCTGAAGGTTTGCTTCGCGGACAGCCAGCTCCTTCTAAAGAGTTTGCACTTGCTTGATTTTACATTTGCAAAATAAAGAATAACTTACCTTACGCATTCACCTTTTGAGAGTAGCAGGGCTGTGTCAAGCAAAAGATGGACTCCACTTTCAAAGCGTGAAGCCCATCTGCTTTAAAAAAGAAAAATATATTTGCATTTCTCTTTAAAAATAATTAGGTTTGCAATGTCTCAAGAGAATCAGAATAAATATATAAAAATAATGGACATAGAAAAGCCATAAAAAAAAAGAGCATTGCATTTGAAAATCTTTGAAACAGGGAAAAGTCCCCTGAAATAAACTAATTTTTTAAATCTTTAAGGAGGTTTGTTATGTTAAACAAAATGTTTTTAATAGCAGCGGCGCTTTTGCTGCTGGTTTTGCAAAGTTCTTCCTGCAAAGCAACTCAAAATTATTTTGAGGACACGATATGGGTGAAGAAAGTACCGAACTTTGGTAGTTTTGATGATGTTAGGTTTTCAAAGAATGATTCGTTAATTGTTGCCCATGGATACGGAACAAATATATTTTTTGAAACTAAAAATGGAAATGAAATTAAAAGAATTATTTCTTATGCACCTATTCAATTTTTTAATAATGATGAAAATTTTGTGCAAATTTCACCAAGCAATGACCGCTTAGAAATTTATCAAACAAGTAATTTTAAAGCAATTGATACTTTAGAATACAAAACTGATTCAATAATTTCAATTTTAGTTTCTAAAGATGAGAAATATGTAATCGGAGTACTTAAAGACGGATTTTGTGCCTGGGACCTTAAAACACATAAAATTTTAAAAACAATTAATTTTCCAGAAGAAGAATATTTGAGAAGTATTGAATGCACAGTACAAAATTTATGTGATAACAAAACATTTTTAGCTTCTTTTTATAAAATATATTATAATATTTACCCTCCTTATGAAGATATTTTAAAAATAAGTTACAATATTTATAACTATTCAGATTTAGACAGTATAAATTCAATAGAAGGAACAGGCATTTGTAGAATATCAAATAATTGTGAAATTTTAGCAAAAAGTACAAGGGATGCTAATTATGGTGTCGAATTAATAAACTTTAAAACTGGTGAGTTAATTCAAAAACTACCAATTGACGGCAAAAGTATCACTGGCATTGAATTTTCGCCAGATGATAAATATGTTTTAACTTCAAATGGCTATGTCGCCTTAATGCGTATATGGGATATTAATAAAGGAATTGGTATTTATGATTATAAAGATGGTGGTTATCAAAATTTAGATATTTCGAAAGATGGAAAACTAATAATAACATGCATTGGAGAATATTTATTGCTATATCCAGCAAAATATGGAGGAACATTTGTTCCAGAAAAAGGTGAAGTTTTAAAAGTAATTTACCCTAATCCCTCTAATAACATTGCAATTATTGAGTTTGTACAAATAATTTCAGGTAATACTAAATTAGAATTAATTAATACAAATGGAGAAATAATAAAAACTTTTTTAAATACATTTCTTGAAACAGGTTATCAAAAAATAGAAATAAATACAAGCGATATACCGAGCGGGAATTATTACATTGTTGTGAAAAATGAAAAAGAGCAGTTTCTATTTCAATTAATAGTTGTTCATTAGGAGAATATTATGAATAAGAAAATTTGTTTATTTGTTGTTATATATATAATTCTTGGTTATAGTAACATTTTATCTCAAGATATTATTGATCCTCCTAAACTAATACAATTCGAAACTACAACATTAGTAGATAGGTCAATAAATCATTTTATTAGAGCTTGGAACTGGGGTGGTCCTGGTGCTATGT
>CAZCLJ010000044.1:2214-23123 GCA_964499465.1 uncultured Hyphomicrobiales bacterium
AGGTCAATAAATCATTTTATTAGAGCTTGGAACTGGGGTGGTCCTGGTGCTATGTTGGACAGTGCTATGTTTATTAACACTTACCATGGATTTATCTTCGATAGTGATGATTATCTGGAAGATACTCATTTAATGACAAGGCCAGATAGTTGTTATGCTAGATTAATAGGTGGTAGAGCTAAAGATTTTGTATTTAATGCACATTGTTTGTATTTAGAGCCAACATTAGAAATTAATACAACACAGGAGTTTACGCCGACTTCTTGGAATAAAAGTGGAGCTGTTTTTGGGTTTCAATACAAAAACTCAACAGGAATAATTGACACAAATGAGAATGGAAATTTAATTAATAAAAATATTTGGTATAGAATAAATATTTTTATAAGTTAAATTATTCAAAAAAGAAAATTTATTTAGAAAAATAAATGGAGAGAATGCAATGAAAAAGAATTTAATTTTAATGGTATTATCAGCAATTATAATGTTGATAGCAAACTTTACTTGCAAAGCTGGAAAAACTGAATTTTTTGAGGATACGATCTGGACAAAAAAGACAGATCTTGCCGATGGTTTTTTCTATATAAAATTTAGTACTAATGATTCAATAATTGTTGGAAGTAGTACAGGTGTTACAATTTTTTTCAAAACTTCAAATGGTGAAGAAATTAAGCGTATTAGTGGAAGTAAAGAAATTTTCTTCATTAATGGAGATAAAAATTTTATTAGACTAAATGAAGAAAGACAAGTATTTGAAATTTTTGATAGTAAGACCTATAAAGTAATTGATTCTCTTGAATCAGATGGCACAATAATCAATGAATATCCAATTATTGATATTTCAAAAGATGGAAAATACTTAATAGCACCAATCCCGAAGGGGTTTAGAATATGGGATGTCTCCAGTAAAAAGATATTGAAAACAAAAATATTTCCTGATGAACCAAATTTATTAGATGTTGGAGTTGATAACATAAGGTTTGTTTGTGGAAATGAAAAAATAATTGCACAATTTGGAAAAATATATAATAATCCAGACGACCCAGAGAATCCTATAACGATAGGAAGCTTTATTGTTTGGGACTTTAATAGTTTAGATAGTATAGATAGCTATTCAAATTCAAGAGGTTTTAAATTATCAAATACTTGTAAATATATAGTTTATAGTGTGAGTGATACTGATTCAGGGGTTGTGATATATGATTTCTTAAAAAAAGAAATTGTTCAAAAACTAGCAATAAATGGCTATACTTTGACGGGTATTGAGTTTTCACCCGACGATAAGTATATTGTAACTTCAAGCGGACCTGATGCCAATTGTATGTTAGTTTGGGAAATAACTAAAGACAGCATAGTATATACATACCCTTACGGTAGTTTTTCCAATATTGCAATAAGCAATAACGGTAATTTTATTGCTTCGACAACAGGGCGTTATTTTTTCATGTGGAATTTTAAAAATGGAATAACCGGAATTAAAGAAGAAACTAATAAAATTGCTAAAATTATTTATCCAAACCCTACAAATAATATTGTAACAATAGAATTTGAATTAAAATCTACAGAAAATGTTAAAATAGATTTAACTAATACAAATGGAGAAATAATAAAAAATATTTTTAATCATTTTCTTGAAGCAGGAAATCAAAAAATAGAAATAAATACTAGTGATATTGCAGCAGGTTACTATTATATAGTTGTTAAAAATGAAATCGAACAGTATGTTTTTCAATTAGTAGTTTTACATTAGGAGAATGTTATGAATAAGGAAATATATTTATTTGTTGTTATATGTATAATTCTTGGTTATAGTAACATTTTATCTCAAGATATTATAGACCCTCCTAAACTAATACAATTCGAAACTACAACATTAGTAGATAGGTCAATAAATCATTTTATCAGAGCATGGAATTGGGGTGGTCCTGGTGCTATGTTGGACAGTGCTATGTTCATTAATACTTACCATGGATTTATTTTCGATAGTGATGATTATCTGGAAGATACTCATTTGATGACAAGACCAGATAGTTGTTATGCTAGATTAATAGGCGGTAGAGCTAAAGATTTTGTATTTAATGCACATTGTTTGTATTTAGAGCCAACATTAGAAATTAATACAACACAGGAGTTTACGCCGACTTCTTGGAATAAAAGTGGAGCTGTTTTTGGGTTTCAATACAAAAACTCAACAGGAATAATTGACACAAATGAGAATGGAAATTTAATTAATAAAAATATTTGGTATAGAATAAATATTTTTATAAGTTAAATTATTCAAAAAAGAAAATTTATTTAGAAAAATAAATGGAGAGAATGCAATGAAAAAGAATTTAATTTTAATGGTATTATCAGCAATTATAATGTTAATCGCAAACTTTACCTGCCAATGCGGACAGCAAAATTATTACGAGGATACAGTATGGGTAAGGAAAATTCCAAATATTTTCGACCTGTATATGGTGAAATTTTCAAACAATGATTCTTTAATCGTTTGTCATGGCTTCGGTGTCGATATTTTCTACGAAGCAAAAACTGGAAAAGAAATTATTAGAATTAGTGGAGACGAGGAAATATTATTTTATAATGATGATAAGAATTTTATTAGACTAAATGAAGAAAGAACTTGTTTTGAAATATTTGATAGTAAGACCTATAAAGTAATTGATTCACTTGAATCTGATGGAACAATAATTAATGAATATCCAATAATTGATATTTCAAAAGATGGAAAATACTTAATAGCACCAATTCCGAAGGGGTTTAGAGTATGGGATGTTTCCAGTAAAAAGATATTGAAAACAAAAATATTTCCAGACGAAACAAATATGATTGATGTTGGAGTTGACAACATAAGGTTTGTTTGTGGAAATGAAAAAATAATAGCTCAATTTGGAAAAATTTATAAAAATCCCAACGACCCAGGGAATCCAATAACTATAGGAAATTTCACTGTTTGGGACTTTAATAGTTTAGACAGTATAGATAGTTATCCAAATTCAAGAGGTTTTAAATTATCAAATACGTGTAAATATATAGCTTATATTGTAAGCGATACTGATTCAGGTGTTGTGATATATGATTTTTTAAAAAAAGAAATTGTTCAAAAACTTGCAATAAATGGATATAATTTGACAGGTTTGGAGTTTTCTCCTGATGATAATTATTTAGTTACATCAAGTGGGCCTGATGATAATTGCCTATTAGTCTGGAACATTCAAACTGGAAGTGTTGTATATAACTACCCTAAAGGTACTTATTCCAATATTGGAATAAGTAAAAGCGGAAAATATATTATAGCTTCAACAGGTCCATATTTGTTTTTATTAAATTTTAAAACTGAAACTTCAATTGAAAAAAGTGAAGAAGTAGAACCATATAAGATAATATACCCAAACCCAGCAACTGGAAATGTTACAATAGATTTTAACTTAAATTCAACTGGAAAAACAAAAATTGAGTTAGTTAATTTAAAAGGTGAATTACTAAAATCTATTTTTAATGGATTTCTTGAAATTGGGAGTAATAAAGTTACAATTAATACTACTGACATAACAAGCGGATCATATTTTGTTATAGTTCAAAGCGAACAGAAAAAAATTGTTTTTCAATTAATTATCAATCATTAATTGGAGAAAAATAATGAGAACCTTGGTTATAAAAATTGCTGCTCTTCTAATTATTTCAAATATCTACCTTATGTCGCAAGATTTAATTGACCCTCCTAAACTTGTGCAATTCGAAACAACAACATTAGTAGATAGGTCAATAAACCATTTTATTAGAGCGTGGAATTGGGGCTCTCCGGGTGCTATGTTGGACAGTGCTATGTACATTAATACATATCATGGGTTTATTTTCGATAGTGATGATTATTTGGAAGATACTCATTTAATGACAAGACCTGATAATCCAAGCTATACTTTAATCGGAGGAAGAGCTAAAAATTTTGTTTTTAATGCACATAGTTTGTATTTGGAACCTGCTTTAACAGTAGATACAACTCAAAATTTTACACCTGCAAATTGGAATAAGACTGGTGCGGTGTTTGGATTTAATGTGGTAACTGGAAATGGGAATCAGGAATTAGGAAAAATAATTTAAATAAATTTAATTATTTTTGAGACAAAATTAAAAAAAATGTGTTATTATATATAGAAATAATTGCTAATTTAAAAAAGAAATAAATTAGTAAAAAAAGTTCTTTGAAAATTAAAGTTTTTACTAATAAAAGGAAAAAAAGGAAATTTCTTTTATAAGTAAAAATATTTAAAATAGGAGTTTGAGATGAAAAAGTTTTTTGTTCTTAGTTTGACGATGATAATTTCAGCATTTTTGCAAAGCCACACCTGCAAAGCAGTGCAGGACTACTTTGAGGATACTGTCTGGGTGAAGAAGACAGATCAGCTCAGTGGTTTTTATCAGGTAAAGATGTCAAACACAGATTCAATGATAGTAGCCCACGGCTACTCCATTGCTTATGTGTATAAAACTTTAACAGGCGAACAAATTGCAAGGTTACCCTTTAATGGTGAGGTACATTTTTTTAATCAAGACAAAAATTTTATTCAGTTAGCACCAAGTCGAGACCGGCTTATTGTATTTGAAACAAAAGAATTTAAAGCAATTGACACTTTAGAATTTGATGGAGAAACCATTGCTGACATTGATATTTCAAAAGACGAAAAGTATTTAGTCGCTGTAGTAGCCAGCGGGTATAGAATCTGGTCTTTGAATACACGAAAAATTCTAAAAACAAAAACATATAAAGCAGAAGAGTACCAAACGAATTTCCAAATTGAGCAAATTACTATTACAAACGACAATTCAAAAATAATTACATCTGAATCAAGGACATTTTATAATCCTAATAATCCTAATGGTCCATATTCTACATTTCGACATAACATATATGATTTCAATACTATTGATAGTTTAGGAACATTTAATGGTATGGCTTATTACAGATTATCAAATACAAATAAATACATTGCTTTTAAATGTATGGATAAATACAATGGCGTTGAGATTTATAAGACAGATAGCAAAGAATTAGTTCAAACACTTCAAATTAATGGACCAAGCTTAACAGGAATGGAATTTTCACCTGACGATAAATATTTGGTTACTTCAAATGGACCAGGTACAAACGCCCTATTAGTATGGTCTATTGAAACTGGAAAAATTGCTTACGATTATCCAAGAGGTAGTGTTGGTTGCATTGATGTTAGTAATAATGGAAAATATATCGTTTCTTCTACTGGCAAATATTTTTTCTTATGGAACTTTAAAAACGAAATGACAGATATAAAAGATAAAGTAAATATAATTAAAACAATTTATCCAAATCCCACAAATGGAAATGCTATTATTGAATTTGAACAAAAAATTACAAGTAAAACAATAATATCTTTAATAGATTTAGAAGGTAAGATTATTAAAACATTATTTAATGAAATTTTAGAAGAAGGCAAACAAGAATTATTATTGAATATGGCTGATATAGCAAATGGAAATTATTATATTATTGTAAAAAATGAACAAGAAAGTTTATTATATAATTTAATAATAAATAATTAATAGGGAAAATAAAATGAAAAGTAATATTAAAATAATATTAATATTTTTATTATTAAGCAATATAAATATTTTTAGCCAAAATGTTATTGACCCTCCACATTTACAAAGGATAGACACAACTGATGCATTAAATAGGAATTATCACGGATTCATGATTGGTTGGAACTGGGGTTCACCTGGTGCAAGATTGGATAGTGTGATGAACATAAATTCTTATCACGGATTTTCAAATAGTAAATTAAGTGTTGAAAATGCTTGTGCAAAAAATATGTTAGTTATTGAACCTCCGGGCAGATGGAATTCTTATATAGTTGGAGCAAGAGGCCGCGACTGTGCTTTCAATGCACATAGTTTATATTTAGAGCCAGCTTTAACTGTGGATGAAACTCAATCTTTTACACCTGCAAATTGGAATAAAACAGGAGCGGTGTTTGGCTTTAGAGACAAAAACTCTATTGGAGTTACAGATACAAGTAGAAATGGAAATTTCAAATTATTAACTACAAATTATAACCCTGATTCTGCAAAAGTATTATATAATATCTGGCAAAATGATTGTTTTACTTGGTTAGATTATTATGATAGTACAGATAGATCTAAATGTACTAATTATAAAAATATTAATTCACAAGCAGATAAAGACACATTTCACATATTTAATGGAAAACAGTTATATGTTTCAATAAACATACATGCTGATAGCATTCAATATATTAATAATCATTTAAATGATAATATTATTGGAATTAAGCTTCGTTATGCATTAACAAAAGTAGATACAACTGCTGAACCAGATACTTTATTGCCAGCTACTTATGACTATGTAAAATTTGATTCTATAGCTAGGGAAAGTCTTTCAGATACTGCTTCAATTTTTAGTTCAATTAACAATCAATTTAGAGGAAAATATCGAAGATTATTAGAATCAACCGAACAGCCCACTGAATTTATTATTAAAGGTAATATGTTAAAGATTGATAATGCTGGTGATACAAGTAATATTACTTTATCTGCTTTAGCTAATTTTGACGGTGATACTATTCAATTAATTGGTGGTTATAAAAATAATCCAAGGTTTAAATACGATTGGTGGCAAAACAACTACAATGTCAAAGAATACATAACTTCTATTGATGTAGAAGTTTATTATTATGGCAATTTAGATGTTTCAATAGATTGGATTCGCTTAGAAACACCGAGAGCACAAAAGGTTTTTAGAGGTGGATACGATTCTGCTGTTAGTGCAGCCGTTGACCTTTTATTAGACGATATAAACAATAACGTAAACAAACCAAAATTATTTCGATTTTATGGTGATGACGAACTTTTACCTTCTCAATGGGCTGCAAACCGCTATTTAAATATGCTTGTTGATACTTTAGCCGCCTTAGAATGTTTCACCAGCCGAGGCAACAGTCCCGCCCATTTTCTTCATTCCACTGGCTTCAAACAGTATTGGAACGGAGCCAACTGCGATTTTATTACAAAAACCGCGGTCCCATTTATCCGCAGAGCAAGAAAAGATAATATCGAAACATTTTATTATCGCTGGGGCTATGAAGGTGAAGTTAGAACAAATGATTCTTTAATTTTAAACCCATTGCTTTCAGAATACGAAATTAGACTTGATAAAGCTGGAGCTTCTTTTCCAATAACAGACCCAAAAATATTCGAATATGAATATGGTAAAGATGCTGGTTATATATCTGCAACTTCAACACAATTTCAAATAGAAAAGTATTTGTATCGCAATTATTACGTATATAGCTCGCTTTACTATTCGTCTAAGCCCTGGTGGGCAAACCTTTGGGTGCATATAGATGGAATAGAATTTCACAATCCGGAAATAAATTCATTTGTTTTAAAAAAAGGAAAAAGGAGGCCAATGACAGGCGAAGAAGTAAGGTTGATGGTAACACATCCAATCTTGATGGGAGCAAAAGGTCTTTTATACTGGAAAAAAGGTACAGAAAATACATTTACTACTAAAGGCGGTTTTATGGGTCTCCAGCCCAATTCAAATAATTACGAAGAGCTATATGGTGATTTACAAGGCGAGGATTTGCTCAAATCAGATTTGCTTGGAGGTGATTACCTTTGTTTTCCAGATGCGAATGGACTTGATACATCTTTTAACAGCGCTGCCTTTGATTTTGAGAAAATGGGCATAGATACCAACCACATCTATTTAGGACTAAAATCATCACGCCTAACTGTTTCAAGAATCAATCAGTGGGTTACAAACTGCGAAGACGAACTGATGAAACTTAGATTAGTAGCTTGGTATGGCAAAGGGTATTTAACGCTGCAAAATCACCACCCCGACTACCCAGACAATGTTTTCAACAAGTACCTTGCTTGGGATAATGCAAGAAACAGATTAAATACGACACTGTTTCATTCGAGGCCAGTTGGAAGGTATAAATATAGACATACAGAATTAGGATATGTAAGTGCTCCTAACTACGAGTCTTGGGATTCTACATTTGTAGATTTTACTTTACTAAGAAATGTAGAAGATTCTCTAAATAATTTATTTTACATAGGATTACAAAATAGGAGAACCGACCCGGTCGTTCGCTATAAAGAATGGACAGATCCTATTTATGAAGAACCTATATTAACTATTTTTCCATTTTACTCCACTGCAGAATATGACGACAGTTGCGATGCAGCAAAGAATCCAGACGATTACGAAATTTATAGAAATTATTACATTAAAAGGAGTGGTTCAAGAGAGATTACGCTTCCTTTTAACTATATTAATCCAAATAATCCAGATGAATACGCGCTTTTGCGGATAACTGAACTCGGTGCGGATTCAACTTTTGATTCTACATGGAGCTATGGCAGAAAGTTGGCATATTGGAATAAAATTGATACTGTAATTGGGCAGGACAGGCAAATCACGTTTAATATGCTTCCGGGCGAAGGTAAAATTTTTAAAGTGCAGGTGCTTCATCCAGATTATAATGTCATTGGAGACTTAAGTTACAGTAACCAATCAAAACTCGTTTCGTACCCAGTCATTAGACCAGACGGCACAGAAAGCGATTCAATTCGCTATCACCTTGTTTACCATAGAGCAACAGCTTTTCCAGGTTATACAGGAAATGCCGTTTATTACCGCAGAAGCAAAATCGTAAGCAAAGACTGTATGGAAGAAAACATAGTTTGGGAATCGGCTGTTTTAGTGTCAGATAGTATTAATGATATTCAAAATCCTTATATTTCCTGCGATTATCCATCAATCGTTGTTAGAAAGGATATAGACACTTTAAAAGCATACATTGTCTATTCCTGTTTTAAGAGTTCTGCAAGTGGAATGATAGTAGAAACAATACTATCAGTAAACGATAGCATTGTATTGGATAAAAGTGGTAACAAATTAGCAGATTATAGTGGTAGCAACAGGGCTGAGTGGGGCAATCCAACTGTGAATGCATCTGGAAATGGCAATTATTATGCATGGTCAGATGAAGCAGCTGGAATAGTGGCAGCTTGGAAAGCTCCCAATCAAACATCATTTCTGGTAAATAACACAATAAATTTTAAATATGATATAAATGCAACAGCAAAGCATCCTTCTTTAAATGTCTATTCACATTTAGACAGCTTAGAGGACAACTGTGCTTTGGTTTGGCAAGAAACTCCTTCACCAACAGCACCAAGTAACAGCAGGATTTTATACACAAGATTAAGAGATACATCAAGCAATAATATTTTCAGATATTTAAGTCCAATATTCAAAGATGATTCAACTACTTTCGGAATAAATAATGATATAGCTGTAATTGGTTTAACTAATTCAGGTTCAGAATATAGATATCCAGTGATAAACAGAGGTTTAGGTTTTTATTTTAAGCATTCAGCCCCTGCTCTTTTTAAGAGAAGATGGGACTTAGTTTATTGGGAAGTATATAATAATGACAGAATACCTCGCAATAATTATTTGATGAATGTGGCAATTTGCAACCAAGATGAAGATGATGAGCCAATTGATTGGGAAGTTTTCTGGACTCAATACGTAAAATCATATATTAAATGTATAGGTTTGCCCAATATAGCACAATATTTCACATCGACTGCATCTTCAAGCGTTTATTTTACATCGTTAAACTTCAAGTATTATAACGATTTACAAAATTTAGAAATTGGCCATTTTAGTTACGAACATCATTCTTATGTATCTTCAAGCGAGTCCGATTCAACAGATGTAAATTCATTATGGGTTAAGCGTGTTGATACAGGCACATTCCCTCATTTATCAAAGAATAAACAACCTTTATCTGGAATGTGGAATAACCGGAGAGTATATCAAAAAACTATCAGCGGTACTAATCACATTCTTTCTTCTGCCAAATACTTCTACAAAGGTCGAAGCGATGAGATGCTTGCAGACTGGTATATCGGTTTTGAAACGGCAGATTCAAGCAAAAAATCTTTTCTATTTGGCGCCCCGGAATTAGACGAGCAGCGGTTTAGCTTAAAACTTCCTTTTGAACACATAAAAACTGATGAAGGTTATTTTGCTTTAGTTGAAACTTCAAGCGATACCATTGCTTCAAGCTGGTTTTCCATAGAAAATCCCAAAGAATTAGCACTGAAGCTAAAAGGCAGTAATAACGCAAACAGCAAAGTTTATATTCAAAACAAAGAAACAGAGCGGACTTTAAGATTAAATTTACCCAACGGTTTGAAAGAAAACAAAGGTGCAAAAGCAAAGTATAATTTAATCAATGGTCTGGGCAATGAATTTCGTTTGCTATTTGTGAAAAATGATGAAGATATGCACTACACAGAAGAACTTTGGATTGAAGGACTACCGATTGAGGAAAAACCCGCTGGTTCATTCAAAGGAAATGATGGAATTGAAAATGTTGATTTAATCCAAATCGTAAACCGTTACTACAGCGACCATAACATATCAATTTTCCCAAATCCCGCATCTGAAGTACTTTATTTGCAAGCAAACGTTCCCTTTGAAGAAGCAAATCTAACGGTAACAAACCTGCTTGGAACTAAAGTAATTCAGCAGCAAATAAATCTCAGTAAAAGCCCAGAACTGAAATTAGACATCTCATTTCTTCTGCCGGGAATTTATTACGTAAACATTAGCGATGGTTTGAAAAGCTTAAGCGGCAAGTTTTTGAAGAAGTAATTTTTTTCAGTCAGTCATACTATCAGCAAGCTGATAGCATGACAAAAGCGAAAAGTCATGCTATCAACTTGTTGATGGTATGACAAAAGGAAAGTCATGCTATCAACTTGTTGATGGTATGACAAAAGGAAAGTCATGCTATCAACTTGTTGATAGTATGACTTGAGAGGGGTTCCTTTCTTAATCATCTTCATCAAACAAATCACAAAAATCACAGTTCAAAGACAAAAATATTTCCAAATAAAAAATTTCTCTTGCATTGTATTGTAAAATTTCTTAATTTTTCATCGGATTTTGATATTATTAGTTTAATTATATATAAAATAAAGGGCTTATACCCTTTACGAGTTGCTGTAATAGTGTGTTTCAAGTAGTTTTTTTGTTGAAAACAGCGATTTTAGAGCTTCTGGAAGAGTTTTTAAGTCATCTGGGAGAGCTTTCAGGTCATCTGGGAGAGTTCTCTGTCATCTGGGAGAGCTTTCAGGTCATCTGGGAGAACTTTTAGGTCATCTGGGAGAGCTCTCAGGTCATCTGGAAGAGTTTTTAGGTCATCTGGGAGAGCTCTCAGGTCATCTGGAAGAGTTTTAAGTCATCTGGGAAAGCTTTTAGGTCTTCTGGGAGAGTTTTCAATGCTTCGTAGTTGTTAGAAAACATCGTTTTTTATATAGAATAAATAAAAAGTGTTTTAGATAAATTAAATAATCATTTTTTTCACTTTCTATCGGAGATAAAAATTATGCCGAACAAAGAAGTTAAAAGACTTTATACCTTAACTGACGGTGAGTTAAGCACATTTGTCTCGAATTTTTGCTCAATAGCAACGCGTGACTTGTTAGATTTAACAAGCTATGGTTTAACTGAAACAAAAATCACAGCGTTAAGAGCAAAAGGCGATGATTTTGAGATGTTTCCTTCTGATGAATATCTTGCTGGCTTGCAAACAATTGCAACTGAGAACAAAAACATCAAGTTCAAAGAGTTGAAAGATGCAATGGCTCAAATGGCTTGGCGTGTTGAAAAGAAGTGGGGCGCAGATTCCAAGCAGTATAAAATGCTAAATATATTTGGAATACACAATCAGCCCGAGGACACTGTTTTACGGCTTGCGAGAAGTATGCATCTTTCCATTACACATTTTTTGTCCGCTCTTGCCGATACCGGCTTGACCCAAGCAATGCTTGACGATTTTAAGAATTTGTGCGATGCCACTGAAACTGCAAAAAATGAACAGTTCAATGCAATGGTGGAAAGAGATGATAAAGCACAGGAACGGGTCGAGCTTGGAAATATGCTTTACAGAGAAGTTACATCTCTTGCCGAAATCGGAAAAAAACTCTATGCCAACAGCAACCCTGCAAAATACAACGATTACATCATCTATCAAAAAGAAGCTGGTGGCTTATCTGTCCCTGCCAACTTTTTCTACGATTTTATCGGCAAAACTTTCTGGTGGGACCTGGTGAGCCATGCCACAAGTTACCAGTTGGAAAAGAAAGAAGGAGAGAGCTATACGGAGATTTATTCTGGAAACGATACGAGTTTCCATTATGTTCCAAGTGACGGGCAGGGATTTTACCGCGTTAGAGCTCGCAATATGAATGGCTTCGGTCCCGCAACCGAAGACCTTGAGCAATGGTATTATGCCGTGCTTCCTCCGGCTTCCAATTTGCAAATTAGCGATACCGAAATTGAGCCGGGTAAATACAATTTAACATGGACAGCCGTTCCTACAGCAACAGAATATTCGGTTTACCGTTCAGTAGTAGAAAACGGACAGCCCGCAGGGGATTATTCCCTTCAGGGTAAGACATCTGAAGCTTATTTTGTAATAAGCGCAGAAAGTGGAAAGAGAAATTATTTCCGCGTCAATACTAAAAACTTGACGCAATACGCTACACCAAGCAGTCCAATTTGGATTGAGGTGTAGGTTGCTGTCGGCTATCAGCTTTCAGCTGTCGGCTATTGGTTTATGGTAATTAAGTCATTTGTTATTTGTCATTAGTCATTAGTTTTTTTCTTCTACCAATGACTAATGACTAATGACTAATGATTAGTGATAAATTACTGAAAGCCGATAGCTGACTGCTGACTGCCGACAGCGGAAAACTATAAACCGAAAACCGATTTGAAGTGGTTTAATGAATACCTTTCCTTCCCAAGTTAAACTTGGGAAGGAGTATGAAAAATGTTATGAAATAGTAAAAATTCTATCAAATATAGTCAATACAACAAGAACCAATCAAAAAGTAAAATTAGAAACAAGCAAACACATACAATAAAGTGAGGTAAAATGTCTAAGAAAAAAGATAATAAATTAGCAATACGAAACAGCACAGCAGAATTTCTGATTTTTTCAACACAAAGTGGTAAAGATACAATAGAAGTGCGTTTCGAAAATGAAAATATCTGGCTTACACAAAAACTCATAGCAAAACTATTTGGAGTAGAAGTAAATACAATTAATTACCACCTTAAAGAAGTATATCAAACCTTTGAACTTCTTGAAGAAGCAACTATTCGAAAATTTCGAATAGTTCAAAAGGAAGGCAAAAGAGAAGTTACAAGAGATATTGAACATTATAATCTTGAAGCTATTATTTCCGTAGGATTTCGTGTGAATTCAACAGAAGCAACAAATTTTCGTAGGTGGGCAAATCAGGTACTGAAGGACTTCGCTTTGCGTGGATATGTATTAGACGACATCAGACTAAAAAACGGTGCATATTTGAGCAAAGAATATTTTAGAGACCTTATTCTTCAGATAAGGGATATACGTGAAAGTGAGAGAAATTTTTATCAGCAAATAACTGACATATATGCTACAGCAATAGATTATGATTTGAATTCACAAACAACTAAAGAGTTTTTTGCTTTAGTTCAAAATAAGATGCACTTTGCAACTCATGGGAATACTGCGGCGGAGTTAATTGTAAAAAGAGCAAATCATACTAAGGAAAATATGGGTCTCACAACTTGGAAACACGCCCCTGATGGAAAAATAATTAAATCTGATGTTAGTATTGCAAAAAATTACTTAAATGAAAAAGAAATTAAGTTTCTAAACAGAATTGTAACAATGTATCTTGATTATGCTGAAAGTCAGGCAGAAAAAGGTATTCCAATGAATATGAAAGATTGGGCTGAAAAACTTAATGCTTTTTTAAAATTTTATGATGCAGATATTTTGGAAAATGCGGGAAAAGTTACTGCCGAAGTCGCCAAGCAATTTGCAGAAAGCGAATTTGAAAAATACAGACCTATTCAAGACAAACTATTTGAATCTGATTTCGACCGTGAAGTAAAAAAACTTTTAGAAAATAAAAGTGAGAGATAGCAATGCAAGATACTATTACTCTTTATCAAACGATAAACACATAAAAATAAGTACAAAAAATTTCAACCAAGTGATTTTTGAGAAACTTCATTATATTTTTGAAAATATTTAGCATAAAATAATAGCCAATAACCAAAAGTCGAAATCAATTAACTGACAACTGAATACCATAAAACATAAACCATTAGCCATTCGTCATTGGAAAAGGAAAAAATACTAATGATTAATGACTAATGATTAGTGATAAATGATAAATGATTAATGATAAATGATAAATTACCGATAGCCGACAGCTAATTGCTGATAGCTGACAGCCGAAAACCATAAACCATAAGCTACAAAATGCAAGTAAAATCAAAAATAATTGAAGTTTTTAAAGGGGGCGGTTTGTATTCCATTGCCTCCCTAATTCAAAATATGATTTATTTCTTTCTTATTCCAGTTTATACAACTTATCTTTCTACTGCTGATTACGGAGTAATCGGCTTAATTACAATAACAGCCGGTATAATATTAAACATTACAAAAATTCCTACTGCCACTGCCTTTGTTCGCTTTTATTACTCTCCTGAATACGAATCAAAAAGAAAACCACTTTTGTTTAATTCCATAGTTTTTGCTTTATTTCAATCAGGGCTTATTGCAGTTTTATTCTTTTTATTTAGCAATAGCTTTGCAGAAATGCTTTTGGATTCAAATAAGTATAATATAATTATACAAATTTATTCAGCCATCATTTTTTTACAGCCACTCGAAAACATAGTTCAGGATTTGCTGAAAATAAAAAAGAAAGTAAAACTCTTTGTTACAATGCTGCTTTCAAATGTGCTTATAACAACTATTCTCATTCTTGTGCTATTGATTTATTTTGACAAAGGAATCATTGCTCTTGTATTCGGAACATTATTTACTACAATATACCCAATCGTTTTTCTTACAAAAGAATTAAAAAACAGCATTGAATTTAAATTTGACTGGCGACTTTTAAAATCGCTCTTAAAATATGGCTATCCATTAGTTATTTCAGCACTTAGTTTTTTTCTTCTTCGAAGCGTTGACCAATATTTAATTAAGTATTATTTTGATATTTCTCAGGTAGGAATTTATTCATTTGGATATAGCTTCGGTTGGTTAATAGCAGTTTTTTTTGCTTTACCATTAAGCAGCATAATTGAGCCAATAATTTTTGAAATGGAAAAGAATAAAGAAGATTTAATTGCTTTCATAAAAAAGAGTTCAAAATATATTTTCTTTGCTGGCACTTTTATTTGGCTTGGCTTGTCGCTTTTTTCCAAAGAAGTAATAGAATTAATGGCACAAAAGCAGGAATTTTGGGAAGCTATTCCAGTTATACCAATAATAGGTTTCGCTTATTTATTCTACGGCTTGGTTTTTATTTTAAATAAAGGAATTGAACTTGCAAAAAAAACTTATATTATTTCTATTATAAATATTTTAGGATTGCTATTAAATTTCATATTAAATTTCATTTTCATACCGGAATTTGGATTATATGCAGCATCGGTAAATCTTGTATTAGCATTAGTTTTTATATTGATTACAACTTCATTTTACTCAAAAAAGCATTATGGAATTTCAGTAGATTTTGCAAGTATTTTCATAATCTCAATAATTGGAATAATATTTTACTTGATTTCACTTTTGTTTATCAAATATAATTTAGTTATTTTTATATTTATAAAAATAGTGCTATTAGTATTATTTTTATTCTTTGTATTTGTTAGCTTGTTTTCTTATGAAGAAAAGAAAGCAGTAACTGATTTCATAAAAACATTGAAAAAGAAATGAAAACACAAAAATCCTTATGGGATAATAATTTTTTTGCAGTATTAATACCCTTTCTACTGTTTGCTTTTGCCAGAATAATTATGGGCTTGCCGATGAAAGTTCCGGTGGTATGGCCCGATGAATATTTATATTTATTTTATGCCCAGTTTTTGTCTGGCTTAAAGGAAATGATTTTTCTGCCTGCTTCAGATTTAGTGGGTAGTTTTGGTTATCCTTTGCTGATTTCCCCTCTGTATGCGTTTTTCAAAGAACCGACAAATTTTTACAACTCTGTTATTATTTTTAATGCAATACTCGGCAGCACTTTATATATTGGAATTTTTTATTTGGTGAAAGATATTCTGGGGGCAAACAATAAGCAAGCAATGTTAATCGGAATATTGACATCGCTTTATCCGGCTTTTGTGTTGCAATCAAATATGGCTTACACTGATAGTATTACGCCAGCTCTATTTGTATTTACTCTTCTTACTTTTTATTACTGGGTAAAGAACAAATCGCTGTTTGCAACAATACTCTTTACATTAACTTGCGGATATTTAACTATTGTCCATATTCGATTTTTGCCGCTTGTATTTACAACGATTTTTATAGTTGCTTATCTGGTATATTTAAAAAAGATACCAGTTTATCAATTTGTAATTTTATTAATTTCTTTTGCAATAATCACATATTTGAATATATCAATTGGCGATAGCTTGAATTTGATGATTACAGAACGGGTTGAACGGGACGATAAAATAATGTCAAGTTTGATTCAGGTAATCGAAGCACTGCTAATGATATTGGTTTTATTCTTTACAATTTTCTTTATTGCAAAAAAAGATTATTTTTCTCTCGGAGCTATTTATATTGGTTTCTTTGGTGGCTTACTTTTCGGCTCATGGACAGCTGCTATTGTTATACCAGCCCTTTATCTTATTTTCTTGATTATAAGCAAAGTAAATAAAAAAATAAATACTAAACAACTGCTAATTATTTCAATTTATTGCTTGGTAACATTCTTATTAGTTTACTTTACATTTCCAAACATTCATTTTGCTGGAATTGTATTTACTAGAATTTTATACTGGGTAATCAATTCATTTGGGACGCTTTATTACGCAACTTTTGCAACTTTTGGCTTATTCCTGATAGGATTTTCTATATTATTCTACAGATTAATCAATAATGGTCTTGAAACCACAGAAACACCGATTAGTCAAGACGGCTATATTTCAAAGAAGTCAACTTCTTTTTATATCAAAAAATTATTAGATAAGCCAGAAGATACTGCACTCTTTTTCTATTTGGTTTCTGCGGTCTTCCTGTTTTTTATTACAAAGACTACAACGGAATTTTCATTAAGCCATTATCGGGCAGACCACTTTTTCTATGGTCGGTATATCGAAGCATTCATAGCTCCTATTATTGCATTCGGAGCTTATAGTTTATTTGAATCAAGTTTTAAAAGGTATTTTATTTCTATTTCTGCAGCAATTATAACTTTTGTGATTATAACTGCAAGTTTGGTTTTTAACTATGGAAATATTATTAATATAGAAGTTGATTTCAGAAGTTGTCTGAGTTTCTTTGTTTTACGTGGTCCTTTTGGAAATATTAATTTAATACTGTATGCTGCTATAGCACTAATAATCTCTTTCATCTTCCTTTATCTGATTAGAAAAAAATTATGGCTCGGCACCTGGTTTCTTTCTGTTGGTTTTATTGCAATAACTTTATTTACATATCAATATGTAATCATATATCATCAGGAAGAAAAACAATACCGCACCCAGTTAATTGATGTAATGAATGAAATAAGTCCCAATGAAACAATTCATTATGATAGAGCTGTTAGGAACAGCTTTTCAGCAAATAGTTTGCAATATCTTTTCCTGCTTCCAGAAAGAAAATTCAGATTTGATAAAACTTCAAATTTAAAGCAAGATGAAGTAAATTATCTTGTTTCTACATCAAGATATATAAATTATAAGAAAGATGCAATTCTTCTGGGAATTGAGCAAAGCGGCGAAGATTATCTTTGGCTCAATCCTTCTCAAATGCAAGACAGCATTAGAAAAACAAAAATGCCATCATATAGAAATCTTGATTTAACAAAAGATTTTGTCGGTGGTGTTTCAAATAAAGGATTCTTTAAAGAAAACTGGGTAAATGGTAAAGCTGAAATAATTTGTCCGAATAAGGAAAGTGATTCTACTTTAAGTATAAAAATTGTAATCGGTTCTTCTGATGAAAAACCGCATAATCTGATTTTATGGCTTAACGACCAGGAATATTTTAACCAAAATATAAACAAGGGGGTATGGGAATACACGTTAAACCTAAAGTTAAAAGAATATCAAAAACATCTTCATTTTAAATTTTTCAGTGACTTAACTAAAGATACTGAAAACCGTCTGAATGGAATAAAATTAATTTCATTTATGCTCATTGATACAAATCTATGTAAAGATATTAATCTTGATGATGAGTTTGTTGAAAATGTTTCAAGTATAACACCGGATTTAAAAATTTTTGCCCGTAGAAATATTGATTGGTCATTATTAAATTTATCTGCAAACGATACAGTTTGTATTCCAATTACTATTAAAAATGTTGGGAATAATACATTTTATCCTAATGGCAAGCATAAAATATTATTAAGTTATTATTGGCAGGGTTTCGTATTTAAAGATACAAAATTTGAAAGCCCGGTTCAGTATCAAATTCCAAAAACCTTAAAGCCGGGCGAAGAAGTAGAAATTTTTATAACATTAAAAGCACCAAGCATTGAAGCAAAATATTTTCTAAAATTAGATTTATTTAATAAAGATGCAGGTTATTTGGATAAGGAAAATAAATTCTCAAATCCAATTTTGTTTAAGATATGATAAAAATGTCATTCTGACGTATGTCAGAATCCATCTTAAAAAATTGTTTTTATAGGTTATTAGTCATTAGTTATTCGTCATTGGTATTTTTACTAAGAACTAATGACTAATGACTAAAAAGATGTCATTGGCAAGCGTTGTGAAGAATCTCAAACTCTGTGGTAGCAATGACTTGTGAGATTCTTCGCTGCGCTTCAGAATGACAGGGTAAATTAATGTCATCTCTATTTAAATAAAAGTCTTCTTTTATAGGGGGGCGAAATGACACTTTAATTATATTTATAAAAGCAACTTGGCATAATATAGATATTAGCTGTCAGATAAAATAAATATGGAAAACTTAAAAGAAAAAGTAAACTCTATGCTTTGGGATTATCCTCTTAACAAAAGAGTTCAAATTATTGAACAAATATTCAATAATTCTAAAGTTGCTTTTGAGAATAAAGAACTTGCTCTTCGTGCTATAAATAGTTTAACATGGTATGAATTATTAGAAATTTTAAGTATTCAAGAGATTTATGAATTATTAGATGATAGATTATTAAACAGACTATTTCCAAAAAGTAGAAAGAATTTTTATTTAGATGCAAAACGATTATTATCAAAATATTGTTTATCCGTTTCAAGATAAAGTATTAGAAGTGATTAACAAATTGGATATTGATTTGCAATTAAAAAATATATACAAAATAAAAGATGCTAAATAATAAAACAGTTGCCGTTGTTGTCCCAGCTTATAATGAAGAAAAGCAAATCGGTATGGTGATTGAAACAATGCCGGAATTTGTGGATAGAATTGTTATTGTAAATGACTACTCAAAAGACAAAACTGCCGAAGTTGTTGAAGATTATATTGCAAAAGAAAAAGCTCTTGGCTTATCTTTTCCTTTGAAGAAAAAAGCAAAACGACTTGAGCTAACAAAATATAACCGTGCCGAATTGGTGCTTCAGGAACAAAATGAAATGGAAATTGATTTCTTTACTAAATTTGAAGTTGCAGGTGAGCAACAAGAAGAAAATTCCAGAATTATCCTAATAAACCATCTGCAAAACGGAGGGGTTGGTGCTGCTATTTCTACTGGTTACAAGTGGTGTAAGGATAACCATATTGACTGTACTGCTGTTATGGCTGGCGATGGTCAAATGGATCCCGATGAACTCGAAGGCATTTGCAAACCAATCGTTTTCGATGGAGTCGATTATGTTAAAGGAAATCGCTTAATCCACAGAAGTGCTTTATTGGTCATACCCAAAGTGCGTTATCTCGGCAATTCTGTTCTTTCAATTTTAACAAAAATCGCTTCCGGCTACTGGCATGTTTCTGATACACAAACCGGCTATACTGCAATTTCAAATAGCGCCCTTAATGCAATTCGCATTCACGATATTTACAAAAGCTACGGAATGCCGAATGATGTATTGGTCAAACTTAATATAGCAATGTGTTCACTCAAGGAAATTCCTATTAAACCAATTTATGATGTCGGTGAAAAATCAAAAATGAAAATTGGAAAAGTAATACCAACTGTTTCTATGCTTTTACTACGTTCATTTTACAAAAGGTTATGGCAAAAATATCTTTTCCGCGATTTCCATCCTCTTTTCCTTCTTTATCACTTGGCTATGCTGCTATTTTTATTTGCTCTACCACTAGGAATTCAAATATTAGGTTCTTTCATAATAGACGGACAAATTGTAACAAATCAATCGCTTATGATATTTGTTTTTTTGATGACAAGTGCGTTTCAATCGCTGCTTTTTGCTATGTGGATGGATATTCAGGATAACGAACGGCTGTATAAGTAGTGTTTAATTATTAATTATTAATTATTAATTGTTAATTATTGGGTTATTAGGTTATTGAGTTATTGGGTTATTAGGTTGTTGGTTATTGGGTTATTAGGTTGTTGGTTATTGGGTTGTTGAGTTATTGGGTTGTTGAGTTATTAGAAAAAACTATCCCGCAAGGGTGGGGTGAAATAAATCGAATTATTTAAAAAAAAATATTAGTTCCAAATATGAATAGTGGTGGGTTGTTCTGTATTTTATCATTATTGTCTGAACTTTCCTTGTTATATTTAGCGTGTGTAATAAAAAATTAATTTAAACTCTAACTCTCCCAATTTTACGTAATATTATTTAATATATTTTCAAA
>CAZCLJ010000045.1:0-23037 GCA_964499465.1 uncultured Hyphomicrobiales bacterium
ATGTTGATTTGTTGATTTGTTGATTTGTTGATTTGTTGATTTGTTGATTTGTTGAATCAGAACTCCGGACTTTAGGGCTGATATGTTCTTTGAAATATCTCCCTACAGCCATTCTATCCACTTGTTAATCGTATGAATTGTATATAAATATATGTATAATAAATAGTTACATTCGATAAAAGCCGAAGCGGTTCATTAGGAGGCAAATATAAAAGAAGACGTTTACTTCAGAACTCCTGCTCCCTCGTAGTTTGCTATTCCGCATATTTTATTATAAGAAGTTAAATTTGAATGTAAATATTTCCAATAGGTCATTCGTCATTGGTTATTAGTTATTAGTAGTTACAAACTAATAACCAATGACTAATGTAATAATTTATTGAAAACCTAATAAACATTTCTTGTCATTCCGAAACGAAGTGAGGAATCTCAAGTTCTGTAGTAGCAGTGACTTGTGAGATTTCTCACTTCGTTTCGAAATGACACAATATAATAAGTCTTTTAACGAATTACAACACTAATGACAAATAACTAATAACTAATAACTAATAACTAATAGAATGATATTTGCTAACTGCGAAATTATTCATTACGAGGCAAATCTCCTAACTCTTTTATTTTCGATATGGGGTCAGGAGTTCTGATATTTATAAAATTAATTATTTCAAAAGTCGTCTATATTAAGTTAATTAATCTGAGGAAAAAATGCAAAAATTTACAATTTTATTTATCATATATGTATTTTCAATATTTTTAATTCAATCTTGTTCAAAAAAAGATGCTTCTGTAAAAACAATTGGTATAATTCAAATAGTTGAAGATACTGAATTAGACAAGGGAAGAGAAGCATTGTTAAATATTCTTGAGGATTCCGGTTTTGTAGATGGAAAAAATATAAAAATCAATTATAAAAATGCTCAGGGGGAAATGTCGAATATCCCTTTAATTTTAAATCAATTTAAAGCTGAAGATGTTGATTTAATAATAACAATAACAACTCCTTGCACTATAGCTGCAGCTCAATTAATAAAAGACATACCCATTGTTTATTCTATTGCGTTCAATCCAGAGCAAATGGGTTCTAAAGATTACGGTAAGAACATATATGGCTCTTATGATTCATATAATATAGAAGATTATGGCTTACTGATTAAACAAATTTTACCAAACAAAATTCGGGTTGGATTACCTTATAATCCAACTGAAGCTAACGCAACTTTTTCGGGAAATAAAATAAAAGAGCACTTATCGGCAAAAGGTTTTGAAGTAATAGAAATGACAGTTAATTCAAGCAACGACCTTTTGCAGGCTGCTCAAACATTAGTTCAAAAAAGAGTAGATATGTTTATGGTGGGCGCTGATAATATCGTTGTTCTTGCTCTTCCTTCGTTAGTGAAAGTTGCCGAAGCCAACAAAATTCCTATTTTTACAACTGAAGCTTCTAATATTGAAAAAGGTGCAGCAATTGGTTTTGGTACTGATTACAAATTATGGGGTGAAGAAAGCGGAAAAATTGCAATTAAAATACTTAATGGCGAGAAAGCAGAAAGCACTGAATTAGCTGGTAAAAAGCTATTTATCAATACCACTGCAGCTCAAAAACAGGGTTTGAGCATTTCAGACAGTTTAATTCAAAAGGCAGATAAAGTCATTAAGTAATTTAGCATTTGGTTAGGAAAAATGAACTCGTTTTATACAATCTTGCTTTTAGTTGTTTCTAATGTTTTTATGACATTTGCCTGGTATGGACATCTAAAATTTAAAGAAATCCCAAGTTTCAACAATTTAGGACTATTTTATATTATCGTAATATCTTGGGGTATTGCGTTTTTTGAATATTGTTTCCAAGTTCCGGCTAATAGAATTGGCTTTGCAGGAAATGGCGGAAAATTTTCGCTTGTCGAACTGAAAGTTCTTCAGGAAGTTATAACACTTTCAGTTTTTACGATTTTTTCATTACTTTTTTTTAAATCAGAAACTTTTAAAATGAATCATTTTATTGGATTTATTTTTTTAGTTCTTGCTGTTTATTTTATTTTCAAAAAGTAATTTTCTTTCTCAAAGTTCAGAGAAACATTACAAAAGTGAAATGAGAAAAGTAAAAAGTTATGAAATCATAATGTTGATAGTATGACTGGAAAAGATTTCATTGGCAACCTCTATATAAAACTCAGAACTCCAGGTGCCACGTAGTTTTCTATTTCGCATTTTTTATTATAAGAAGTTAAATTTAAATGTTTATATTCAGAACTCCTGATGCCTCGTAGTTTGTTATTGCGCAGTCTTGTCATTCTGAAACGAAGTGAAGAATCTCACAACTCATTGCTACCACAGAACTATAGATTCTTCACTTCGTTTCAGAATGACATACTTTTTGCTATAATTTGCGAAATTGTTATTTACGAGACAAATCTCCTAACTCCTTTATTTTCGTTATGGGGTTAGGAGTTCTGAATTTTCTAAAAATACTGAAATATCTTCGCTTGTTGAAAATACTGTATCTTTCAACTCTTTGATAAAACGTTTTTCTTCATATTTGTTTTTACATTTTTTCTTGTTTTTTTCAAATATTTTTTCGTGATTAAAACCTGCACCAGTGTTAATAAATAAGCCAATAGACAAATTTATAAACCAAGCAGAGAATGAATGTCCCTTCACATTATCCTATGATATTGCAGTATTTATTGGTTTAACAACTTCAGCAATAATTCCTTCGTTTTTTTTGCTCGGAGCATAATTCGTTTAGCTCCTTTCTCAACTGATAGCACTCATTTTTCAATTTAGCTTTACTTCTCTCTAAATCACGAATTTTAGTTTGATATGCTCGCTTTTCCTTTTGGTATCTAGTGTTGTAATTCGTTAAAAGACTTATTATATTGTGTCATTTCGAAACGAAGTGAGAAATCTCACAAGTCATTGCTACTACGGAACTTGAGATTCCTCACTTCGTTTCGGAATGACAAGAAATGTTTATTAGGTTTTCAATAAATTATTACACTAGATGAGCGTTCTTTGTATTTATCACGACTTGCTTCAAAATATTCAGCAAGACGTTGCGGTGAACTTTTAAAATCTTTTTTCATAATCAAAATATTCCAGCAAATTATTATAAATATTTATTCATATATATGACATAATTTACATAAAACATGCAGGTATTTTTATAATAAATAAATCATCAAAATAAACACACCAGCTCCAAACTACTTTATTTTCGATATGTGACATGGAGTTCTGAAGTTTCTTTATTAATATAAAAAACGTTAGATAAGTTAAATAATTATCAAAAACAAAAAAAACATTTGTATTTTAATAAAATTTTGTAATTTTGAACTATTAGGTTTAACCATTTGGTTAAATAGGATAAAAAGATTAAATGGTTTTGAAAGATAATAAAAAGAAATGTAATGCTATCAACTAAGGAATTGGAAAAAATAAGTCATTCTAAAGGATGTCGAAATCCATCTTGGTTTTTCCAAATGCAGAACTCCTGATGCCTCGTAGTTTGATATTGCGCATTTAATTTAGTTCTGATATTAAAAATAATGTAATTTCAAAAAATTGCAAACTTATAACTCCTAAATAAATTTAGGAGTTATTCTAATAATTAGAGTAACTCCCAAATTTATTTGGGAGATTAACTGCGCAATTATTCTTTACGAGATAAATCTCCTAACTCCTTTATTTTCGTTATGGGGGCTGGAGTTCTGAAATGAGAGTGGACAAAATGTTTTTTAGTCTTTAGTCATTAGTTGTAAGTAAAACAACTAATGACTAATAAACTCAGAACTTCTAACCCAAAACGAAAATAAAGGAGTTAGGATATTTGTCTCGTAAATAACAATTTCGCAGTAGCAAATATCATTCTATTAGTTATTGGTCATTAGTCATTGGTTATTAGTAAAAGAAATAATACCAATGACCATAAACTAATAACCAATGACTAATGACCATTAACTATAAACGGAAAAATTGGAAATTGGGAATTAGGAATTGGTCATTCGTAAAGAAAAAAATACCAATGACTAATGACTTATAGCTGACAGCTGACAGACGATAGCGGAAAACCATAAACCATAAACCGAAAACCGATTTAATGAATACCTCTCCTTTCCAAATCCAACTTGGGAAGGAGTTCAAATAAATAATTAATTAAAAATATGAAAAGATTTTTTGCTTTTGTTTATAAAGAAATACTGCATATAAAAAGAGACCCACGCACTCTTTTAATACTTATTGGAATGCCGGCGGTGCAGTTGCTACTTTTCGGATACGCTATTACAAACGAAATACGCGATGTCAGAATTGCGATTCTTGATTTATCGAAAGATAGTGAAACACAGAAAATTACAAACAAAATGCTATCTTCCGGCTATTTCATTTTATACGAATACCTGAATAGCTATGACGACATTGAAAAAGCATTCAAAAAAGGAAAAATCAAGTTAGCATTGGTTTTTGAAAATAATTTTGCTGAAAATTTGACTAAACAAGGGACAGCAAACATTCAACTGATTTCTGATGCTACCGACCCAAATACCGGCAGTTCGCTTCAAAACTATACTCAATCTATCATAAACAATTATTTGTTGGAAGAAAACAGGTTAGCTGCAATTCCATTAAGAGTAAATACTGATGTAAAAATGAGGTATAATGAGGAATTAAAAGGCACTTTTCTGTTTGTTCCCGGCTTAATTACAATGCTTTTAATGCTAATTTCAGCGATGATGACCTCCATTTCTTTAACACGCGAAAAGGAAATCGGAGCAATGGAACTGCTGCTTGTTTCGCCAATGAAACCAATTCAGGTGATTATTGCAAAGGTCGTTCCATATTTGGTGCTTGGTTTCATTAATGGAGTAATCATTCTTGTTTTTGGCAATGTAGTGTTTGGAGTAGTTATTCGGGGCAGCTTGCTTTTGCTTTTCTTTGAAGGAATTTTATTTATTACATCTGCATTGACGCTTGGGATTCTGATTTCATCAATAGCAAATTCACAGCAGGTTGCACTAATCATTTCGTTAATGGGGCTAATGCTTCCAACTATGCTGCTTTCAGATTTCATTTATCCGATTGCAAATATGCCGGAATGGCTGCAAATTATTACAAACATTATTCCTGCGCGCTGGTTCAACGTAATTATCAAAGATATAATGCTAAAAGGTTCTTCTATTGAATATATTTACAAGGAAACACTGATTTTAATTGGGTTTACCTTGTTTTTCATAATTGTGAGTGTGAAAAAATATAAAGTGAGGTTGCAATGAGAGAGATTTTTTTAATTATACAAAAAGAGTTTAGGCAGATTTTCCGCAATAAGCAGATGGTTGCTGCAATGCTCTTTATGCCATTAATTCAGTTGTTGATTTTAGCAAACGCAGCTACTTTTGAGATGAAAAACTTAAGAATTTTCATAGTGGATAAGGATTTTTCTTCGCTTTCAAGAAATATTACTTCAAAATTTGGAGCAAGTAATTATTTCATTATAACAGGAAATAGCACCAATACAAAGGAAGCAGAAGATTTTTTGCATAAACGTGAAACCGATTTGTATTTGGAAATACCGCAGGATTTTGAAAAGAATCTTTTCAGAAATAATTCTGCCAATGTTCAGCTAACAATCAACGCAATTGACGGAGTAAAAGCTGCAATAGGTATGCAATACGCTGCCAACATTATTTTGGACGCCAACAAGGAACTGCTGCAAAAATATGCAAATCCCGGAACGATGGGCATTGGCTCAAATATTATAAAATCAATAAACATAAGTAATTTAAACTGGTTCAACGAAGAAATGGATTACAAAACTTTTATGGTGCCGGGAATACTTGTTGTGCTTATTTCTGTTGTTGGGCTTTTCCTTGCAAGTTTAAATATTGTTCGGGAAAAAGAAATTGGAACAATTGAGCAGCTAAACGTAACACCAATAAAAAAGCATCAGTTGATTATTGGGAAGCTCGTTCCTTTTTGGGTTCTGGGACTTTTCTTGTTTGGGCTTGGTTTGATTTTTGCAAAATTGCTTTACAATATCCCTTTTCTTGGAAATCCATTTTTGCTTTTCACAATTGCTGGAATATACTTAACGCTTGTGCTTGGAATCGGGCTACTTATTTCTACATTCACAGAAACGCAGCAGCAAGCAATGTTTCTAACCTGGTTTTTCACTGTAATTTTTATTTTAATGAGCGGGCTTTTCACAGCAATAGAAAATATGCCGAATTGGGCGCAAAACATTACATTATTTAATCCTTTGCGATATATGATTGAATCTGTTCGTATGGTAATGCTGAAAGGTTCTGGCTTTTCAGATGTAAAAATTCATATTTTAATTTTGATTGGTTTTTCTGTTTTGATGAATGGCTTAGCGGTGCTTAATTATCATAAGAGGGTGTAAGGAAGTGCATTAGCTCCATAATAAACTATCCTCTTTTCCACTCCATAATAAATTATGGAGTTACACTAAAACTTAGAATAACTCCCAAATTTATTTGGGAGGTTCTGTATGTTATTATCATCTTTTTTTTTAATTGACTATCTCTCATCTCCTCCATAATAAATTCAGAACTCCTGATGCCTCGTAGTTTGTTATTGCGCATTTAATATATTTAATATATTTATAAGAACATAGCAGTAAACGCATAACTCCTAAATAAATTTAGGAGTTATTCTAATAATTAGAGTAACTCCCAAATTTATTTGGGAGATTAACCGCGCAATTGTTTTTTACGATGCAAATCTTATAACTCCTTTATTTTCGCTCTTGAGTAAGTAGTTCTGAAATTATGGAGTTACTATAATTCTTAGAATAACTCCCAAATTTATTTGGGAGGTTCTGTATGTTATTATCATCTTTTTTTTTAATTGACTATCTCTCATCTCCTCCATAATAAATTCAGAACTCCTGATGCCTCGTAGTTTGCTATTGCGCAGTTTATCAAATGAAAAATCTTATTTTAAAGTGAGTTACCAATTAGTCATTCGTCATTAGTAGTTACAAACTAATGACCAATGACTAATGACAAATAACTAATAAGATAATATTTGCTAACTACGAAATCATTCTTTACGAGACAAATCTCCTAACTCCTTTGTTTTCGCTATTAGGTCAGGAGTTCTGATATTATTCGATTAAAGTTTAATGATTAAAAAGATTGTTTTCCTCTAAAGCTAATTTGTTGATAACAAAATTATAAATTTCGCTTGCTACTTTAAAAGCGTCAAGAAATTCTTGATAATCTGGCTCGAAAATATCATCAGGATATCGAAATTCAGTTGCAAATGGAGTTAAAAATTCTGCTGATTCTTGTAAAATTGAAAACTCATTATCTTTTTGTATTGATAAATTAACAAGTGTCCTTATGTCATGAGTTTTTGGAAAGTCAATTTTATGAAAATATAAATATCCTTTTAATGACTTTTCTGCAGCTTGCTGGCAATGATAAACTGCAGTATCTAAAGTAATATCATCTCCAATTGATAATTTCTTTGCTGAAATTAAATCGTTCTTTGATTTTTTAAGCCAGTTCTTTGTTAGTTCAATTTGTTCCTTGCTCATATAACTTTTTTCCTTTAGTTAAAATTTTATTGTTCAAAGAACCTTCAAGTATTGCGTATTTATTGAATTCTTCTGATGTTCTAATCAGTAAATCTGTAGGATATTGACTATATTCTCTAATTTCTCTATATGCTTTAGTGGTTAATTTAATTCGTGATTCGGAATACTCTTTAATCAAAATCATCAAGTCAATATCACTATTTTCATCTGGACTACCCCAGGCATAAGAGCCAAACAAATAAATAGTTTCTGGGTTCAAGCATTGAATTAGCTTGTTTGAAATTTCTGATATAATTGTTTTGTCCATATTTTAGAATAATGATATATAATAAAAATTTAAATAATAATTATTCAATGTGAGCAGCAAGACTTTCGAGATATAGTTCAATAGCTTCAGCTGCCATTTGTTTTGCTTCTCTTAATGTAGAACCATAAGTAGTGCAACCGGGCAAAGATGGAACAATGACAGTAAAACCGCCTTCTGGTTCAGGTCTTAACATTATTTTATAATTATTGTATTTCATTTTATAAATTACTTCTAATTGCTAACATTTTTGCAAATATAATCATATATTTGGAATTATAAAAAATGGATTTTCTATTTGGCATAAATTACAGCGGTGCTTAATTATCATAAGAGGGTGTAAGGGAATTAATTTTTATTTTAAATTATGAAATATTTATTTATTTTTGTATTGTTTTACAAAATTGAATGATTTACTTTGACAACAGACAATTATAAAAGTACCGTTAATAAAATTAAAGATTTCTTGAAGGAAATGGATATTTTTATAGATAAATTTTATTTATTTGGTTCAAGAGCAAGGAATGATTTTAAACAGGACAGTGATTATGATTTTATGATTGTTGTAAAAAATGAACTGAATACAGCGGAAAAAAGGAAATTAACTGCTAATATTTATAGAAAGTTGATTCAAGCAAAGGAATTAATATTAATGGATTTGATTATTAAAACATCTTCAAAATTTTATCAGGAATGTGTTGAGCCGGGATATTTAGCATATACAGTTTTTAATGAAGGAATTGAAATTTGAATGTAAACCCAATATAAGAACTCCTTTCCCCATAGCGAAAATAAAGGAGTTAGGAGAATTGTCTAGTAAAGAACAAATTCGCAAATTATAACAAAAAGTATGTCATTTTGAACGAAGCGAAGAATCTCAAACTCAGTTGTAGCAATGACTTGTGAGATTCTTCACTTCGTTTCAGAATGACAAGACTGTGAAATAGCAAACTACGTGGCATCAGGAGTTCTGATATTTGCAATTAACGAGTGGTCAGTTTTGCTGGGAAAAAATGGTCAATTTTAAATGGGAAAGAACATTCTGTAAATAGTAATTTAGTATAAATGATTTTTACCACACTCTAAATCTTGCGCCGAGATTGAAACTTAAATTGTGTATTTTCCAGTTACCATCGTCAATGATGTTAGAAAGGGAATGGTTGTAGTAAGCTTCAGTGAATAAATTAACCCGATAATTTATAGGCATTGTAAAACCGATACCTGCAAAAAGTCCAAGACGGAGTTTATTCATTGAATTTAGATTTTTTACTGATGCTATTTTTAAGGAACGCGAGCCATCAGCATAAGTAAAATCGCTTGGAGTAAGAATTGTTTGTTCGTAAGTAATAGCGTTAGACAAAGAGTAAGCAAGATTCAAACCACCAAGGAGATAAATACTTGGATTAAGATAATATTCGCAAGCAAAATTAAAATTAAGGAAAACACCATCAAGAGAAATTACTCTTGCTTCCTGGAATGGTTTTAGCTCTCCGGTTTCAGTGCGAACTTTTGAAATTGTACTATCAGGGCTTTCAATTGAGCCGCCGTAATTTTCAAGAGTTAATCTAGCTGAAAGAAGATAAGGACCTTTCAATCTTCGACCCAAATAAAGTCCTCCGAAACCACCCATACCGAAACCGTCAGAGAATTTTCCATAAGAAATCACATTACCAGTCGAAGAAAATGAAACTGAGTGCGTATTTGCAGATACTTTCATTAAAGCACCTGCATACCAGCCGGGGTCTGAAGCGCAGTCATCTACTATTCCATTATTTAAATTGAAAACGAAACTGTTAGATTGCAGGTTATACGAATAGCAAAGAGTAAATATAGATTTATTAAGAGCAATATCCAATGCCTGAAATACAACTCTCCCTGACATATCATAAAATTGCGGGGTTACATTGAAAGTAGTCCTTGGAGAAGCTGCAGCAATTTCTGGAATATTCGCAGTCAAATAATCTCTTCCTAATACCTTAATAGATAAAATTCCGGTATCGTCAACTCTATCGTCCCAGAAAGTAAGTTCAGCGTAAGAGCCAAAATTTTCACATTTTGCAATAGGAGGAAGAGAATCAACCGCCGGTTCATAATCAACAAAGGATTGCCCAGCCATAGTCCCGTAAGCATCATAAGAGTCTTTTCCGAAGCCAAATCCATACGAATACATTCCAAATGGCAATGCACCCTGAATAATATGTGTTCCAAAAGGGACTTCTATACAGGCAATTGAGTATCTGGATTTACCAAAAACAACAAATTTTGTTGAGTCAACTGGCTTGCCATTAAGCAATATAGTCCCGACAGCATTTGAAGGAGAAACAACATTAATATAGTGCCTCCACTGACCATTTACAGGTGTTGCAAAACGGTAATGCTTTAAAAATTGCTGCGTAGGACTTACCATAATCATCATCGGGTCACCTATTGAGTCTGAATTTCTGAAACCCTGAGAATACTGAGCAACTAAAACCGGTTTGTCTGCTGTAATTTGTATATTTCTGTTAGAAATATTTTCGTAAAACTCACCATTTTTAAGTGTTTTGATAAATTTATCGTCTTCGAAAATACGTGTATCAGTTTCATTTGCTAAAACTCTGTAAGTATAAAATGAACGTCCCTGCAATTTTCCTATATAAAAATGTTTACCCCAGGAAGGAACAGGTGGCATTTGCTCAATCAAATGGTTGCAGGCAAGAATTTTTTGTGGCACATAAGCACATTGATGACCGCTGAATACTGCAATTTTTTTACTTGATTTTATAATAGTTCCGGATAAATCGCATTTATTTGAAGGGTCATTCCTTGCAACGACCTGATAAACCTCACCTTTATTCAATTTCACATTATATAATTGATTTGCCTGATTTTTTGTAGTATGAACAGAGGGCAAAATACTAACTTCAGTATTATTTTCTGTTGCTACTATTGCAAATTGAGACATAAGTCCGTCTGATACGTAATACGCCATAGCTCTGTATTCTTTCCCAAGTACCTCCAGAGGAAAGCAAAGAAAAGAATCTGTTGTTTGAAAGCGTCTGTTCAAGCCGTAAACTGTTATAGGATTATCTGAAATAATTGAAACGCCGAGTGGCTCTACCTGTTCGCTGCTTAGAACCTGTGCTTCTTCTGGAAGTGGAATATTAAGGACCTGGTCTTTTTTTACGTTCACTGTCGTCTTAAAGCCAATCCCCTTGATTTCTATTGTTACTTTTGCATCGTTATCGCCGGAAATGAATAGTTCTAACTGCAAATCATCTCTTGAACTACTTTGCTTTGATTCTTTATAATTTTTTTGAAAGCAAATCCAAAACTCTCTTCCTTCAGAATTTTTAAATTCATTTGAAGTTGCTGGCTTTTGTGAAAATAAAAAGGCAGAACTGATTATATTTATAAATATAATCAAAGCAATAAGACAAAAATATTTAGATTTGCATTTCATCATTTAGCATATAAAAATATAGAATAATAGTCATTTCTATCGGTTTTCAGAAAAAAGTAATAAAGCCCGGTTGAAAAGTTCCACTCAACCGGCGTAAATTCAATTTTATAAGTTCCTTTTAGTAATGGTTTGCTTAAATTTATTATTTCAGCTAATGGACCATTTTCTCTTTTGATAATTATTTCTTTATTTATTGCAGTTTTATCAAAAATCAGATGACCACTTGAAGAATAAATATAGAAATCAATATTTGAAGTATTTGAGAGTGTAAAAGGTATAGTGATTTTGTCATAGAAAGGATTAGGATATGGAAGTCCAAGCCCTTCAGCATATTGAAATACTGGAATTCCTATAACTTTTATTTTACTGTTTTTTTGTTGGTCAATTTTTTTATATTGATTATTTATAAAAATAGAATCAATAAAAATATAAGCAACAGAATCCGGACCAGCAAGCCCTTCTATTTCCAAATCAAAAAAATTGTTTTTGGCATTTTGATTGATTTGATTGCAGGAAAATTCAATTGTTGCAGAATCTTTTATTTCAAAATTTTTATTTAAATTAATATCATTGCAGCTAATAATATAATCAGAATTACCGGTAACCTTTCCAATATCAATTACATAAGAATTATATTTAAGAATAATTCTTATGTCTGTAACATTGGTAAAATCGCCGTTCGACTCTACTTTTATAATTGTTTTATTTCCACGCTTTATTTCAGCATCACTAAAAGATATAAATCCTTGCGACATTCCAACTGATGTTGAAATGACAAAAATTAATAGTATTGTTTTAAAATGTAAATAAATTTTTGTCATATTCTCAAATAATTAAAAAACAATTAGCAAAAATAAGAATATAAATATATTAAACAAAATTAAGTTTTCTGTTTTTTCTTTTTTGCAGCAGGAAAAAGTATATTATTTAAAATTAAACGGTAACCGGGTGAATTTTTGTGTAATTTCAATTCAGTTGGTGGGTCGCCAACAAGATGCTGGTAATCTTCCGGATCATGCCCGCCATAAAAAGTGAAAGTGCCTTTTCCAACGTTCCCATGTATATATTTTACTTCATCAGTTCCATCGCGCTCAGCCATAATCGTAACTGATTTTTTTATATATTCCTTTTTAAAAGCTGTTGTTTGTCCAAGAAAACCTTTTATAATATTAACGTGGCATTGAGTAAGCATAGTAGGCACAGGGTCCCATTTTGCAGAAAATTCAAATAAAGTAAAATAATCTGCATCAGGATTGCTTATAGTTGTCGGTCCGGTATCAATAGAAGAAATTTCGTAAGTATATGGGTCTGTAACCAATTTGAAATTCTCGAAAGCAAATGTTTGAGAAAAATCAAGTTTTTCCTGAGCGTCAGGCACCATTGGGTCGCCGTCGAACATTGACTGACAAATATCAGTGCTTTGAGCTGCTAATGCTACGTCATAAGAATCAGGAGCGCTGCACATTGTAAATAGGAAACCACCATTTAAAACGAAATCACGTATTTTTAAGGCAACGGCTAATTTCAGTTTAGAAACTTTACTGAAACCATGTTTTCTCGCATTTGCCTCGTTGAGCTGAACATCTTGAATATACCAGGGAGTATTTTGAAAATGCGCCCAGAATTTTCCATACTGTCCGGTGAAATCCTCGTGATGAAGGTGCAGCCAGTCATATTCATTCAATTTATCTGCTAAAACCTCATCATCCCAAAATATATCGTGTGGAATTTCTGCATAAGTCAAAGCAAGCACCACAGCATCATCCCAAGGCAGAATACTTTTTGGGGCATAAACTCCTATTTTGGGTGGCTTTTCTAATTTCACAACGTCCATATTGTAATCTTCGCTCTGGACTTGCGAATAAATTCCTGCTGCTGTAACCCCATCTATTGTTTCAAAGAAAACGCCACGAATCCTACATTCTGCAACAATTATATCGTTATATTCGCACATAAAAGAACCACCGCGGTAGTTCAAAAGCCAGTCAACGGGCTGTCCTTTATCTATTATCCAATATGCAATTCCGTAAGATTTTAAATGGTCGGTTTGGGCAAAATCCATCGGGATTAATATTTTCTGGGCTTCTGCTGAATAAATTACCGTAAAGAAAAGAATTATTATAATTGATTTTAATATTTTCATTTGTAATAAAGTATAATTTACAATTTTTGTTTATTAAAACGAATTTTGATTGATTATATTTTCATTTATTAATTGATAATTGAAATTTCTGACGGATGTCAGAATCCAAATTGGTCTGGTAATTTTGAGCGTCAGCGAAGAATCTCACTTCGAAAACTTTCGCAAAGCCCGAGAAACTTTACGAAAGTGAAAATAAAAGTCAAACGAACAGCGAGCTGATAGTATGATTGAAATAAGCAGTACCGTCATTCTGAGGCAAATATAAACGAAGACGTTTACTTTTAAGAAAATGAACTAAATAAGAAGCAAGCCATACGATCAACAAGTTGATAGTATGGCTAAAATGATTGTAAAAGTCATACTATAAACTTGTTTATCGTATGACTTGTATAAGTATTAGCAATACATATAGTTACGTGTTATAAAATCCAAAGTGGTTCATTAGGAGCGGAGCGAAGAATCCAGAAAGTCATTGATACCACAATTTTCTGGATTCTTCACTGCGTTCAGAATGACCGAAAAATCTATTTTTTTGCAAATCTTTTGTTTTATTCATACTTAAAAAATAACTACCAATCTGTTTTTGCAGTCAATAATAAAGTTTGAATATATTCCATTTCAGATATATGTTCAAAAACAAATTTATCAAAAAAAATAAAAATTATGTTTGTTTTTTATTGAAAAATGTTTTAATTTGCTTTTGGTATTAAAAATGAGGAAAAAAAATATCTTGGCTTAATTGAGTGAATTTTGGCTTTTGTTTAGCACCTTTCCATAAATAGAAATCAGAACAAGCAAAGTTAAGCGGAAAGGCAAGATATAATAATAAAAAAAACATCCTCCGCGTGGAAGTCGGCACTTTTTAAGCGAAGGATGACATTAAATCACTAATGTTTTACAAAATTAAGGAATTTTCTGTTATGAGAAAATTAATTCTTCTATTTGCGGCTTTAGCAATAGTGTTTGCTAATGTGGATGTAAATGCACAATGTCCTCCTGGCTACACATCGCATTTTAATGATATTACTTACGATGGTTGCACTTATAAATATTATTTTTGCTTAGGTATTAATCAATTTGGATTACATGAAATTGTGCTAAGTGAAATCCAAATATCAGAACCTTGTACCCCAGATGATTTCGCGCAACATACTTCTGAAATTACAGATGCAATTCTTTTAGATATAGCTGCAGAAGGTATATATACGCTGAATGGGGCTATGAAATACCGCAATGTCCAGATAATTTTTGTTCTGTTAGATGGAGGGACAGAATTTGTTACAGCAAGGTTTGGATTTATGACGAAATAGAAAAAAAATATATAATGAATAGGTGTCCTGATGGATATGACAAAGATGGCAGGCCAGTTTATAAAGAAAGATCTTGTGGCGAAACAGTTAGGATTTGCTGGGAATGGGAAAACGGTGTTAAAGTTTTAAGGATTTGGAGAGGCGGTTTTCCACAAGGGGATCCTTGCCCACCAGATTGTATAGATAATTGTTACTAATATTTTTAATTTATGTTTGAATTTTGAAAAGAACAAAGATGTCCTACATCTCCGAGATGTAGGACTTCTTTATTATTTTCAAATCGGAATTTAAAAACAACTTGTGAGATTCCTCACTTCGTTTCTGAATGATATTGCTACTTTTCCATTAAGCGTTTTCTTGTGTATGCAATCAAACCGCCGGCATCAACGATTTCCTGCTGTGCTTTTTGCAAAGGAACAACGTCAAAAGTTTTCCCTGTTGTTTTGTTTACAACTTTTTTGTCAGAAATTTCTAATTCATCGCCAACTTTTGCATCAATTTCCGGACAGCTAACGGTTTGCAAACCGAGATTTACGCTGTTTTGTAGGAATATACGGGCAAAATTCCTTGCAACGATAATTAAATTATGTCCTTTTAAAGTTGAAGCAGCTTGCTCGCGTGAAGAGCCGCAACCGAAGTTCTTTCCTGCTATAATTACGCTTCCGTCTGGCATCTGCTTGCTATTAAGCATTTTGTTCAGGTCGGTAATGTCGTCAAAGCAATACTGTGGCGTTTCCGTTGGCAGCACTGTTGCCATATATCTACCGGGATAAATAATATCGGTAGAAATGTCGTCTTCTAATTTATAAATTACTTTTGACATATTATGCTCCTTTCCTTGGGTCAGTGATTTTACCTGTAATAGCAGAAGCAGCAGCCACTGCTGGCGAACAAAGATAAACATCAGAATTTGGATTGCCCATTCTGCCTTTGAAATTTCGATTAGTCGTTGAAAGAGCAACTTCGCCATCTCCCAAAGCTCCCTGATGGACGCCAAGACAAGGTCCGCAGCCCGGATTCATAATTACAGCACCAGTTTTGAGCAATGTGCTTAAATATCCTTTTTCCATTGCTTCCTGATAAATGCGTGTGGAAGCTGGGAAAATTAGCATACGTGTATTTTTTGCGACTTTCTTGCCCTGCATTATATTTGCAGCGGTTTCCAAATCGTCTAATCTGCCATTTGTGCAGGAACCAATCACAATTTGCTGAACTTCCAAACCTTCAACTGCACTAACAGGTTTTACGTTATCAACAGTATGAGGGCAGGCAATTTGTGGTTCCAATGTATTTACATCAATAACAACGATGCTGTCGTATTCTGCATCTTCGTCTGAAGTAACTATTTCAACATTTTCTTTCACACTTGCAACCTCGCGTAAGTAACGCAAAGTTTCTTCATCTGCCGGAACGATACCAGAGGTAGCACCTGCTTCGACGCTCATATTACTAACGGTTAAGCGTCCTGATGTATTCATTGATTTGAAAGCAGAGCCGTGATATTCAAGGACTTTAAAGTTTGCACCTTCGGCTGAAATTTTGCCGATTAAGTATAAAATCAAATCCTTCGGCTGAACAAATGGACTGAACTTACCATCAGCAACGACTTTAATAGTTGGTGGAACGGGAACGTTTAAAACTGAACCCAGAGTCCATACAGCCGCCATTTCTGTAGCACCGATACCGAATGCAAATGATCCCAAAGCGCCGTGTGATGTTGTGTGGCTGTCTGTTCCAACGACAACGTAGCCCGGACGGACATAGCCGTATTCAGGCAAAATCTGGTGGCAAATTCCCATTTCATCGCCACGTATATCATGAAATTTCTCAATACCTTGTGCTTGCACGAAATTTCTAATTTTCTTCTGGTTTGTTGCAGTTTTTTTGCTTTCAGCGGGAACGCGGTGGTCGAATATTATTGCAATTCGCTTGGCATCCCATACTTTTGGCTCTAAACCAGTTCCGCTATAAATTTCCTGAAACTGATTCATTACGAGAGCAGCGTTTTCGTGAGACATAGCCAAATCCACTTTTGGCTCAACTATTTCACCAACGGAAACAAATTGCTTTCCGCTTGCTCTTGCGAGTATTTTTTGAACTAATGTTTGTTTCATTAAATCCTCTTTTTTTGAATAGAATTTATTTAATTCGTTAATTTTTAATACACTTCGTCGTGTGTACCTAAATCAATAAGTAGAATATTAGTTTTATTTAGTTCTTTTAGAAATCTAAAAATTATTCTAAAGCTATAATTAACGCTACATGCATATAATCCTTCTAAAGTTCCTTTTAATTTATGAGTTTTTAATTTAGGATTAAAAGGATTCTCTGAAAGTAAGGATAGAGTAGAATGTAAATCAATCATAAAATCAGAATTTTTAGAAAATTTTTTTACAGTTCTTTTAAAACTCGAACTAAAATAAAGCACATAACTCAATTTGCTAATTCCTCAAAAAACTCTGAAACAGTCATAGGAACTATCTTTCCGTCTATATACTCTTTATAGGATTCATTAGCAATTTTTAATATTTCCTGTCTGCGCTCTTCTATTGCTCTTTTTTTAATTATTTCAGATAAACTGAACTTATCTTCAATGCTTAATGATTCTACATTTTCTAATATTTCATTAAAAGTTATCATTTTATTTGATTATTTAAATAAAACAAATAAATACACTTAATTAAATTCAAAATTAAGCAAATAAATAGAAATAATAAAATAAAGAATTGAGTGGAGAATGTTAAAGCAAACTATGTCTTTTAATTATATCCTATTTCTACAACCTACTACGGAAAAATTAATCAGTATAAGAATGAAAAGAATCATATTTTTGTTTAGTAAATACTTATTTTATAAATTGTAATTATAAAAATGTAACAAGTAATTTGTGAAAAATTGTGTAAAAATATACACTTCAATTACAAATATTAGAATTTTTTACAAGCAATAATTATATTTTAAATGATGGCAGTTTTTTTGCTGTTTGGTGTAGATACAATTTTTACTTATATTTCTTCTTCTTCGCTATATAATTCTTCATATTCGTTTATTAAATCTTTAAGTACCTTATCTTCATTATACTTGTCCAAATATTTAAACGTATTTTCCTCCTTTATTTTAAACATTGCATCGCAATCTAATATTTTCAAAGTATCATCAGAATTATCTAAATAATCTTTTAAAATATTAAATACGTCATCGTTTTTAAAGTTAGACAGTATTTCTATCGCTATTTGAACTATTCTTGTTGATTCATTCTTTAAAAATTGTAAAATAATTTTGTAATCTGTAATTCTGCTATATGCTAGAATATCAATGATTTCAGATAACTTTTCTGTTTTTTCCTCTATATTATTTGACTTGTTTACTTCAGCTATCAACTCATAATATTTATTCTCACGTAATATTTTGACTTTATAATTTCCTTTAGCCAAGCAAACTGGGCAAAAACATAATTTTTTCCATGAGATTCAGGAAAATATCTCCATCCAATTATTTGAGGAAGATTTTTTATCTTTTTTATTTCTGATGCTTTTATTTTTCTTGGAATTGTTACTTCAATTCCCATTTTATTTTCTATCTCAATAAACATTTTTATTGCTTGAGAAGCTTTCATTTGATTAGGTTCTTCATTGTAATGTCCTATCCAAACTATTTCTTCATCTGGAATATTAAAATATATTCCAACAATATTCTTTTTGTTAAATCTTCTTAATTCTCTTAACCATTGATGAGTAGAATAAAAATCATTTATTACTGGCATACAGAATACACCTTTTTTAATTTTTTTATAGTGAACTTTACTTACACTTATTCCACTTTTTCTGATTTTTTCTATCTGATTTTCTGGTGATAAATGAACAAATAAACCCATAAATTCTTTTATTTCTATTCTTAGTTTTACTTACCCCTCTAATGGTTGGCAATATGAAAAGTTGTCGTTTGCGAGCTTTTTCTTTTCTAACTATACGAAAGTTGAAGCGAAATACAAATCTTGAAAACCTATGAAACCCGCATAAACTAGACCATATATTGTAGGTAGTTTATTTTTTCTTTCTTTTAATTAACCAAATAATCACTCCAACAATTATAATAATAGGAATTATGTATGTACCTGTTAAATATCCTATACGATAAGCCTGTGATTGACCTTGAAATTGACTAATACTTTCTTTATGATGTAGTTCAATAGAGTTAAAAAACATATTAAAATCTGTCGTGTCAAGACCTTGAAAGTTAAAGATTGTTAAGTTGTAAAGATGTTTATTTAATAAATATAATCTGTTAACACATATTAAATTATTTAATGAATCAACAAATTCAATCTGATATCCATTAAATCCATCAACTGTTATAGCCTGCTTTTTACTAAAAATTGCTGGAACTGTCTTAATCATACCTCTTATTGCATCTTCATAGAATTTTTCAAGGCTTTCATTATCATATGGTAATGGTGAAAGATTTTCATCTATATTTGGATTATTAAATTCAGATTTTTGAGCAATGTAAATAGTATTATCAAATTTTGACATAATCTGATGCGACTGAAAATCTTTAGTAGTTGTATCCATCGCAATTACATCTCCTGGCATATTAATATGCATCAAACTATCAAGACTATAAGTCTGCCATGCGGCATTTTGGCAGTATATTAATCTTGTAATTACTGTAAGAAAAAAAAGAAGAAAGAGTAATTTTTTCATATTTATCCTATTTATTTGTTTTTCTGTAGTCTTATTTAAATTATTTACAACGATTGGCAGTATTCGCCTGTGTGGAAGTTCGTGCCTGCTTCCCAATTAGTTTACACAACATTTTTTAAATGCCACAAACATCCGAAACCCACTGAAATCCTCATGAACTTGACAATCTATTAGCAATTAGCATTTTCAATATTTTCTAATAAATAAGTATGAAGCTTTTTTTTGTTTGCACTTTTTTCTTCAAAATTTGATTTAAATTTATCAAAAAAATTTCCTGAATGTAGATTCCAAAATGAAAAATGATTTAAATCATTATTCTTTAGAGTGTTCCCATCGCTTTGAATTTTTACTGGTTCTATCAGTTTGTCTAATTGTTTTTCTTAATTTAAAAACTCACCGCTAAACAAATACCATTGGTTACCGTCATCAATAGCTATTATTGGTATTTGTAAATTCCATAACTTTAAATTTAAAGAGTGTATATCTATTTTATTAGTATTATCAATGAAAAGGTAAATTGGAGTAAAATAGCTATCTTGTTCATTATTATTGTGAATAGCGTAAATAGCATAAGGTTTGACAATTTTTAATGCTCTAATAATTCGATATGGAAAATATTGCTCCCATTTATTAATATTTGAAAATCTGAAAAGCCCTTGCTTTTTATTTATTTCTAATGTTTCAAATAATATTTCAAATGAATCAGCCATACTTGGAAATTTAATACATACAAAATATTATATATAAATTAATATATACTTGAAATGCAAAGTAGTAAAAAAAATTGAAAAAATAAAATATTTCTAAATATTACAAGGTATTTATTAGATTCTTAATTTAACGAACATTTTTGAAGAATGTAATATTAATCATTATTTATTCAAATTTCCTTTTACAAATCCAACAAATACTCGGGTGCTAAATCTAATTCATTATCCCAAGAAATTGTATTCAATTTGATTGAAAATTTTTTAAAAAAATCTATATTTTTTAATGGTTCAAATATTTTTCGATTGTCATTAAAAATTGTGTTATTTAAGTCCACAACCTTGTTGAATCCATTATCGAAAAAAACCTTGATTTTATAATCATTTATGTATTCTGCATTAATTACATTTAACAGCATATTTACTCCAATGGATTAATTTTATTAAATGTCCCTTGATTCATTAATGAATACCAGTTATTAAGCAATTCATCTTTATGATATTCGTACCATTCCATAACTAAAGAAAGTGCTCTTTTAGGAAATTTCCCTTCTACCACTCCGCTTTCAATAGTAATCGTAATCTGATAATCACCATATTTCGCATGGAAATGCGGAGGATTATGGTCGTTGAAGTTCATAAAAATAATAATTCCTAAAAATCTGCTTATTTCTGGCATAACCCATTTCCCTTAATTTAATTGCTTATTTGATTATTTAAATAAAACAAATAAATACACTTAATTAAATTCAAAATTAATCAAATAAATAGAAATAATAAAATAAAGAATTGATTTGTAGCTATTACTACTGATAGTATGGCTATAAATTTTTTAAAGTCAAAATTCTTCTTCTCAAGTCAGAACTCCTGATGCCTCGTAGTTTGATATTTCGCAGTTTTGTCATTCCGAAACGAAGTGAGGAATCTCACAAGTCATTGCTACCATAGAGTTTGAGATTCCTCACTTCGTTTCGGAATGACACCTTTTTGGATAATTTGCGCAATTGTTATTTACGAGCATAATCTCCTAACTCCTTTATTTTCGTTATTGGGTCTGGAGTTCTGAAAGTACGGTTTGAGAGCAGAAAAATAATATAATTTCCAAATTTTTCAGATATAGAATTTATATATGTAAGTAACTGCAATAAAAATATTTACACGATAAAAAACCAAAGAGGTTCATTAGTAACTTAATAAGAAACGGCTACTTATAGTGTCTTTTTGATGTCAGTTTGGTATCTATCCTACTCAAAAGGGACTAATCTGGAAGCCGCTGCCCGCAGTTTGTTGCTAAATTCTTCATAAGAATCTGTTGTTAGCTTTTCAGATTCGATTCTAATAACTTCTAAGCGTTTTTTTGTAATTTTACACAAATAGAGCTCAATATTGGCACCTTCACCGTTTCTAATAAAAGTTCCAGTAATATAGTGCGTTACTTCTAAGGTGTTAAGAGCATCTAATTCGTAAGAAGTAGGTGGTCGGTAGTTTTCAATAATGTGCAGATTAAAAAGGGCATAAAGGGAATCGCGTGATTCAAGGTCATAAATTGCATAACGCGGTGTGTCTTTTATTACATCAAAAACTGTTTCAGCTGCGAAATAAGAATTAACGGCATTATTATTGAATAAGTTCCACTCGGGTAAATCCTTGTTATTCTGAAATTCTATACCACCAATAATAAGTGGCTCGGCTGGATAAGCAAGAAATTTTCCTTCTAAACCAGAATATAAGTTTGGATTATTTTCCGAACTTGCGAATGCCCTTTGTATTGCCTGCAAAAGCGGAGTATCAAAAATATAATGATTAGAAGTATCTTTATAATTTAATTGGGCATAACCAATTCCACTTGATTTTTTCTTTTCGTCTTTGGTCAAAACAGTTGTAAACTCCACTCTCAACATATTTGAAAGGCGGTTTATACTAAGAAAAAGGATTTTATCAATTTTTAACTTTTTTGCGATTTGAATTGCAGTCGCTTCAGTTGATACTTTATTTAACTTTAAAAGAGAATCAATCTCCGGTGTAGAAATGAAGCGATATTTATTCGATAGCTCCATTGCTAAACTTAATGCTGCTTCAATTTTGTAGTTGGATAAATTTTCAATATTTTCAGCAACGGAAACATCAGCAAGGAAAATTGTTTTATAATTTGCTTTTGCAGAATCCTGTGAATACGAAATGCTATAAAAAACCAATATTAAAATTAATACTTTAAAAATGAATCTAAACATTTTTTTCCTCAAATTAAAAATCAAATAAAATCAATTTGTGAGTTCTAAAAATTTAATTACCCTGTCATTCTGAAGCGCAGCGAAGAATCTCACAAGTCATTGCTAACACATAGTTTGAATTTCTTCACTTCGTTGCCAATGACATCGCTACTTTTTACGACCAAAACTTTACAAAAGTTAAGAAACTTTAGCAAAGTTAGAAGAACTTAATACTTTCGTAAAGTTTCTTGGGCTTTGCGAAAGTTAATAAACTAAACTATCTAAACCTTATGTCATCTCTATTTAAATAAAGCACTTGCTTTATCAGGGGGTTGCCAATGACATCTTTACGTTTGTCAGTCATTCTGAAGCGTTGTGAAGAATTTCAAACTCTTTGGTAGCAATGACTTGTGAGATTCTTCGCTGCGCTTCAGAATGACAGGGTTAATTAATGTCATCTGCATTTAAATAAAAGTCTTCTTTTATTATGGGGTTGCCAATGACATCTTTGCTTTTGTCAGTCATTCTGAAGCGTTGTGAAGAATCCAGAGAATAGTGGTTAAAAGAAATTTTTCTGGATTCTTCACTTCGTTACCAATGACATCACATTTTGTCAGTCATTCTGAAGCGTTGTGAAGAATCCAGAGAATAGTGGTTAAAAGA
>CAZCLJ010000046.1:0-22670 GCA_964499465.1 uncultured Hyphomicrobiales bacterium
TTCAGAATGACAAGACTGCGAAATAGCAAACTACGAGGCATCAGGAGTTCTGAAATTGGGCGTTTCACCAGCATAGACCAGCTGTGAATGCTTCTTAGATTTCCTACATCTCCGAGATGTAGGAAATCTGAAATTTTAACACCACAAGTTGATAAAATCTTCTGCTAATCTTTTATTTCTTCATATCTTTCTTTCCAAAATGCTTTCATTCTTTTTGAAAAGGCATCTTCTTTGCCAAAAGTGCCGGGAAAATAGAAAGCAACTGGTTTGGTGTTCATTGGAAAGTAATTTTCTTTTACGAAATGATAATCGTAGTCGTGAGGATATTTATAATTTTCGCCATACCCTTCTTCTTTCATCAATTTTGTGGGAGCATTTCGCAAGTGTAATGGGACGATTAAAGCATTTGCTTTTTTTACAAAATCCTGAGCAGCCATCAAACCGATATAAGAAGCATTGGATTTTGGACAGCAGGCAAGGTAAGTAACACCCTGAGCTAAATTGATTCGTGCTTCAGGCATTCCGATTAATTCAACTGCCTGAAAAACAGAAATAGCAAGAGTTAAGGCGAATGGGTCAGCATTGCTAATGTCCTCACTCGCAAAAATCACCATACGCCGGGCAATAAAACGCGGGTCTTCGCCGGCATCAAGCATTTTAGCAAGCCAAATAAGTGCTGCATCAGGGTCGGAGCCGCGAAGCGATTTGATAAAAGCAGAAATTGTGTCGTAGTGAGAATCTCCTTTTTTGTCATAATACGCAGTCCTTTGCTGTAATGCTTTTTCTAAATGCTTGCGGGTGATTTTTACTGCAATTTCATTATTTTTTTTAGAAAATTTAAAAGCTAAATCTATTGCATTTATAGCAGAACGGGCATCACCAGCTGAAATTTTATAGAGGAAATCCCAGTCCTCAATTTCAATTTCGTATTTATTAAATTGATTATCTTTTTGAATCGCATTTAAAACAATTCTTTTAATATGTTCAATTTCAAGAGCTTTCAGGTGGTAAACCTGACATCTGCTTAGAAGCGGGGCAATCACTTCAAATGAAGGGTTTTCCGTTGTAGCACCGATTAGAGTAATAGTTCCTTTTTCTACTGCATTTAAAAGAGCATCTTGCTGAGATTTATTGAAGCGATGAATCTCGTCAATAAAAAGGAGCGTTTTTCTGCCTTTTTTTCTGAGCATTTCTGCTTTATTGATTACTTCGCGAACATCTTTCACGCCAGATTCAACAGCAGATAGTTTAGAAAAGCTATAATCAGCAGAATTGGAAATAATATGAGCTAATGTAGTTTTTCCTACTCCGGGCGGTCCCCATAAAATAATCGAAGGTATTTCACCAAATTCGATAAACTTGCGTATTGGAGCATCTATTCCAATCAAATGCTCCTGCCCAATCAAATCATCAATCGCTTGCGGTCTGACTCTTTCTGCTAAAGGAGCATTTTTATTCAGCATCAATTCTTCACTATTTTCAAAAAGCATATTCATTATTTATTTTTTAAAAGGCGTTTTTAAGTATTTCTCTGCTTCAGCGTGGGAGTTTGAAACGTTTTTTAAAGCAAGAATTTTTTTATAATAACCTTCAGCATCTTTTCTTCTTTTCTTAATATCATAAATATTTCCGATTTTTAGCAAGGTCTTTGTTTGAAAGCCAGTCGGCTCTTTGTCCAATAGCTTATTTGCATCATTACATTTAAGGAAATATTTAAGTGCCATATCATATTCGCCTCTCGACATCAAAGCGTAGCCAACATAGTAAAGTGCTTCGCGGGCTGAGTATTCATCGTAACCTTCTTTCCCCTGAATGTAGTCAACAAGAAGCTCTCGCCATGTGCTTTCGTATTTTGCAAGGTCCCCCAAAGAAACATAGCAACGTCCTAAATACCTTTTGAAATAAGGATTTTTAGGATATCTTTCATTTAATTCCTTTGCAATTATTATAGCTTCGTTTGCATTACCTTCAAAATCATAATAAAAATTAAGCAAAGCAACTTTTGATTCAATATTAGCATAAAGGGCGTTTTTTCCTGATGCTTTCAAAAGCGACAGGCCTAATTCTCTATTACCTTCCGGGAGAAAATAAAGCATTGGTTTCAAAATTGAGTATTTTTCAGGTAGGACTGCTGCCAGATAGCAGTAAAGCCCGGTGCCGAGCATAATATCATAGTTCTGGGGTGCAATTTTAAGCAAATCAATCAATATATTATAGGCATTGCTCCCATCGTTAATAGCTGGAAACCAGCTTTTTCGCATTGCATAGTAACGACCGCGAAAACCAATTGCACCTGCTTTGAAAAAAAGGGATTTTACATCGCTTGGGTCTTTGCGCAATTCTGCATCACAAACTTCAACTACTTTTTCTATTTTTTTTAAAAACAAATTATCGTTTTTTTCTGTGCGGCGATATAAATTTATTTTCCACCATTCAATCATTGCATCAAGAAAATAGCCCGCAGGATGAGCCGGATACCTTTTGATTACTTCTTTAAAACACTGACCGGCTTTGATAAACTCTACATTATAAACATAGTCTTTTCCTAACTGAATCAAGCTGTCAGCATCTGATTTGATTATTGGCAACTGGGATTTTAACTGGTTTGATGTAATTAATATGGTTACTATTATTAAATAAAATATTTTATGTTTCATTATTATTCACCGTTTTTCAAAATCAATATAATTATTGATTAATGACGAATAAAATACAAATTGATTTATTTGTTTAAAAGAAAATATTTTATTCCTTAATGGTTCGATTTTTTGTTAATACAGAACTCCTAATGCCTCGTAGTTTAGTATTTCGCATATTTTATAGTAAAAAGTTAAATTTTAATATGAGTATTTCCGATAGGTCATTAGTTATTCGTCATTAGTCATTGGTAGTTACAAACTAATAACCAATGACTAATAACTAATAAGATAATATTTACTAATTACGAAATTGATATTTACGGAACAAATCTCCTAACTCCTTTATTTCCTTATGGGGACAGGAAATCTGTGTTCAATTCTGCAATTTCTTAAAAGTCAAATTATACCACTTCGTCCTTTTTATTATATGTAAAATAAAATATACAATCAAAACGAATGTTATTTTATCGTGAATTTCTATAAAAAATGTTCTTGAATCAACTGTTCCTCCAGATAAATCAATAATCCATGGCACTATACCCGTTATTGCAACAATTAAGAATAACAGAGTCAATATAATTACCTGTTGATTTTTTCGAATTATTTGTTTTGCGATTACTCCTTTATACCATTTCCAGTGAATATAAAAATGATATATCATAAGTACTGAAAAAACTACAATAATAGTTTTGTGAATTGTTGACCAATCAGAATAGGTAAATCCCCATACATCCTTGTTTGGGTCAATTTCTCTTACCTGTTCATAAGCCATAGATTCCGAATGAAAACTCAGGTTTTCACTATGATGGCTTCCCATATGAAATCCTATTTGCAGGACTAAACCTGAAATTACTGTGATTAACACCGCTAAAAGCAACATATTATTAATAATAAATCTTCTAAGCGCTTTTGATTTTTGTCTACTCATTTAACCCCCTTTGAAAATATTGAAAATGCTTCATTTTTACAAGTATCAACGCAAATAAAACAACCTGTGCAATTGTCGGGATGAAGAATTAACGAGTGTTTATGCCATGGCAAGTCAACTTTTCCAATTACTTTATTTGGACATTCATTAATGCAGAGCCAGCATGCTTCGCATTTTTTGGTATCAAGTTGAACAAATTTTGTGAATGTGTGTTCTTTTTTAAATAATTTTAATTTCATTTTACTCCCATTTTTTTCTCTCAAAATTACTTCATCAACAAGTAATCCAACGATAACAAATGTTAATAAATCACCTTACTTATTGACTATTTATCGTTAAATTTTTCTTGTTTATAATAAAACTCTTCGTGTTCTTCGTTAAATCATTGTGTTCTTTGTGGTTATTTCTTCTAACACTAAGGGCACCAAGTTCTTCACTAAGTCCACAAAAAAATAATTTTAAAAAGCAATACTTCATAATTAACTAATTATTTACGATAAAAGTATTAATAAGTAGTTTGTATAAATTGAGTTAATAAATGAAAGTCATTTCCTGTTTCTGATTCTGCTTAACGAAACTGAGGTAATCCCCAAGTAAGACGCTATATAATGCTGTGGTATTCTTTGTAATATTTCAGGATGGTTCTTAATAAGTTCTTCATAACGCTCTTGTGGACTGTCTTTTATTCGGGAAAGGAAAAGGTTTGCATAATTTCTAAATCTTTGAAATAAATATTCTTGAAATCCAATTTTTATTTCTGGGTACTGCTCTTGTAGTTTAATAAAATTCTCTCTGTTTATAGAAATTAAAGTTGATGGTTCTATTGTTTCTAATGTTAATAAACTTGGTAGTTCGTTCATAAAACTATCAATAGAAGCAACTGGCTGCCCTTCAAAAAAGAACTGCGTTGTTATATCTTTACCGTCCTTATTGAACCACTGTCGCAAACAACCCTTTTTAATAAAATAGCAATAACGAGAAATTTCACCTTCATTCAATAAAATAGTTTTTGAGTCGTATTCTTTTTCTACGAAAATTTCTTTAAATGATTGCCATTTTTCATCATCTTTTTGCAGTAATTGTATTATTTTGTCAAACATAAACGATTTAATTATGTTTTTTAAATAGTCATTCAGAACTCCCTGATAAAGCAAATGCTTTAATTTAATGGAGATGACACAAGGTTTAGAAAGATTAGATAGTTTAGATAGTGTAGTTTTTAAACTTTCGCAAAGTTAAGAAACTTTACGAAAGTAATGATAATGTTCTTACTTCGCAATAGTTTAAAATCAGTTCAAAGAAATTGTACTCAACCTTGACAGAACTTTGTTTTCTTTTAACTCCGTAGGGGTATGCGGATTGTAGAAATAATGATGAAAAAAAGAAAAGCAACGTAGTTGCGACCTGTCTTTACTACAAACAGAACACTCCTACGGAGTTTTGCAATTTCAAAATACTTATTCTACAAACAGGAAGCAACTACACCGCTTTTTCTTACACTTTGCCAAAATTAAAATTCTAAACTATCTAAACTATCTAAACTTATGGGGCTTAAAAGCTGTTACATCATTAACTCACCTTAAGCAATTCTATTTTAAGATTTTAAAAAAGTTAAGTTGATGCACTATTTTCTTTTTAACACAAGTACCATTCCCCTCTTTAGAGGGGCAGGGGGTGTGTTCTTGGTTGTTTATAACCAATCAATTCTGTTTTAAAGTATGATAGTTGTAATTAGTATTGTTCTTATAATCATATATTCGTTTTAATCAAATAAACCACATAAATCTTTGTTTAAAGGATTACTTCTTATTCCCAAATTCAATATAGGAAAATGAATAAGAACACACCCCTGCCCCTCTCAAGAGGGGAATGCGTAAGGTGAGTCATTAATTCTTCAAATTAATAATTGTGAATACAACTCCAAAAATAGTCATAAGTTGAGTAGCAATAGTTAAAGAAGTAGTAAATATTTCAAAGAAAGTAATTTCCGGCTCTGGTGGAACTAAAATATAATCTCCTGATTCAATTTCATAATTCATTTTTTTAGCTAAAAATTGCTGTCCTTTGGATTTTACAATGAAAGTTTCTTCATCATCAGCGCGGAAGCCGAATCCGCCGGCTTGCTGAATATAATCTAAGTAATTAAAACTTGGATTGTAAGTAATCATACCGGGATTATTGACTCTACCCTGGACATTAACGAAATTCCTTTCTTTAGGAACATAAATAGAGTCTTTGTTTAAAAGTAAGATATTTTCAGATGAGTTTTTGTCTTCCAGAATATGCTTGAAATTAATAGCCATAACGCCACGCTGTTCAGCAACACGAGCTTCAAAATAACGCCTTTCGTTCTGAGACATTTCAGACATTGGAATTCTTCTCAAACGCTCCATTTCTTTGTCTTCCACTTCAAGTTCTTTCTGCCTGACTAATACAGCGCTTTCAATTCCGGCATCTTCTTTAAAACCACCAGCCCATTCAAGTGCTGTGCTTAATCTAACTTCGTTTTCATTAATTGCGTATAGTCCGGGAAATTTTACTTCACCATAAATTGCTATATAATAATCTTTTTTCCAATCGGGAATTTTACGAATATATACCCTATCGCCGGATTGTAAAGGGAAATCGTTTGGTAGTTTTGTGTCAGAATAAAGTTTATCGCGCCAGTCTCGTAAATCTATAAAAGACCTGTTTACAAATTTTCCATCTTTTGTAAATCTTGCAAATTCAACCGAATCTAAATAAGAAGATTCTAAAAAGCCATAGCCAAATTTCAGTAATGTAGAAAGAGAATCACCAAATGAATATTCGAAAGCACCTTTTTGAGGCACTTCTCCATATAATTCGATTTTTTCTGTTTCCATTTTCGGAAATACTAAGATATGGTCGCCACCCAACACTTTAGGATTGGCGTTTTTATCGGCTAATACAAAGAAACGGAGCATATCAGCAAATAACGGCTCTTTACTATCCTTTCTAATAATTTTTATTGAACGAATCGAAGCATTTTCAGCAAAGCCACCAGCTTTTTCTATTATTTCAGATACTCTGTCAACAGCAGTGGCTGGAACAATTGATGGCTTTCTCACTGCACCACTGACTATTACTTTGAACTCACGCATTTTTGATAAGCTAATGTAGCAATCTTCAATTTTTAAGTATTTTCGTATTAAATTTTTTATTTTTTCTCTTGCATCGGTTAAAGAAGTGTTTTTTAAATCAACTGAACCAGCGCCGGGAATAACAATTATGCCGTCTGGTGAAACTACAGCATCAAATACTTTTGGACGTGCAGATAAAATTGAAACTGTTAAAATATCATTTGGACCTAAAATATATTCGTCAGGATTGATTTCCTGCTCAAGAAGTCCAGCAGATTGTTTGACTAATCGCTGTGATAATTCAAAAGCAGTTGTGTCAATTTCGCCTTTTTTTGCACCTGTTATATTAAAATAGTCAATTTGAGAATAGCTGTTAGTTATTATTAACAAGAAAAATAGAATCAGGCAAAAGTTATTTCTACTTTTAGTTTTTAGATTTAAATATTTCATATCCAATTAATTATATTCAAAAAAATAATTGCAAAATTATAAAAAATACGACTATAAAAAAAATCGACATCATTATAATCTAAAAAATATTGAAAAAAATTAAAATATCGTTATATTTGTAAAAAAGAAAAAATCTTTTTCCACAAATTTGAAAGTAATTATGGAAAAAATTAGCCCTCAAACGTTATATCGTTTGCCTTGGAATTTTGCAGACAATTCAATTTCCTGGTTAGAACCAACAAGTCAGTGTAATCTGTATTGCGATGGCTGCTACCGTGAGAACAGGAATAATTCGCATAAGCCATTAGAACTAATTCAGAGGGAATTAGACGTCTTTGAAAAATACAGAAAAACTGATGGTGTTTCTATTGCCGGAGGTGAACCGCTTACTCATCCTCAAATTGTAGAAATAGTCAAAATGGTTAGAGCAAAAGGATGGAAGCCAATAATCAACTCTAATGGTGCTTTGCTTACTGAAGAATTATTAACTGAATTGAAAAAAGCGGGTGTATGTGGTTTTACTTTCCACGTTGACAGTTTCCAAAATCGTCCCGGTTGGAAAGATAAAAACGAATTAGAACTGAATGAACTACGCTTGCAGCTTGCTGAAATGCTTGCCCGTCAGGGAGGAATTTCCTGCTCTTTCAACGCCACAGTCTATCCGGAAACACTTCAATATATGCCGGAAGTTTTGAAATGGGCACAAAAGCATATTGATATTGTTCACGTTATCGTCTTTATTATTTACAGAATGGCTATTTTTGGTAAAAACTTCGATTTCTTTGCAGGAAAAGATAAAGTTACTTTTGACGATATGGCTTATTCCAAAGAAGATGACAACAGAAGGACTGACGTTTCTTCTCTCGAAGTTGTTGATGAATTTAGAAAAGTTTATCCTGATTTTATGCCCTGTGCATTTTTGAATGGAACTTTAAAACCGGATACATATAAATGGCTTCTTACGGGCAGATTAGGAAATAAACACCAGATTTTTGGCTATACCGGTCCTAAGTTTATGGAAATTATTCAAATGTTCAAGCATTTGTTTACTGATAGCTACTTGGCATATTCTGAGCCTTCAATTTTAAAGATGGGACGACTCTATTTTCTCCTTGCCCCGTTCGACAAAGAGATGAGAAAGACTTTTAAAAACTACTTCAAAGCATTTTTAGATAATCCAAAGGCATTTTTTAATCGCGTTCATTATCAATCAGTTATGATAATTCAACCAGCGGATATATACGATAATGGCGAAATAAATATGTGCGATGGATGCCCGGACATAACAGTTTGGAATGACCAACTTATTTGGTCTTGCAGAATGGAAGAGCAATACCGTTGGGGGCAAAACGTTAGAATCGTTCCTAAAGAAAGTATACTTGAAGAATCTATGAAAAAGTAAGCGGTGCTATAACATAATGCTTTGTAAAAGTTCTGTTGATTTAAACTTGGTGCGTCTTTGACTAATGTCAGAATACATCTTTAAAATAGTATTAAAAGTTATTAGTCATTTGTTATCAGTCATTAGTATTTTTTACTAACTACTATAAACAAATGACTAATTGCTTATTTTAATACTCTTTTATATTAACAACTCAACTTTCCTAGTGTTGTAATTCGTTAAAAGACTTACTATATTGTGTCATTTCGAAACGAAGTGAGAAATCTCACAAGTCATTGCTACTACAGAATTTGAGATTCCTCACTTCGTTTCGGAATGACAAGAAATGTTTATTAGGTTTTCAATAAATTATTACACTAGGAAAGTTGAGTAAATACTTTATTACTCCTTCCCAAGTTCAACTTGGGAAGGAGAAGAAATACTGAGAAGTAGATTGAATTGTCTATCTTTTTCTCATTCAATTACTATCCTATATTATTCATAAATTTAAAAAAAAAATTCAGTGATTATTGATTATAAAGCGTTTGCTTTAAATTCAGTAAAAAAACTAAGTTTTTTCTCTAATTTTTATTAAATTTTAAAATCGTTACTGAGTCTATTCATCCGATGACTGGGAAGTCATCGGATGAATTATCCAGGCTATCTCTTGAGCATATTTATTTCGCCGAGCATAGAATCGCTGACAGTAATCACTCTTGAAGCAGCTTCAAAGCCGCGCTGAGTAGTAATCATATCAGTAAATTGCTTGGTTAAATCAACGTTAGACATTTCCAAAGTATTATTTTGAATAGCAGTAGAAGGAAAGATTTCGCCCGCAGTCCCGATATTTGCTAAACCACTGTTAGGAGAAATTGAGTAAAAGTTTGACCCTTCTTTCGTTAAACCAGCAGAATTAGCAAATTTAGCAACGACTACCTGCCCAAGCAGTTCAGACCTTCCGTTTGTAAAAGAGCCCCACACCCTACCTTCAGTATCCACAGCTAAATCTTTAAGATTACCTGCTTCATATCCATCTTGAGTATTTAGTGTTGCAGTATTAAGCCCTGCATAGTTAGTTATGCTGTTGGAAATATTTCCGGTTTCACCTAATTTCACTGTAATATTTTTAGGAGTAGTCTGGTCGAAAGATTGCGTTCCGAGAGCAGTATTCAAATCAGCTGCATTAATAGTAAAATCCAATGGACTGTTTAAAGTGCCGTCGCTGTTAAAAGTAACAGTGGTAGCAGTTCCGAATGCAGTTCCATCAATTTGGGTAGCTAATGAATACTCATTACTGTTTGCGGTTTTTGTAAAAGTGAGTTTTAATGAATGAACACCACCTTGATTGTCGTATATATTAATGCTGGTTTCACGTGTGGAATCAACGGCATTGCTTGAGCTTAGATTACCGATTAAAGATACATTCTGAGTTTGACTTGGTGAAGAAATTGTATCTGAAGAAATCTTTATATTTGAAACTGCTGAACTCAATGAATTAATTCCATTTTCGTTTTTAACGATATTACCGTTAGCATCAACTTGGACGTTATACCCCTGCAAAAAAGCACCTGAACTGGAATCAACAAAGTTACCTTCAGTATCTCTTGAAATAGCACCAGCTCTTGAGTAAAGTTGGTTTCCATTCATACTATAAACAAAAAAACCATCACCTTGCAAAGCTAAATCAAGGGGACGGTCAGTAGTATCCATATTTCCCTGTTTCATATCCAAAGTAACAGACGCTACTTGGACTCCCAGCCCGTATTGAAGCGGATTTGTGCCTCCAGAACTATTTTCAGAAGTAGCAGAACGTCCGAAACTATGTATCTGGCTAAATTCATCTGAAAACAAAGCACGGCTGGATTTATACCCAACTGTATTTATATTGGCTATATTGTTGGAGACCACATCCATCTTCTTTTGATGCGCCTGCAGTGAGCTCGCCCCACTGCACAAAGCTCTTGTTAATGACATAATAACCCTCCATGGTTAATTATTTATCCTAAATATTATGTTTTCTGTTTGCCTAACTCATCAGTCAGTCTGAGTTAGTATCTTGAAGCTCCCTGCCCTTGGGCAAGGTCCGGCTTCGTCGTAATTAAGCAAAAACAGCAGAGTCTATATTTGTTATTATATTACTGTTTAATTGCATTTTATCAAGTGCTGTAATAATTGTTTTGCTTGGAATATTAACGATAAATGCTTTATCATCAAAAATGACTAAAGACTCACGCGACCCTTTTTCCTCAGCTTTTTCAACTGCACTATTTAAACGCTCTACACTTTCATCGTCTATTTGTATATCTCTGCTATTAATACGATTTTGAGCATGAGCTGAAAATTTTATTTTATTTAGCTCGGTATTAAAAATTTCATCAAAGCTTGTCCGGACATTAACGTCTGGAGTGTACTTAGATTGGCGTTCGAGTTCCTGGATTCCGCCAGCCGGTAAAAACGGAACTCTAATTCCTTCAATTTCCGGCAAAACTCCTGCCTCCTTTCTTCTTTAATTTGTTGATATATCGGTAATATCACTCAAAGAATATTCTAACCCATTAATTACAATTACAGTCCCATTTGAAGTAAATCTGCATGCTTCAATAGTCCCGAAACTGTAAGTATCTGCACCGAATGAAGTGCCACTTGCATCTGAAGCCGTAACTTCAAATGTGTATTTCCCTTTGGAAAGAACTGCTCCGCTATCATCAGTCCCGTCCCATTTTACAGTATGGTTGCCATAAAGCAATTCGTCACTTGACAATGAAAATTCTTTTACAGTGTTTCCATTGCTGTCTTTAACTGTAACGTTTGCTTCTGCAGCTTGATAAGGAAGAAAATATCCGAGTGAAACCGGATTTTCACCATCAAAATTAATTTTGTCTGATGATGCCTTTGCATTTTTACCAAGCAAACCGGGAAGCGCGCTATTCGCAATATTCTGGGTCAAGACCAAATTTGTTTGAATTTGCTCCTCCATCAAAGAACGAATTTCACTGAGTTGCTCTAATTGCGAGAATTGAGCGAGCTGCGCCGTATAGTCCTGACTCTCTAAAGGAGACATCGGGTTCTGGTTCTGCAATTGAACCATAAGCAATTTCAGGAACCTATCCTTATCGCTTGCAGCATTTGTCGAAGCTGCCGAAGCAAAGGTCGTTCCATAAGTTAAAGTTGACGCAACGTCATTTACATACATCTTTCATAACCTCCTTGTTATTGTGAAAAAATTAGTCCATTAATTCTTCATTTTCTATTTCTCGAAAAGAACGAATATATTCTTGCAAGATTTCTTGTTCTTTCTGTTTTGCTTTTTGCTCTTGTTTAGTGTGTTTTTTTTCTGTCAAATCCTGTTCTGTTTTACCTTCGTTGATATTGATTGATTCTAATTGAATTCCTACGCCTGTTAATCTTTCTTTAAGCTGTGGAATCTGGTTTTCTATTGATTTTGCTACTTCTTTATTTTCCGGTCTAATGTCGATATTTAGCTCTTTATCTTTCAAATTTATATTTACAATAATTATACCAAGAGAAGCAGGTTTTAAAATCAAATTTGCTGTTCCAGTTGAATTTTCTGGCAGAGAACTTATTATATTAAAAGTCGTTTTTGCAAATTCATTAGTATAAATTTTTGCAGTATATTGATTTAATTGATGTTCAGCTTTTATTTTTTTTATTGAATTATTTATTTCATTTCCACCGGTTTGTATTTTATTCAATGAATTTATTAGCTCAAATTCCTGGTTATTTTTATTCATTTGTATTTTATTATCATTGCTATTGTTTTTTCCTTCAATTTCTGTATCTATATCTTCATTTTGATTATTTTCAGGAATTTTTGTTCCGCTAAAAATATTTTCATCTTGTTTAATTTCTACACCAGAAAAAATCCCGTTTAAATTATTCTTTTGGTTCATATTTTTCAATGTAGCATCTTTATTGCTTTCATTTTGGCTGTTATTATTGTTTAAATCTGCATTTTCACTATCATTTTCAGTTTTTGTAATAGCAATTTCGCTGAGGACATTTGGTTTCATTTCATCTATTGAAATTTTTTCGATTTTCTGTAATGTTTTATTATCAACATCAATATTATTATTTCCAAGTATAGGAATATCTGCTGATTGGATATTAGTTTCTTTAGCCACTTGAAAATTATTTAAAATCAAATTTTCAATTGTTGAATAATTATTGTTTGTTGTTTTTACATAATTATTACTTAGAGTTTCCTTAGGAAAATAGGAATTTGATTTTAATGAAAGCAGTAATTGAAGTTGTTTGCTATTCTGATTTTGATTTATATTATCATTTTCGCTTTTTACTGTTTTATTTTTTTGAATATTATCATTTTTAAGAGAATTTGATTCTTTATTATCAACAGCTTTACTCACTTTAAATTCAATTTTTGGAATTTCTTCCTGGTTTTCAATTTGAATATTCAAACGAGCAACTTTTGAGTTTTTTAATTCACCTGAAATTTCATTTTGTGGTTTTTCGGAAATAATATTATTATTGATTTCATCATTTGAATTAGAATTCAGTTTTTCATTTGGATTTAAACCAACAAAATTAGAATTATAACTATCCTTCTCAAAAGCAACATTATTCAAATTTTGATTGATAATTGAATTGTTATTTGAGTTATTCTCAATTATTTCATTATCACCATTCAAATAACTTTGACTAAGAGAATTAGTAACTTCTGTATTTTTATTATTTTTAATGACATTAACTTCATCACCATCATCATTTGCAATATTTATATTTAGTATAGAATCTTTAGTATTTGTATTAATATTAGTCTCAAGAGTGTTTTTATTTACTTTAGAATTGTAAGTATCTTGAGATTCTTTACCTAAATTATTATTAATAGTATTTTTGATAATTTCCCGAACATTTTCAAATTCAAAATTATCTTTTTTCAATGTGTCTAGAACTGATGATATTTCCGCTTCAGTATTTTCTTTTATTGCTGGAATATTGGTTTGGTTTGTTTCGCTGTCTTTTGTTATGTTAATATCAATCGGATTTTGTAAAGTCGATTTTTCAACTCCAGTATTTTCTTTTGATTTGTAATTACTTAAATCAATATTATTTTGAACTTTTAAGTTATTTGTTATTTCTGAAACCGAATTACCATTTTGTATATTATTCAAAATTGAATTATCAGAAAGTATTGTATAATCAATGAATAAATCCAGGTTTTCTTCAATATTATTGTTTTCTATTGGTGTTGAATTATTATATTCTGTCTTTGTGCTTACTTCTTTTTTCTCTTCTATAGACTGGTTATTATTCTCATTTAAAATATTAAGGGGAAGCATTTGACTTTGTAGTTCAACAATTGAACCATCTTGATTTGATAAAATATTTTCAGTATCAATACTGTCAAAATCAAATAAATCAGTAATGATATTTTCTTTTGAGTTTGCAATTAATGATTGAACTTGGTTTTCAAATGAAGGAATAGCAGCAAAAGCATTTTTAGTAATGTTAAATTCGTCAGTAGTATTTAAACCAACTATTGAATCTAAATCAGATGAGGAATAAGAATTGTTACTAATTAAAACAGAATTGCATTCTTCCGATTGGCTAAAATCAAACAAACTGTTTAAATTTAGCTTGTTGTTTTGGCTAATATTCTTAACATTATTAGAAGAATTAGCACATCCCTGTGAAATATTAATATTATTAAGTTGCATCCTGCAAAAATATAATTATAATTCTTTTAAAATCAGCTATTTATCTTTCATCTGCACCGAGCAGTAAAATAGCTGCTGCCCTTTCAGGTTGCATTGCTTCAAGAATCTTGCCAGCTTTTTTCTTATTCATATTTTTAAGAATATAAGCAGCATCTCTTTCTTCAATTTGTTCTAAAATTTTAGCAACCTCATCGGGATTAGAATTATTATATATCTTAGCAAATTCAGTGAAGTTTTTTGTTTCTAAGGAATCGTATTTTTTGGAAAGCCAGCGTTCATAATCTTCAGTGCGTTTTTCAAGGAGTTTTACCTGATTTTTTGATTTTGTTAAATCCGAATAAAGCACTGAAATTGAATCGTTTAGCTCTTTATTAAGTGTGATATTTGATTTGTTTGTTTCGGCAATTTTTTTTATACTGTCTTGAGCAGTTGAAGTTTTCTTATATAAATCAAGCATTTGTCGATTTAAATTGAAAATTACATTTTGCAAAGAATCATTCTTAAAATTTAAAATATCATTAATTAATGAAGAATTTTGAAACTCATCAATTCTTTCCTTTGAAATGTAGATTTTGTTAATAAGTGGTGGAAGTGCGAGTTTTTTCAGTTTTTCTGCTTCAGTTAGTTCAACTTTAGGTTCAATACCAAGCCATTCCGGGAAAAGAGAATAAACAACAAATAATGAAGTAAAAGCTAAAATCAGCGTTATTGAAAACGCAATAATAATTATTATTAGTTGTTTATGGTTCATAACAATTAAATTTCTCTATTTTGAAATTTTTTTTGTGCAATTTCATCAAATTGCTTTATTTCTTCTTTGTTTATTTCTTCCAAATATACTGAGTGCTTTTTTTCTTTCAATTTTTCAAGCGTTTTTTCTTCTTTCATAGCTGCACTGAGTTTTTGTCTTTTTAAATTTTCAATTTCAATTAATTGTTTTTTCTCATTTTCAAGATTAACTATTTGCTCTTTCACAAAATTAATATGATACCAGAAAGCTTGGATATCAATAGCTTTTTTATAAGTTAGTTTCTGATTAATTAAACTATCTAAATAAATATTTTTCTCTTCAATTTCACTTTCTTTTTTTAACCTTAAATATACTATACTCATCAATTCTTCTTTTGCCTGTTTAACTCTAAAAGACTTGATTTTGAGCAATGGCTCTAATCTGAATGAAAACTTTTTTGCCATTTATCCATTACTTTGCAATATTAATTAATTTTTCAACGACCTGTTCAAACTCAATCACCTCGTCGGTAGATTGCATAAGAAATTCATTAATTACATCATTAAGCTTAATAGCCGAGTCAATTTTAGGATTGCTACCTTTTTGGTAAGCACCAACGCTAATCAAATCTTCGGCTCCGCGATAGGTAGCGAGCATTTCTTTAATAAACTTTGCAGCTTTTTTATGTTCAGTTGAAATAACTTCACCCATAACTCTTGAAATGCTTTCTAGAACATCAATAGCAGGGTAATGCCCAAATGAAGCAAGTCGTCTTGTTAACACAATATGCCCATCAAGGATACCGCGGGCAGCATCTGAAACCGGCTCGTTCATATCATCACCTTCAACAAGAACGGTGTAAAGCCCTGTTATTGAGCCAACATCAGAATTGCCAGACCTTTCCATCGCCTTTTGCATTAAAGTAAAAACCGAAGGAGTATAGCCGCGTGATGTAGGTGGTTCACCGATGCTTAATCCAACTTCGCGCTGAGCCATTGCCAAACGGGTTGCAGAATCCATCATTAGTAAAACATCTAAACCCTTATCTCGAAAGAATTCTGCAATGGTTGTCGCAACAAGAGCAGCTTTAACACGAACCAAAGGAGGAGCATCGCTTGTAGCAACAACTAAGATTGAGCGTTGAATACCGATTTCACCCAAGCTATCTTCAATAAATTCTTTTACTTCTCTCCCCCGCTCCCCAATTAAAGCAATTACGTTAATGTCTGCAGAAGTATTTCGTGCTATCATACCCAATAATGTGGATTTTCCTATACCAGAACCAGCGAAAATCCCTATACGCTGCCCCTTGCCCAAAGTTAACAAGCCGTCAATCGCCTTAATACCAGTAGATAGCGGTTCTTTAATTCTCTTCCTGGTAAGTGGATGCGGTGGAGACGCATAAATAGAGCGCCTTTCTTCTGGAATAATCCTGCCCAAGCTGTCAATTGGATTACATAAACCATCAAGCACCCTTCCCAATAAATTATCGCCAAGAGAAACTGACAGCTGTTCTCCTGTTGAGACTAACTCCATTCCGGGAATGACTTCGGTTAAATCACCCAAAATCATAGATTGAATAGTGTTGTTTTTAAAACCAACTATTTCTACTTTACTTACATTATGTCCATCTTTATTCCTTAAAAAGCAAATCTCACCGATTGGTGCTTTCGGACCTTCACTTTCTACGACAAGTCCGACCACTTTCGTTGTTTTTCCACTTAGTTGATATTTATTTAAATTACTAAGTGATTCTTTCGCTTTTTTTTTAAAATAATCTGGATTTAGCATATCAATCTACACTTTCTAATACTTCCTGTTCTAATCTTTTTGCAATTATTTCAAGTTGAGTCTTTATTCTTGTATCAATCACACCTGCAGAAGTTTCCAATATACAGCCAAATTTATCGACTGAACTATCCGGAACTACGTCAATGTCTTTACTTCCATTTTGCTTACTGATTAATGAACTTTTTACATCTTTTAAAATATCAACATTATCAGGATGTAATTTAATTTTGAAAATTACTTCGTCTTTTAAATTCTTAAAAATTTCTTCAATATTTTTTATAATTAAATTTTTATTTTCAACAATTTCATTATTTATAATGTTTTCAGCAATAATAACTGCAACTGAAACAACTGATTCCTGAAATTTTATCAATTCACTATCAAAAATATTTTTTAACTCAGAAGAAATAGTATCAAAATTTTTAATCCAGTTAGTATATTTTTGAATGTCAGCTTCCAAATTGGTTTTAGCTACTTCCTGTCCATCAGAAAAGCCCTTATTATAAGCATCTTGAATTTCATTTTGAATTTCATTAATAGGTAATTCTTCTTCAGTTCTAACATTTTTTAAAGAAATTGAAATGGGCTTTTTAATATTTGAAATTGTAAACTCGTCATAAAAGGTAGGAACTGGTTTTGTTTTTTTCTTTGTCAAATCATCAGCAGATACATCTTGAGATGAATCAGTATCAATCCCATCTTCACTTTCTTTTTCCCAGTTATCATCATCAGGTCTTAAAACATAGAAACGCTTAGGAAGTTTTTCTAATCTAACATTATAATGAGCCATAGTATAACTTCCTTATTAGTATTAAACAAATATATCTTCTTTACCTTGTCCGCCAATAACAATTTCTTCCTGCTCTTCAAGCCGTTTAATGACATCAACAATTCTCATTTGAGAAGCTTCAACTTCTTTCAGTTTAACAGGACCCATAAATTCCAATTCTTCTTTAACAACAGCAGCAGCTCTTTCGGACATATTCTTAAATATTTTTTGTTTAACTTTTTCGTCAGTAACTTTAAGAGCAAGAGCTAAATCCCTTTTGTCAACTTCACGTAAAACACGTTGGACCCCTTTGTCATCAATAAGAATAATGTCTTCGAACAGGAACATAAGCCGTTTAATTTCAACTGAAAGGTTAAAATCCTTTTCTTCGATGCTTTCAATCATAGCTTTAGCAGATGCGTTGTTGCTTTTGTTAAGAATATTTGCAACTAATTGCGCACCACCTGCAGCAGCAAGATTTTGAGAAAGGGTTTGTTCTGCAATCTGGTCCACTACGTGCTCAACCTGAGAAACGAGAGCAGGCGAAACTTTGCCAAGTTTTGCAATTCTCATAACGGTTTCAGAACGCAACTGTTCATTAAACTCAGCAAGTACTTCAGCAGATTGGTCAGAAGGCAGATGTGATAAAATTAAAGCAATAGTTTGAGGATGCTCTTTAGATAAAAAACTCGCTAATTGTTGAGGGTCAGATTTCTTTAAAATATTAAACCCTCTAACGGTAGTAAGGACACGGATTTTTTCTATAATTTCTCTTGCTTTTTCAGGTCCATAGCTTCTTTCGAGCAATACTTGAGCATAATCCAATCCACCTTCAACCATATAGTTTTGTGCAGTCATCAACTGATAGAACTCATCTATCACATCTTCAACAACTATCTGAGGAAGGTCTTTTAGATTAGTAATTTCAACAGCGATATTTTCTACTTCCTTCATATCTAACTCTTGAAATACTTTGGCTGCAATTTCTACATCTAACGACATCAGTAAAACTGCTGCTTTTTGTTTACCAGTAAGTTGCTCTGATTTTGATACTTTCATCTTAAATCCTATATTGCGCTTTTAAGTCATTCATTAATATAACGAAAACTTATGTAATTATATTATATCAAAATTTGAAATTCTTTTCATCAAAATCCTGCCCCATTAATATTCTAAAAAGTCTAATTGCATCTTGAGTTTGTTCTGTTACATAATCAGCTACTTTATCTTTAATTTCCAATTTCATAAGTGCCTCTTCAGTAATTTCAACTGTTTCACGTTCATCTAACTTAGCTCTTGCTTTTTTAGCCAATGCATCTCTATCTAACAATTCCTCGTCGTCTTCACCGAAATTACTTATCTCTATTGAGGGTTTCTCACCTTCAAGCAAAAGATGGTCTGGCAAATCAGTCGGAAGTAGCATCAATTCCTCATCATCTAACTCAATTTCTTCTATTTCATCTTTTTCTTCTTCTTTTATTTCTTCTTCATCAATTTTTATTTCTTCCGGCAAAGCCAATGCTATTCTTAACTTATTTTTAATTTGTTTTGAAGAAAGAATTTTTATCATCAATATAATTGTAAAGAGAATTGCCAGAATTAGGGCAAATAATTTAATATTCTCTGGTTCTTTCCACCAGGGAATTACTTCATACATTTTCAAATCCTCTTCATAAAGAGGTGTCTCGAAAGGAATATAATCAACTGTGATTTGGTCGTCTCGCATCGGATTAAAACCAACAGCGTTTTTTACTATTTCTGTTAATTTATTAATTTCTTCGTCTGTTCTTGGCACGTTTTCCAAAACTTTTTTACCATCACGTTCCACGATTTTTTGAGAACTATTTACCAGCACTGCAACAGTTAATCGTTTAACATTACCAACTTCTTCAACAATCCTTTCAACAGTTTTAGAAACTTCGTAATTAGAAATCTGATTACTCTGGTCACGAGCCATATTTACAGCTGGATAGCTAAGCGAATCAGTAGAACGGCTTACTTCGTTAATTGATTGTTCGCTTAAAACTGCCTGACGTTCCGGGTCAAATTCGGTAATTGTTTTTTCTATTTGAGTAAAATCCAATTCCGCATTGACACGAACTTCAGTATTGCCAGCACCATAGACACCATCAAGCAAGCTTTGAACTTTATTAGCAACGTATTGTTCCACGTTCATTTGCTGTTCGTGTTGGGTAGAGGTTAATCCGGCAATTGAAGACATATCGGCAGGTGGGTCTGAAAGCACTTTACCTTTTTGGTCAATAACACTTACAGAAGACGACTGCATACCTTCTACACTATTAGCTATTAAGTTCTGGATTCCTTCTACATTAATTTTACTTAAGCTTCTACCATTTTTTAAATGCAAAGTAACTGAAGCAGTTGTTGGTTTTTGGTCTTTTTCAAACAGAGATTTTTCTGGAATAACAATATGAACACGGGCATTTTTTACTTCATCAAGTGACGTTATAGTTCGGGCTAATTCACCTTCTAATGCACGGCGAAAGTTTAATTTCTGAACAAATTCGCTCATTCCAAGATTTGTTTTGTCAAAAAGTTCATAGCCAATCGTTCCAGACTCTGGCAAACCTTCGCTTGCAAGTGAGAGCCGTGTATCATAAATTGTTTTTTTATCTACTAATATAGTTGTTCCATTATCTTTTAATTCATATTCTATAGCTTTTTCTTTTAAACTTTCAACAATTTTTGCTGCTTCACCTTCATTTATTCCGGTAAATAGAACAGACATTTCTTTATTTGGAGATGAAAATACTATAAATAAGAGTATTCCAGTAAGTACAATTACAAAAGTACCAAATAATAAAATTTTTTGAAAATTTGTCAATTTACTTAAAAATTGTTTTCCCTGCCCTATTAATTCCAATTTCGCCATATTTTGTTTACTTCCTTACAATATTATACTTGCATTCTAGTTACTTCCTGATACATATCTAAGAATTTATTCCTGATTTCAAGAAGTAATTGGAAACCAGTCTTTGCCTTTTCAGATGCTATCATAACATCGTGCAAATCTACCGGCTCGCCTTTTATCATTTTTTCTGTTAAATTTGTTGAATCTTTTTGCAGTGAATTAACATCTTGTATTAACTCTTTAAGAGAATCTGAAAATGCTTCTTCTTTTGGGGATTTTAAGTCAGTTCCAATGCTTTGCTGAAACTGCAATGGTAGATATTGTTTATTTGGTCCTATTTCACTTATCATTTTGAATTCCTTTCAATTTTGTTCTTCCTGAAAAAATCATCAACAATTAATCATTAATCACTAATCATTAATCATTAATCATTAATCATTAATCATTAATCACTAATCACTAATCACTAATCATTAATCATTATATTACACTCTGCTGTCTAAAAGTGAGCCCTTTGTTAAATTATAATTTTGAACTTTACCATTTCTATTAAACAGAATATGATTTTCAATTTGTTCAGAACTTTCGGGAAACATTTTAACAAAGAACTGCCTTTCCTTCTTAGTTATTAAATCATTATTATAACTAAGAGTTAAATTATCTTTCTTATCGTTTTCGGAACTTAATTTTTCAAGATTAATATTAGAATTTATATTCTCAGTATAATTAGTTCCTTGTATATAAGTATTTTTATAAGCATTTATAGGAGCAACTTTCATAAATATTCATATTTTAATTTAAAAATTATATTTCCAAAGAGTAACGAGCTACGTTTTTAGCTGCTTCAACAACTCCGGAATTTGCCTCAAAAGAGCGTTGAGCGCTAATCATTTCAACCATTTCAGTAACAATATTGATATTAGGCATTTCAACGTATCCTTCTTCGTTAGCATCAGGATGAGATGGGTCGTAAACCAATCTTGGCTCAGAATTATCCTTCGCTGTTTTAGCATTTAAAACGCTATAATCAGGAGGATATTCGCCAAGATTTGAGTTAGTGCCATGGAACTGGTTTGAGGTATTAAGAGCAATTTGATTTTCATATTCATCTTCAAAAGGGCTACCCGGAATAGCTCTTGCAATAACAACTTCACGTTGATATGGCTTACCGTCCGGACCTTTTGTTGTATTTGCATTTGCTATATTTTTAGCAACTGCACTCAGTCGCATCCTTTGCAAAGACATCCCTTGTCCGCTTATATCGAATGATGAAAATATATTTTCTGCCATCTCATCTCTCCTGCTATTGTGTTACCATTCCTCTTATTGACGAAGATATACCGGTAAAGTAACCTTTAACCATTTGTGAAGCAAATCGGAAACGGATTTGATTTTGAGCCAAATTAGACATTTCCTTGTCGATATTAACATGGGTTTCACCAGAAAAATATACTTCCGGGTTTGGAACCTCAGCATCTGCCAACTCTGGTTCTACTTCATTCGCATTCATTTTCCCCAATGGAATATGACGCTCTTCGTTATTTTGTCCTTCTAAAGTAACATTATTCTCTGTAAAATATTCTTCAAACTTCACTTCCTCCGGACGATAGTGCGGAGATGTGGCGTTTGCTATGTTCTTTGATATTGTCCTCTGCCTTAATGCGTAAGTGTCTAACGCTTTATTCATTAAGGGAAGTTTTGTTTTAAATAAGTATTGTCTAAAAATCATACTTCACCTATTTTTTTTAAAGCAAATGCAATTTAAATGCCAAGTTTGTTGATTCGGTTATTTGGTTACTACGTTATTAGGTTATTGGGTTATTAGGTTATTGGGTTATTAGGTTATTAGGTTATTAGGTTATTGGGTTATTAGGTTATTAGGTTATTAGGTTATTAGGTTATTGGGTTATTAGGTTATTGGGTTATTAGGTTATTGGGTTATTTACTTAACTTTCACAGTGTAATAATTCGTTAAAAGACTTACTATCTTGTGTCATTCTGAACCCCAAGATAAAGTAAGACCTTTATTTTAAATGGAGATGACATTACTTTACCCTGTCATTCTGAAGCGCAGCGAAGAATCTCACAACTTCTTGTTACCACAGACTTTGAGATTCTTCGCTTCGTTGCCAATGACATCTTTTCGTTTATTCTGCAAAAGTTCTTAAACCAGATGTCCTACATCTGCAAGATGTAGGACATCTTTATCTTTAAATTTCAAATACTTTGGTATCATTAACTTGTGAGATTCTTCGCTGCGCTCCTAATGAACAACTTCGGATTTTTTAACACGTAACTATATGTATAGCATAT
>CAZCLJ010000047.1:0-22375 GCA_964499465.1 uncultured Hyphomicrobiales bacterium
TTTTCATAAGTCCTTATTAAATAATGTCATCTCCATTTAAATAAAGGTCTTACTTCATTTTTGGGGTCGGAATGACAATTTCATTGTATCTATAAATGCAACTTAGGATTAAACTTAGGGAAACAGGCATTCCTGTTTCCCTATATAAACAACAACTAATGGCTGAAAGCCGTTAGCTGACAGCTAATTTCCCGGATACGTCAAAACCGTCGGCGCATTCATATAGAACCAATATCCTTTGCCGGGCTGCATATTGCCAATTGTATTGAGATAAAATCCCGGATAATACAATTTACCCTGATTATCTTTTACTAATACTATTGAATTGCTTATGCTTCCAAGAGCTGTTTCGATTGACATCTGGCTGTTTCTTAGATAAGCTATCAAATTCCAGCCAGCTACAAGATTAATCTGTGTTTCATTTGGAACGATTGCAGTTCCCGATATTTCAAGAGTAGCTGGCGATGTAACATAAACCATATAACCATGCAGAATGTTCCAATCACCAATTTGATTTATACCTTGATTTGGAATATAAATTTGTCCGTTTCCATTTTTTACAATTACCAAATTATCCATTCCTGAAAAAATATCTTCTATATTTGAATTTTCAGGATTAATGTAACTTGAAATTATGTTCCAACCTGCATTTATTGAAATTTCCTGATTTGCAAGCGGGATTATAATCACTTCAGCACTGCCAAGCATTTCAGCACTGCAATTTCCTTCTGCTAATGTGGCAGTAACAGTATAAATACCTTCGATTGTCTGATTACCAAAATTCAAAGGATTGCCTGTTCCATTTAAAATAAGGTCAGTTGTTTCATTGTTGACAAATAATTCATAATTAACACCAATTTCCGAACCATCTAAACCAACTTCAACTCCCTCTCCACCTTCATAATAAGAACCACCACCAGTTACATTGTAAGCCGTAGGAAGTGGATTAACTGTTATTGTTGCAGTGCCTGTTCCGTCATTAGTACAATTTACATCGCTTACTTCTGTTATGCTATATTCTGTTGTTTGTTCAGGACTTACTTCTCTAACGTAAGGAGAGGTTTCAATATTGTTTGCAGTGAAGCCATCGCTAAATTCAAGTGAAAAAGGAGCCGTGCCGGTTAAAGCAACGGATAGTTCTGCACTTTCGCCAGCACATAAAGAAGTAGTGCCAGTTATTGTTGCTGTTGGAAGTGGAAGAACTGTTATTGTTGCAGTTCCAGTCCCGGCGTTTGAACAATTTACATCGCTAACTTCTGTTATGCTATATTGCGTTGTTTGCTCCGGGCTTACTTCTCTTATATAAGGAGAGGTTTCAATATTATTTGCTGTGAAACCATCACTAAATTCAAGTGAAAAAGGTGCCGTGCCTGTTAAAGCAACGGAAAGTTCAGCACTTTCGCCAGCACATAAAGAAGTAGTGCCAGTTATTGTTGCTGTTGGAAGTGGACGTACTGTAACTCTGGCAAAACCTATTCCATCATTATTACATAAATTAGAATCACTTACGTTTGTTACTTCATATTTATAGGTTGAGATTGGACTTACTGTTCTAATATAAGGCGATTCTAGAATATTTTCTTTAATAAAACCATCAATAAAAGCAACAGTCCATGGAGCTGTTCCAGTAAGTGCAACATTCAAATCGGTTGAATCTCCGAAGCAAATTGTAGCAGTTCCACTTATTGTTGCTGTCGGTAGTGGAAGAATAGTTATTGTTGCAGTGCCAGTTCCTGTATTAGAACAATTTACATCGCTTACTTCTGTTATGCTATATTCTGTTGTTTGTTCCGGACTTACTTCTCTAATGTAAGGAGAGGTTTCAATATTATTTGCTGTGAAGCCATCGCTAAATTCAAGTGAAAAAGGTGCCGTGCCGGTTAAAGCAACGGAAAGTTCTGCACTTTCGCCAGCACATAAAGAAGTAGTGCCAGTTATTGTTGCGGTAGGAAGTGGATTAACTGTTATTGTTGCAGTGCCAGTTCCTGTATTAGAACAATTTACATCACTTACTTCTGTTATGCTATATTCTGTTGTTTGCGTTTGGCTTACTTCTCTAATGTAAGGAGAGGTTTCAATATTATTTGCTGTAAAACCATCACTAAATTCAAGTGAAAAAGGTGCCGTGCCGGTTAAAGCGATGGAAAGTTCTGCACTTTCGCCAGCACATAAAGAAGTAGTGCCAGTTATTGTTGCGGTAGGAAGTGGAAGAATGGTAATAATTGCATTTCCGTTCATCATCAATTCGCAATTATTTACAGTATCGGATGCTAAAACGGTATAAGTTCCAACTTCAGTTTGCTCGCCAAAGCTAAAAGGATTTCCATTCCCAACAATTGGATTTCCAACATCGCTGCCATCTTTTTTTAACTGATAAAGAATACCGGTTTGTGAGCTATCTAATCCGACCTGGACACCTTCGCCACCTAAACAATAGCCACCACCGGTAACGTTGAAAATTGAGATATTGCACTCTTGCTGCTCTTGGGGAAACCAAAAGCCACTATTGATTTTATAGTTTGCATTTTCAGTTTTTCCAATAGCCGGTTCTCCAAGTGTTGAATTAATTTTATTGTCAGCATTGCTAACTGTTTCGGAAGTTGAACCAATTACATATTTCTTTACTGAATATGTTTGTGAATAAGTAACTAACGAGGTTAGCAAAATAAATATTAGAATAAGAAAACTTATTCTATTTTTTGATAAGAACTTTATCATATTAATCTCCAGTTATATTACAAAATTTATTTATTCTTTATTGGGTTAAAAGGATTTATTTTCATATACTCATCATTTCTTTTTGCATTGATAAGCCAGGAAACTTCAATAAATGGTTTATCAGTCTTTATTTCAAATTGATTATTGCTAATTTTTTTGGAAATAATTGCCTGAGCAAACTCTCCAATTACAGTAAGTTGATAACGGAAATCAATATTGATTTTTTCAATATAATCCGGTAAATAAACAACTGCAATACAATGTTCATTTGTTACGATGTTACCAGAATATTGATTCAGTGCCTGGTCAGATTCAATTGCAGCATGGACGAGGTATTTGTGTTCAGGGTCGTCCGGATGGTCAATCATAAAATTTTTAGTTCCCGAGACATTTAAATCGCCACCAATAGTGCAATTATTTGAAATTGCCACACTGCCACCTGTAACACTTAAACCCCCCTGAAAAGTTCCCTGAAAAACAGAAGTAAATCCGTTGTTAAAAACTGTTAAACCAGTAGTTTCCAATCCGTCGTTAAATGTTCCTTTTTCATTAGATACATTTATTCCGGCATTAAAATTAGGTTGTTTCCCAAAATTAACTGGTCCTGTGCCTGCACTTCCAACAATTAAACTATTAGAAATAAAAAGAGTTCCACCATTTAATTTAGTCAAGGTTACTTCAGCTTCGCCACCGGTGCCTTTGTCAATAGATATTGCTGGTAAACTGGTTTCATCATTTTTTAAATAAAAGCCATATCCTCTAAGTTGAGGGATAGAGCCGTTTCCATCTCCAACAAATAAATCATCACTTTTGCCAGCTATATTATATTCCCAGCCAGTAGGTTTTTGACGCACAGTAGTTCCAAGCGTTTGCTGCCCTGACTGAAAAATGGCTGTCATAGCACCATCATAAGTAAGTGTATTATAGGAAGAATTTAATGGAAAACCCGGTTCACTAACGCTTGAGCTAAAACCATATTCATCAATATTGTGATTTGTATTTCCATTATTAAAAGTTAAACTGTTATTGACTTGTAAATTATTAGTTTCAGCATTGTTAAGATTCAAATTTGCACTTAAATTGCCGGTAACAGTGAAATCGCCGTTTACAGTTACATCACCAGTAAAAGCAATATAATCCGGAGCTTGATTAATATTAGTATAAGTATTTGGATCAGTTGGGTTGTATATTGTTTGGTCAAAGCTGCTGTTGGCTGGGTTCCAACTTTCAATTCCATAAATCTGTGAAGGATGTCCCATATATTTTCGTTCTATTTTTCCATCAGCACCCGTAACCTCTACTACACTTGGAACAATTGTTCCTGAAGGCGGACCAATAGAGGATTTTTTAATTGCAACATCTTGTTCATTTACTTGCCCCATATATTCTTCCAATATATGCTTAAGATTTTGGTTTGAATACTCCTGTGTTGTATAAGTTGGTGTTTTTTCTTCACTGATAAATATTTCAATATTCGTTGGACTTTGGTGTTTTGTTGTTTTCTTCCCTCCAACGCCACCCGGAGTATAGTTTTCTAAAATATTCATACCTGTTGATTCATCTGGATTTATATATTTTTTTGTGATACTGTATGAATCATTTGATTTTTTTTCATCAATGATTATGTATCCGTTATCAGCACCTCCGTATTGGGTTGATACTTTTTTATTTTGATATTCAGATGTTGTTTCATCTGAATCGCCAGAACTAAATATTAATTGTCCGGCTGCATTATACTTGTTAACAATTTTATAGTTGCCCATGCTTCCTGATTCTTCAGTTGATTCACTTCTTAAAACACCATCAATATAATTTTTAATGGTATTAATCCTTCTATTATTTTCAGAATCATAAGTCTCTGTTTTTTCTTCCCAGTCCAATGAATTGCCAGAACTACTATATTTAGTTACAATAGTTGATTTAGTTATTGTATAATCTTCATTCTTATCAACTTCGATTTTATCTGACTTTTGAATAATTCCATCAGCATCAAAAAATTTATTTTCAATTTCATCTTTTTGTCCGGAATTTGAACCTAAAAACCCGGCCAACATAACAGATATACCTGATTTTTTAGTAGTTATACTTGAAATATTTCCATTATCATGATAATTTTTTATTGTTTCATTTAAAGTTGACCCGGCAAATCCACCCATAAATGCACTATTAAATCCTACCTTTGTTTCTTTATTAATTTCTTTTACTAAGGTAGTGCCACTATAAAATTTTGCTTCTTCTGTTTTTAATTCAAAATTATCAGATGTTTTTTTTTGTTGTTTTGATTCAGATACTAAACTTTCTCCAGAATACTTTTTCTTGCTTTTTTCAATAGTTTTAAATTCGACATCATTTTCACCTGTTTCTTCTTTTGATAAAGTTCTGGTAATTTCTGTTAGACCTGTTTTAAAATCGACAACTTCTTTTACTGTTTCTCCTGTTGACCCATCGGCATAAGTTTTTATAACTTTACCGTCCTTGTTAATTATCTCCGTTTTCTTTGGAGGAGAAGCCACCTGCAACTCATACCATGTTGTATCATTATTTATCATCTTGAAAGTGCCTGTGTTTGGATTTAAAATTATTCTTGCTACTCCTTCAGCATCTTTCAATACAAGTGAATCGTTTTCAATCACTCCAGATGATTTCTTTGAATACAAAGAATAAGGCACTGAATTTAATTTGATTCGAGCCATTGGAGTAGATTCGCCAACAGTAATTTCGAGCCAGTACTGAGAATCGAAACTCAAATTTAAAGGAGCAACAGAACCTAATGTAAGATTTGCAAGACCATCAACAATATTTACATTGTTGTGTGTTTCGGTCCAAAGAGCAGCACCTCCTGTAGCTACATCGAACAGCTTAACTGTAAGGTTTGCCTGAGTGTTGAGCAGATTATTCTCATCATCTTGAATGATTCCCTGCCAGCTAATCGTATTAGGAGCTTGGGAAAAAGAAATTGATACAGCTATTAAAAATAGCGCTATGAAATTTGTAATGGTTTTCATTGGAACTCCTTTGATTTATTTATATTTTTATATAATATACATCTCTACTTTCAGAAAAAAGTTTCTGATATCAGGAGAAAAGTTTTTTGCTAATGTATTTAGAGCACATATTGCTTTCTTGGTCATTCGTCATTGGCTATTAGTTATTAGTATAAGACTCAACTTTCCTAGTAGATAAAATGAAGTAAATATAGAGTAGTAGTGCTTTATAAATGAAATAATATGTTTTTATCCTTAAAAAATACTTCATTAATCAATAGAACCTTTTAACACCTCCCCTGCCCCTCCTTATTAGGAGGGGAATAAGAACTGTTCTATGTTTTAGCGTTCCCCTCCTAACAAGGAGGGGTAAGGGGAGGTGTATTTATAGTCTTTTTAACACTTTTGTTCTTTTCTGTATTATTTATATATTACAAACACTTATGTTAACTAGGAAAGTTGAGTATAAGAAAAACTAATGACCAATGTCTAATGACCAATGAACAATGAAACAAGCAAGAATGCTTATTCTACTAAGATAGATTCTGACATTTGTCAGCATTACACTTTTTTTCATTTTCATACTTATTAGACAACTTCCTGTTCAAATTACTTGTCTATCACATCATTAAAAGGATAGCCCTGAATATAGCTGTCATTTCTTCTTGCGGTTACCTGCCAGCACACTGTAGCATAAGGGACACTTGCTCTGATTATAAATGAATTAGTTTCCTCGTTATATTCATCAAATATAACTGCCTGAGGAAAGCTAACAGCATCAATAACGGTTAATTGATAGCTAATGTCACTTGAAAGATTGATACTTAAGAAATAATCGGGCATTGTAACCGTAGCATAACCAAGTTCATTTGTTTGAACATTTCCCCTGTAAAAATTATATACCTGGTTAGCTTCAACGGCAGCGTGCTGAATCAGTTTAGTAATATCAGTCGGATGGTCAATAACGAATTTCTTTGCGCCCTGAGCTTGAATGTCATTGTTTGATTTAACACTGTTGAAAGTCATATCAGATTCACTCATATCCATACCGCCTTCAACTGTTAAATCGCCATCGACAGTAAGATTGCCATTTATTTCTGTATTGCTGTTTATTGTTGTAGCGCCGCCAATTGTTGCAGGACCTAAGCAATTTAATGTTCCGGGTGATAAACCATTTAAACCAATCTGAACATCGCCATTCCACTGAGCATTGTTTCCATAAACATTACCGGAAAAATAATTTGTTCCGTTATGATAGGTAGTTCCCTGAAATGTTGTAGTTCCAGGGCTGGTAACAGACCCAGAAAATGTTGTCCCTAATTGATTTGTAAGTATATTATTGTTCGTTCCGTAATAAACACCATTTTCATCGCTGCTTAATAATTTTTTTTCCTGCCCACCAATATATGCACTTACATCAAATTTTCCCAAATAGCTGTCTTCTTCTATTTTTACATAATTAGAGCTGCCAGTATTTGAATAAATCAATTTGTTATGGGATTGCTCAACAACTGTACTTTGAGAACCATTGGAAACTCTGTTAGTAACTTTTCCATTTGCTATTTCTTCTGTTTTTTCAGTTGTTTTGGTTCCAGAGCTATTAAATGTTTCAGTTTTATCTGTTATAATATTGGTTTGTGTATCGTAAGTTTTTGTTTCGCGGTTTCTTAATACATTATTCTTATAAGTTTCAGTAATAATATTAGTATTAATCTCATTATTAATTTCTTCAATTTTAACATTTTTGCCAATTTCATTCCCGTCGCTATCGTAAATATAAGTAGTAGAAATTATTTCTTTCTTATTTACATCATTACCTTTGTAATATCTTTTCTCTAATACGGATTTGCCTGTTAAATTTCCGTTTGGACTATATGATTTTTGGGTTTCAATAATCTGATTATAATTTTTATCAGAAGATTCAAAATTTACAATTCTTTCATCAATTTTCTCAATAGCTTTGTAAGTATCATCTGAATTAGGTAGCTTACTATATTCAGATTCAGTATGTGTTGTAACCTGGTATCCAAGAACAGATTCTATATTAATTATTTCTGAAGAATAATGTAATAGCTTAAAATTTTCATCATATAAATACGATTCTCTGCTATCCCGACCAAAATTTTCTGCAAACATATTACCATTTGGTAATGTAAAATAAAAAGATGGAGGTGAGGCAACTTTCATTTCATACCATGTCGTATCATTATTCATCATCTTAAATGTGCCTTCATTCGGATTGAAAACCATTCGCGAAATGCCGAGTGAATCTTTAAGAACGATAGAATCGTTTTCAATTATTCCAGACGATTTCTTTGAATACAAAGAATAAGGAACTGAATTTAATTTGATTCGAGCCATTGGAGTAGATTCGCCAACAGTAATTTCGAGCCAGTACTGGGAATCGAAACTCAAATTTAAAGGAGTAACTGAACCTAACGTTAGATTTGCAAGACCATCAACAATATTTACATTGTTGTGTGTTTCAGTCCAAAGAGCAGCACCTCCTGTAGCTATATCGAACAACTTAACTGTAAGGTTTGCCTGAGCGTTAAGCAGATTATTCTCATCATCTTGAATGATTCCCTGCCAGCTAATTGTATTAGGAGCTTGGGAATTAAGTTGCAAAGCAAATAATACTATTGCAAAAATTGAGAAAATGATTCTTTTCATATTAATACCTATTTATTGATTATAAATATTATTTTCTGTTTTCAGAATTTTTTTCCTGAACAGGGCTGAAAGGATTCTCCTGCATAAATTTATCATTTCTTTCAGCAGTAATTTCCCATGAAACTTCAATATTTGGTTTATCTGTTTTAATTTCAAATTGATTATTATTTATTTTCTTAGAAATAATTGCCTGCGCAAAATCACCAATTACAGTTAATTGATAGTGAAAATTCTTATTTACTTTTTGGACATAATCCGGTAAAGAAACAACTGCAATTCCCTGATTATCAGTAGTTACGTTACCTATATATTTATTAAGTACTTTGTCAGATTCAACTGCAGCGTGAACAAGGTATTTATTTTCAGGGTCGTCCGGGTGGTCAATTCTGAAGTTTTTTGTGCCTGTTACATTTAAATCACCACCAACATTTTGGTTACCTTCTACAATTGAATTTCCTTCTATAGTTTGGTCGCTTCTTACAAGCGAATTACCAATAACATCAGTACTACCTGTTACAACTTGGTTGCCATTAGTTTTTAAAATAGTACCTACGAACTCTATTCCAAACGGGTCTTGAATAATTTTAGTGGAACTACCGGTTACTCCCGGTTCTTTAACTTCTTTTGAAAGATTGTTATTTTCTAAATCGACCTTGTCAATTTCTCTAAAAAGTAATGTACCTTCATTATTTTTAAAATATTTAACTGTTTGAGTAAGATTTTCGAAATATTGCTGAACTTCTTCGTATTGAGATAAACCGTTTTTGTAATATCTTTCATAATCCTTTCGCCCGTTAATTTCTCTTGTTTCAGTTCTATATTCATTGTTATTCCAATCCCAGCTTTTTGTTGTTGTTTCCTTACCATAGCTTCCGGGGTAAGCAGTTTCTTTTTCTGTAATTTCAGCTTGAGGAATAATATTTTCATCATCATCCTTAATAAAATACTGAACGTTCTTTTCTAATTCAGTCAAATTACTTTGAGTATATCTTTGAATCCCTGTAGTCGAGGAGCGGTAAAGTGTTCCGTCGCTGTATCTGTTTTCAGTTTTTTCTTCATTAGGAGCAAGTGGGTCTAAAGTTAATTCAGTTGTAGTGTTGGTAGTATTTGAAGAAATTAGATTTCCCTGACTATCGTAGGATTTATTTTCTTCAATAGTAATATTTCCCATCATATCGCTGAATTTTTCGGTTTTTGTTTTTTCAGTATAACTTCCATCACTGTTGTAAGTTTTATTTTTAGTCGTAATTATTGTTCCGTGAACATCAGCTTCTTGTTTTCTTTCATATTCACTTTTTACATTTCCGTTCTCATCACGCACATAACTATTTGATGTATAGCTAGTATATTTTTCACCATCTCCTCCAATTTTAGTTTCAGAGAAATTCGAATTCATAACATTCATATTGTTATCGTAAGTTATTGTATTTCCTTCTCCGATTAATTCGGTCCAAGTTCCGTCCGGATTCCAGATTAATGTTTCAAGTGGAGAATTAACCTGCAATGAATACCAAATTGTATCGTTATTCATCATCTTCAAAGAGCCCTCGTTAGGATTAATCACTAATCTTGTAATTCCTAATGAATCTTTAAAAACAAGTGAATCATTTTGAAACACATTTGAACTCTTTGCAGAATAAAGTGAATAGGGAACTGAACTTAATTTGATTCTTGGTAATGGCTCATTTTCACCGATTATTATTTCTAACCAATAAGGAGTATCGAACGGAAGATTCAAGGCAGTGAGCTCTCCTAAAGTGATGTTTGCTAAACCATTTTCAACCTGCAAATCATTATGGACTTCTGTCCAAAGGGCTGTGCCGCCAGTGGCAACATCATATAATTTCATGGTAATATTAAAATTACCATTCAAATTATTTCCTTCGCTGTCCTGCAAAATTCCCTGCCAGCTAATCGTTTGTGGAATTTGCGAATAAATTGCTATGAATGATAAGAACAAAGCAAAAAGTAGTATTACAAATCTTTTCATTACGATACTCCAATAAATTTAAAAAACAAAATTTTAAAAAAAATAATTTAAACAACTTTTTTTAAAATTGACTTGACATAAATCAAGAAATTGATTTTCGGTTAAAAAATGTATCATTCTTTATCTCTAATTTCAAAGAACGGATGCTCTCGCAAATACTTATCATTTCTTTTTGCTGTTACCTGCCAGCTTACTTTTATGTTTGGTTCATCTGTTTTTATAGTAAACTGATTATTTTTATTAATTTCCTCAAAAACAATAGCTCTGGCAAAGGAAGCGCCTATAATAGTTAATTGATAGCGAAAATCTACGTTAATATCGTTAAAGTAGTCTGGCAAAGTAATAGTTGTAAGACCTTCAGCATTAGTCATTACATTCCCGGAATACTGGTTCAATACTTCATTAGATTCAATAGCAGCGTGAACAAGGTATTTATCTGTTTGTGTTGGATGTTCAATCAAAAAGTTTTTGGTTCCGGAGACATTTAGATTGCCAGTTACATTAGCATTTCCAGACACATTAGCATTTCCGGTTACACTTGTATTGGAATTAAGTTGAATATTTCCCGTTGGGCTGGTATTAATACCGACATCATTATACCCAAAAACCATATTTGCCCTGTCATCGCCATTATAGGTTTTGTATCCTACAATGAATCCGCTATTGTCCCAGGTAGGTCCGACATTACAAACAGGGACACCGGGAGAAGGAAAATATCTGCCAACGGAAAATCCATTCGGAGTTGTTTTGGTAGTTATTCCATTTTGACTGTCATCCCAGGCAGAAACCAACTGACCATCGCCCGTAAATAAGCCACCATTAATTAAGCTTCCATCAGGATTATATCTATATACCTTATATTTACCATCGGCAAGCCATTCTGTTTTTTCTTTTAAAATATCATTTAAATATTCTTTTTTTACTGAACGAATCTCGGCACTGGTTTCATTATGATACTGAATATATTCCTCTTTGATTATTCCATTAGCAGTATTTAATGTTTTCACTTCAATTACCGATTCATCATTTGTAGTTGTTACACTTCTTTGTTGTCTGTTTCCATCATAATATTCTTCCCGATAGTAACCTTTTTCAGTTTCTCCAAACACTGAAAATGTCTTTATATCTTCGCCTAAATTATATTTTTGTATTTCAGTTTTTGAAACTACCTCTTCAATACCATCAACTAAAGTAGGTTGCTTATACTCTTGTTTAATTATAGTTAATACTTTAGTAACTCCGTCCTCCTGATGAAAACATTCTGTTTTTTCATCTTTCATTGTAGATGCTTCTATAGTTCTAACTCTTTTATACATATAACCATCATCCAACCAAGATTCTACCACATATCCTCCAGCTCCGGTTACTTCTTTTTTATATATTAAATTATCATTACTGTCATAATCCCATTGATTTTCTCCACTCTTTTTCGAATAAGAGCCATCTGGATTCATTATCGTTGTTACTGAAGGTGAATTAACAGATACTTCATACCAAACAGTATCATTATCCATCATCTTGAAAGTGCCGGTATTAGGATTGAAAACCATTCGCGTTAAGCCAAGCGAATCTTTAAGAACGATAGAATCATTAGCTATTATTCCAGAAGTTTTTGCAGAATAAAGAGAATATGGAACTGAATTAAGTTTTATTCTCGGAAGTGGAGTGGATTCCCCAACTGTAATTTCAAGCCAGTACTGCTTATCGAAAGAAATATTAAGTGGAGTAACTGAGCCAAGCGATAAATTAACGAGTCCATTTTCAACATCAACTGCTGTGTGTAGCTCAGTCCAAATTTGATTGCCACCAGTAGCAACTTCAAACAATTTAACGGTAATATTATGATTACCCGTTAAATTATTTCCTTCATTATCTTCAATTATTCCCTGCCAGCTTATTGTTTGCGGTATTTGTGAATATGATAAATTTATAAAAAGAAAAAATGCAAATAGTATAATAAAAATTCTTTTCATATTATAGCTCCAATATTATTATAAAATATTATTTTTCAAAATTTTAAGAAAAATAGTGATAAAAATGTATCATTCTTTCAAATGCTGGAAATTCTTTAATAAAATTAAAGAGCCAAGCAGTCCCAACATTCTAAAGAATGATACTTTATTCTTTATCTCTTACGTCAAAGAACGGATGCTCACGCAAATACATATCATTTCTTTTTGCTGTTACCTGCCAGCTAACTTCGATATTTGGCTTATCAGTTTTTATTTCAAATGTATTATTTTTTATTTTCTTTGAAACTATTGCCTGTGCAAAATCACCGATGACAGTTAGTTGATAGCGGTAATCAATATTAATTGATTCAAAATATTGAGGAAGTTCAACTATTACTATTCCATTGTTATCTGTAGTAACATTACCGGAATACAAATTGAGCACTTCATTCGATTCAATAGCAGCGTGAACAAGGTATTTGTTTCCTGGGTCTTCAGGGTGGTCAATTCTGAAGTTTTTTGTACCACCAACATTTAAATCACCACCAACATTTTGAGTTCCTTGAACCAATTGATTACCATAAACACTTTGATTAGTCCCTACAGAATGAGCACCAGTTACAATATGAGTGCCATTTGTTGTAACATTACCTGTACCTTGTGGTTTTAAATTTATGTTTCCTGCTGTACTCATAACAATAGCAGCTCCTTGTGTTTCGCCGTCAGTCATACCAATTTGCATCCCGAAGCCAGGTCCTCCGCTTGCTTGATTTATGCTCAAACTTGGTGTCCTTTGACCACCTGATTGATAAAAGAAATTAACTCCGTCTTTAGTATTCTGCTGACCGAAACCACCGTCTTCATCTTTTGTTAGTGTAGTATTCTTTTTTGTCCTGACGGAAATTGTTTCAGTTCCTCCACCAAACTTTTCCAAAACTTTTTCTTCGGAAACAACATTTCCTGAACTATCGTAATCTCTGTATGTGTGAATATATCCTCTACCGGGAACAGATTCCCCTAAAAATTCACCTTCACGGTTTGGTTCAAATTCGGTGGTCTTAGTGAAAGCTATTTGTCCATCAACATAATGAGTTTCAGTTAGAAAATCTGGAACATTATGATTTAACCATTTTTTGAAGACTATTACGCCGTCCTTATATGTTTCTTCTATTGTAGCTCCTCCAATAGCATGCATTGTAATCTTTTTGCTTACCTCTTCTCCTTGCTGGTAGAAAGTAGAAGTAACAGTATTGTTCTTCTCGTAAAATGAGCTATTACTATGATAATCATCTTTTTGATATACTGTTACACCATCGGACTCATAATATTCTTTTGTATGTTTTGTTCCATAATTATAAGGGTCATTTGACCTTTCGCTAGTTTCAGTCCACACTTTTCCACCATCTGGATTATATAGTGTTTTCTTGTTACCTTCTGTAATAATTACGGAGCCATCATCTTTTACTTCTCTTTCAACAGAAGGTGAATTTACTGATATTTCATACCAAACAGTATCATTATCCATCATCTTGAAAGTTCCGGAATTCGGATTGAAAACCATTCGCGTTGTTCCAAGCGAATCTTTAAGAACAATAGAATCATTAACGATTATTCCAGATGTTCTTGCAGAATAAAGAGAATAAGGTACAGCGTTTAATTTCATACGTGCCATTGGAGTGGATTCCCCAACTGTTATTTCAAGCCAATATTGATTATTAAAATCTAATAGAATTGGAGTTACTGAACCTAATGTTAGATTTGCAAGACCATCAACAATATTTACATTGTTGTGTGTTTCTGTCCAAAGTGCAGTTCCGCCTGTAGCTATATTATACAGCTTAACTGTAAGGTTTGCCTGAGTGTTGAGCAGATTGTTCTCATCATCTTGAATTATTCCCTGCCAGCTAATTGTTTGTGGAACTTGGGAATATACTGCTGTGAGTGAAAGAAAAATTGCAAATAGTATAATAAAAATTCTATTCATATTATAACTCCTATCCTAATATTATTCATAAATAAAAATAAATACTTTATTACTCCTTCCCAAGTTGCACTTGGGAAGGCAACTTTAACAAAAGCTGTGCTTTAACTCTTTATTCAAAAAAAATGTAAAGCACATCTTTAAAAGAAATATTCCTTCCCAAGTGCAACTTGGGAAGGAGTTCAATACCAAGTTTTTCACAATATTTCGAGTAAGTCATTTAATATCAAATATTAATAAATAATAATATTAAATTTATGAATAATACTGGCTTTATTATTAAAAAAAATATTTTCAAAATTTTAATAAAAAAAGTGATAAAAATGTATCATTCTTTCAGATGCTGGAAATTCTTTAATAAAATTAAAGAGCCAAGCAATTCCGACATTCTCAAGAATGATACTTTATTTTAAAAATTACAGCAAATGAATTTTAAAATTGTTATTCATCGCTTAGTGTTGTAATTCGTTAAAAGACTTATTATATTGTGTCATTTCGAAACGAAGTGAGAAATCTCACAAGTCATTGCTACTACGGAACTTGAGATTCCTCACTTCGTTTCGGAATGACAAGAAATGTTTATTAGGTTTTCAATAAATTATTACATTAGTTAACAATTACATCTATAATTTTACTCTGTAAAACTTTGCAAAAGTTATTGAACCAGATGTCATACATCTTGCAGATGTAGGACATCTTTACTTGTAATTAGTATAATTCTTTTCATATAATCCCTTAATTTTTTAATATAATTTTTTATTTTAATATTGAAAATGTTCTGTTTTTTTAATGAATTTAAATTAAACAAGTATTAATAAAAACAAAACAATTTTATGTTAAAATTTCACAAAAAGAGATATTTTTACAAATTTTAACAAAATTTCTTTGTAATCTTTCATTTATTTTATAATTTTATTTGTGTTTAAATATAATATAAGAATAAAATGATTTTAAAATGCAATTTTGGATATGAACAAATAAAAATATATAAATCTTATAGGAATATTATTAGGATAATCTTTTTTACTATATTATTTTGCACTAATAATGTATTTTCACAATCATATATTGATAGTTTGCTAAAGATTTCCGAATCGAAAGATATTAACACAAAAGCCATAACATTAGCAAAACTTTCTGAAAAACTTTCTGAAGCCGGCGATTTGAGAAGTTTGGAATATGCTCAACAATCGTATGCTTTTATAGAACAAATCAAAGACAACAACTCAATTGCTTTTATTTATAAAGCGATGGGATTGGGATACGATTTAAAAGGTTACTATTCTGCTGCTCTAAACTATTATCTTAAAGCACAAACTATTTATTTAAAAGAAAATAATTATTATGAACTGCTAACTACTTTGAATAATATTGCTATAATTTATACTAATCAGGGAAATTTATTCAAAGCTAATGAATACTATCTTAAAGAATTGGAATTTGCAGAGAAATTAAAGGATTCGCTCTCTATTGCAATAGCTTATAGCAATTTAGCTCACATTCAATATGAATTGAATAATTTGGAAAAAGCTTATAAATACTTAAACAATTCCTTGGAAATCTGCAAAAAGAAAAATGATTATTTTGGTATAGGACTGAATTATAATAATTTAGCTGAAATGGAGTATCATCAGAAAAATTTAAAGAAATCTGAAGAATATATTTTAAATACAATAAAATATCAGGAAAAAGCCGGTAACAAATTTGGTATGTCCTGTGCTTACAGATTTTTAAGTAAAATCCTTTTAGAGAAAAAAGATTATAAGGGAGCTAAATTTAATCTTGAAAAAGCTCTCAGCATATTGGAAACTACCGGAAATAAATTCGAAATAGCACGCACTTTAGCTTCAATAGGTGAATACTATTCAGAAATTAAAGACTATAAAACTTCAATTGAATATTTAAAAAAAGCAATTAAAATTAGTGAAGATGATAATTTTATTTTATCTCAAGTCGATTACTACCAAGTTCTTTCTAAAGTATATTCAAAAATAGGAGACTATAAACAATCTTTAGAATATTACGAAAAGCATACTCAACTTAAAGATAGCATCTTTAAAAAAGAGCATTCGGATAAAATTGCTGAATTAAACATTATTTTCGAAAATGAAAAGAAAGAACAGGAAATCAAAAGTTTAAAGCAGGAAAAAGAAATAAAAGATGCTCAAATTCTGTTCTTTATTATTATTACTATAATTATTGTCGCTTCCCTTTTCTTTATTACAATTCTTTTTATTAAAAGAAATATAGCATACAAGGCGCTGCTAAAAAAGAACTTGGAAATTTCCAACAAAGAAGATGAGTTGAAAAAGTTGAAAGCTAATGCCAATATTATTGATGAAAAACCAATAACTGAAATTAAAGAAGAATTTATTTCCAGTAAAGCACTTGAATTTCAATCTCAGGAATTACTGAACAATCTGATTGATGCATTAGATAATAAAAAAGTTTATTTAGATAACAAACTTACAATTGATTCTCTCGCTGATATGCTTTATACTAACCGGACCTACCTCTCTAAACTCATTAATGATGTTTATGGCAAAAACTTCAATAATTTCATCAATGAATACCGAGTGAGTGAAGCTATTAATATAATTAAAGATGGTAGGTTCGATAATCTTACTCTCGAAGCAATTGCTTCAAAATGCGGTTTCAACAACAAAACTACTTTCAATACATTTTTCAAAAAAATCACTGGCATTACCCCTTCGTTTTTCAGAAAAAATATTAATGAAATTGAAATAGAAAAAGAAAATGCTGCCTGAAGAGATTAGATAAATTTTCCTGTGGCTGTCGGCTATCGGCTGTCGGCTATCAGCTGTCGGTCATTGAGCGTAGTCGAAATGACCAGCGAAGATATTATACCAAGTTGCATTCAAAGAAACAATTAAATTGTAATGCTGACCGATGTCAGAATCCATCTTAAAAATAGTTATTATAGGTCATTAGTCATTCGTTATTAGTCATTAGTATTTTTACTAATAACTAATGACCAATGACAATATATTACTTTGTACTTAGAGAAAATCAAAATGGATTCCGACAGCATTACAAGTAAAGATGTCATTGGTAACGAAGCGAGAAATCTCACAAGTCATTGTTACCACAAATCTTGAGATTTCTCACTTCGTTTCGGAATGACACCTTTTACTGGATAATTTGCGAAATCATTCTTTACGAGGCAATTCTCCTAACTCTTTTATTTTCGTTATGGAATCAGCGGCTCTGATGTTAGAAAATCTTAATCTGTCTTACATTTCGAAGCTAATTCCAATGCTTGGTAAAAGACCAATAGATTCTTGAATTTTTATTTTTTGTGTTCTGTTGTCCCATCTAAAACCATTAACATTTTTTCGTCCATAAATATTTTGTATGTCAATATAAGTAACTAAAGCAAAATTATCGAAATTCCAGCGCTTGTCCAAACGAATATCAAGGGCATGAAAATCGGGAAGACGCTCTCCTTCGTTATAAAAAATGTAGTTACGCTGTCCGGTTCTTTCACCTTCGGTAATGAAAGGAGTAGTTGGAATACCAGTAGAAAAGCGGAATTTACCGCTTAGTTCCCATTCCTGATTGAAACGATAACCAAGCACCAAATTAGAAATAAATCTGGCATCGAAACTGCCCGGACGCTCTTTCCCTTCTATTGATTTGAATTTTGTTTCACTTACAGAAACACTGAGCAAACCATACAGCGGAATTTCACTCAACTTCTTTTGGATAAAAAGTTCAACTCCACGGGAAACACCTGTAGCAACATTTAAAAGCGGTTCCAATCCAAAAGGAATATCACTTGTTAAGTCATCAAAACCAGATGGCGAAAGTACTGCCTGAGGTCTGAAAGCCCGTGCAGGATACTGGTTATACCACTTGTAATATGTTTCTATTTGAACTTTTAAATCTTCAAGTGGAGTATGTTCGTATCCTAAAACGATTTGGTCTGCCTGAATGGGTTTCAAATTTTGACCTGAGTCGCCAATAAGCCAAATATAAGATGGTGATTGGTAATACCTACCTAAACTGAATATTATTGCCGATACCGGATTAAACTGATGGACGAATGAAGCACGGGGCGAGAAATAAAATTTATTTTCAAGGAAATCATAATAATCTAATCTGGCACCAACAGTAATTTTATTACTTCCAAATGAAGCAGTTATGTTTCCGTAAGTTGAATTTTTAAATACACTTAAAGTAGTGTCAACACTAAGTTCAGAAGGAATTCCATTTGCATCAAGGCGTAAATATCCCGGAATGTAAACATCATAATCTAAATCAGGAGACCATTTGATTTGATTACCAAGCATTATTTCAAAATGCTGCGAAAGCATTAAATCTAAATCAGTCTTGAAAACGATTTCATTTTCCTTAGAATAGTTTTTGAAAATCTGAACATCTAAAGAATCATTTTGAAAAGTAGAATATTTAGTTAAATTATGCCCGAAAGTAGTTGTTATGAAGCCATTCCCAAGAAGATGCTGCCAGGTAATCCCAGAAAAATACTGTTTTTGATTTGGAACAGCTACCTGACTGTTTTTATAAATATTATCGTCATTCTCATTATTTAAAACGACGTCGTCTAATGCAGCAATTGTCAGAAAAGATAATGAATTTTTTTCATCTATCCGGTAAAATAATTTTCCTTGAAAATCCCAGTATTGAGGAATAAAAGAAAAGCCGGCTGCCTTAAAAATCCAATCCAAATAGCTTCTTCTTGCACTAAAAAGGAAATTTGAATTTTGGTTTATAGGACCTTCGAGATTAACACCAAATCCCGTTGCTGAAAGAACAGCTTTTGTAGTAAATCGCTCCTGGTTCCCATTACGTAATGAAATATTTGTAATTGAAGAGACTTTATCACCATATCTTGAGCCGAAAGCGCCTGCTGAAAAAGAAACGTTTTTTACGAAATCTATATTGATTAGCGATAAAGGTCCACCACTTGAACCTTGAGAACCGAAATGATTAATATTCGGAACTTCAATATTATCAACAACGAACAGATTTTCAAAAGGAGCGCCACCCCGAACGAGCAAATCATTTCTTCCCGCCTGGGTTACTCCAACTCCGGGCAAAAGAGCTGTTGCCCTGATTACATCTTCCTGAACTCCCGGCGCTCTTCGTATATCTTCAGAATTTAAAAACTGGGTACTTGTAATAGCATCGACTTTTTTTACAAAATATGATGATTTTACTTCTGTTCCTTCTAATTCAATTGTTTTTTCTACCAGTTCAATATCTATAACCGTTGGTTTTTGATGAGTAACAACAACGTTGGTCTGGACAAAAGTTTCGTAACCGACAGCTGAAAAACGGACTGAAATTACTCCAATAGGGGTGTTGGTCAATGTAAACTTTCCATTGCTACCGGTGTATGTTCCAATACTTGTCCCAGGTATTGATACTGTTACTCCGGGAATTACATTCTTTGTTGCACTTGAACGAATAGTGCCGCTTATGGTTCCGTTATTTTCATTTGATAGTGCATTTTCATATATTGTAATATTAATTAACGCTATAGTTATTAAGAGATTTATATATTTTAACATATTCCTCACCAGATATATTCAATAAATGATATACACGTTAAATATTATTTAATATTGTTAATAAAATAATATATTTATTAAAAGTTTAATAATAATATTGCTAAAATTATGAGATTTGATATTTTAGATATTAAGAACTCCAGAAGCATCATAGTTTGATATTTAGCAGTCTTGTCATTTCGAGGCGAAGTGAGGAATCTCAAACTCTGTGGTAGCAATGACTTGTGAGATTTCTCACTTCGTTTCGAAATGACAAGACTGCGCTATAACAAACTACGAGACATCAGGAGCTCTGAAAATAATCTATCTAAACCTTATCTCATCTCCTTTAAATTAAAGGTCTTCCTTTATCGTGTGGTTCGAAATAACTCTTTCTTGGCAATTTGCGCAATCATTCTTTAAGAGGCAAATCTCCTCTCGCTCCTTTACTTTAGAAATAGAATCAGGATTTCTTAATTTGTTAAACTTCAATGATTTATTTGGGGACTACAATTAAGTTACGCTCAATCATAATAGAATCATATCTCATTCCATCAACTTCAACGTAACGATAAAGCCGTCCCCATGAATCATAATCAATACGGGTGCTATCTCTAATTATTTTAATTTCTTTTCCCAAAATCAATGAATCAGCAAGCGTTTTTGCTTTAATACCGAGAGCTAATGCAGAATCGGAACTTATTCCGCTTCTTGTTGCCTGTTCTTCAAGAATCATTCCTTTTTGTGATTCAAAACATTCAATATCCAAAATTTTTGTTTTAATTATTTTGTCATTATATACGAATGCAAATGTAGAACCATTGTAGATATACTTTGGAATAACATATTTCAAGCTGTCCGGAATATCCGGCTTTGGATAAACAGGGTCATCTTCTTCGCAGGAAATGAGGAATATAATAATTGTAATCAAAATGTAAGTAAATTTTTTCATATCGGTTATAAAATTTCTTTTATAAATAATTGATTAATTTCTTCGTTTTTTCTGTTTCCATCAGAGTTCTCCCATAAGCAATTTCAAATGGGTCTCAGCTAATTTTAAATTGTTTTTTATTGAGCAAAGTCTCGTTAAAGAATTTTCATAAGACAGCTGGGCATCCCGAACCTCTATTGAAGTTGTTTGAGCAAGTTTTAATCTTTCCATCGCAAGGAAAAGATTTTCTTTAGCAGAGTTTTTTGTTAAATTTTCAATTTCTAACATTTTTAAATTTGTTCTTATTAAATCCAATAGGTTTAGAAATTGATACCTAATGTCCTTTTTAGCAGATTCAAGTTGCAACTCTGCAGAATATAAATTTATTTTGGAAATTGAGATTTGCCTTGAAATGTTACCACCTTCATAAATCGGGAAAGAAAGATTAATTCCAACATTAGGTCCGATACTGCGGCTTAATCTTGTAAATAAGGTTGAATTGTCAGAAAGATTCAAGCCATAGCCGGCATTAAGATTAACAGAGGGTAGATTAAATGATTCGTATTCGCTTGTAATTAGCTTTGATATTTCAATTTGCTTCTTCAATATTTGGATAGTAGGATTTGAATCAAATATTTTTTTTTCTGCTAAAGTACTGTCAATATTTGAAAATGAAACCGAGTCAATAACATCAAATTCAGTTGAAATTTCTCTGTTAATGATTTGATTTAGCTTCCTTTTAGCTTGAGCAATTACATATAATTGCTGAATTTCATTTTGAGATTGTGTATTAAAATCAATCTGGGCTTGAAGAAATTCAGTCTTTGCCGACAATCCGGCATTAAATCTGGTTTCACCTATAACCATTCTTTCTTTTGAAAGTTCCTTGATTTCACTGTAATTGTTTAGAAGTTGTTTTTGTTTAACAATATCGTAGTATGCATCAATTATTTCAGCAATACTTTGCTGAAGCTGGATTTTATAATTAATTTCACCAGCTTTTTCAATTTCTTCAAGTTTTTGTTTGGTGGTAAACATTTTGAATCCATCAAATAATGTCCAATTAAGTGCTAATCCAAGGTTATAGTTCTTAACTGATACTTTAGCAGAACTGCTTGTGCTGTCATTTGAGTATTCATAGTAATTGTTTTTGAAAGAAAAATCTGTTCCGGCATTTAAATTAATACTCGGCAACATATCTGAATTGCCGTAAGTGTTATTTTCCTGTGATATTTGTAGCTCATTTTTACTTAACTGGATAGCAAAATTATTTTTTAAACCGATATTTACTGCATCTTCAAGTGTTAATATCTCCTTGGAAAATGATTTTATTCCATCAAAAAGAATAAAAAGTATAAATAACAGGCAAATTAGCTTTTTCCCATTTTGTATATTATATTTGATTTTGAATAGTATTATCATTCATTTATTAAAAATTATTAAACCAAAAAAATCTGTATTGTGTAAACGAATATATAGCAATATAATTACATTTTTATTCAGTTTCAGAACTCCTTACCCCATAACGAAAATAAAGGAGTTAGGAGATTTATCTCGTAAAGAATGATTTCGCAAATTACCCTGAAAAGTTGTCATTCTGAACGAAGTGAAG
>CAZCLJ010000048.1:0-22204 GCA_964499465.1 uncultured Hyphomicrobiales bacterium
TTATCAATATGTTACCCCACTTTTTTACTTGAAATTTTATCGGAAGTTGCGTTATAAATAAAAAAACCTAATACGATAAGTCCTATCATTAGCGAAAAGCTAAGAATAATTGATTTTGTTAATGATTTGTTTTCCATAATGGTAAAGTTTTAGTTTTAAAAATATATTTTATGTTTGATTTCTAAATTGTTGTAATGTTTGCCTAAAAATATGCGTTTGGTTAAGGATTGTTGTTTTACTACTGTCAAGTAACACTGAATTAAAACTGTCTTTAATTCTTGAATAATAATATTACGACCAAATAAACTTTTTATATTCTGTGTTTTAAATTAACAGTTAAGAAAAACAATATGTATATATCAGTAGTTCATTGCAATATCAAATCTAATTATCACAAAAGCTTTTTCCTGAATAAATTATAAACCAATAATAAAGACTTTCAATTATTGAATATTGTATGTTGTAGTAATTTATTTATTTATTTATTTATTCTCTATTCTAAATAATTTATCAATTTGCGAAAGTTTAATTATAAAATATTCTTCTTTGTTTAATTCGTCTGGCAATTTGTCTTTTAAAATTGATGCAACAAACTGAATACTACTATCATTCACTATTTCAGCAATTTTTGATAATTGATTATCGTGCATTAATTCTTTTTTATCATTGAGTAAAAAATGCAAACATGGAATATTTTCTTCATCAGCAAATAAAATATAAGCAATATCAAAAGAAGATATTTCTCCTTGTTTTTTTCCAGAACTGAAATTCAAATTAAATGCACTAAATTTATATAATTTCTGATTATTCTTGTTTGTCACTTTATCATATTTTATTGCGTATTGCTCACCATATAGTATACTAGAAATTGAAGAAAAATGTTTATTGAATTTGTATATTTGATTTTTTACAACTTGCTCAAATTCATCTGAAAATAATTCATTGTCAATTATATTTAATTGTTCGTTATATTCTTTAATATTTGCTTCAACATCATTTAATTGTTGAATAATGCTTTCATATTCACCTTTTTGTCTGAACTTTTCATTTAAGCTATTTATCAACTCTTGCAAATCTTCAAATGTGTCACTTTTTGCAATTAAGTTAGTAAGTTCTTTTTCTTGGTTTAAAAGTTTTTTTATTTGTTCGTTTTTAAAATTAATTTCAATTTCAAGTTGAGGTAGTTCTTTTGAAATAAATTTAATTTTTTCATCAAGCATTTGATTGTGATATTTTACTAAATCATCAAATGATTTTTGAATATTATCAACGAATTTTGTTGTTTGTTGGTAAATCTGATGCAATTCATTTAAATTAATGTTGGAAACAGAATGATTTAATTCCTGTTGAGTTTCTATTATTATATCACGTCTGATATTCAGTTTATTGATTTCAGAACTTAATTTGTTTATATGATATTTTAATTTGTTAAGATTGTCTAAATCATGTTCAAAATTCTCGTTTAAATTTAAGTTGGATTTTTTTTTGTCAAGTTTATTAATATCATCTTCAATCAAAGAAAGTGCCGTTTCATAAGCATTTTTTGTTTGATTTTTTTCTAAGCGTTTTTGAAATGTATATTCTTGATTTAGTTTTATTAAAATTTCTTGCTTTTCGTTTCCTTTGTTAAAATTGCAACCAAATAAAAATAAATAAAGTGTTTCATATTCAGCATCAGAAGTATATTTATGTAATGTTAATAGGGTTCGATTAATATTTTCATCTTTATATCTGATATTATGAGAAATAATTTGCCTAAAAGTTGGTTTTTCGTTTTTATGTTCTGGAAACATAAGTTTTGTCAATTCGGCTTCAAAGTCTTTTTCTTGAATATCAATTTCATTTATGCTTCTTAAACAATTTTTTCCTTTTAAAAAATTTCTTTTAATGATAATTTTTTCAGCATTTTCATTATCAAGATTTTCAGTTAAAATAAGAGTTATGAGAATTTTATTATTTTCTAAAAATTCTTTAACTAAAGTATAAGTTGCTTTTTTGTTCTCTTGGTCGGTATAGATAATTTTAGGGTCTGCACCAAAGCAAAAGTCAATCAATTTAAGTACAGTTGTCTTTCCAACATTATTTCCTGTTGAAGTATCTTCTAATTTTACAGTTTCGTCAACGATTAAATTTATTCCTTTTCGGAAAATAATTTTTCTAATGACTTTGTGCTCGCTTGATATGGTTAATGACTTTATAAACATAACTTAACTACTCCTTTATCGTTTAATTCAGCAACGTTTATTAGAAATAACCAATCTAAACACAAAATAAAAAGTGAAAATGAAATATTTTTGTTTTGTTTTACATCTTGATATAAATCAATAAAATCCCTACTGCCATTATTTTGTAAAGATTGCAAAACAAAAGCACTATTATAATATATTGTATTTTCAGGATGTATATTATCAGGTATTAACATAATTATAATTTTCAGGATTTTCAAATATTTTGCATCGTATAAAAGCATCAACTACTAATATATTAACACATAATTCTAATTCATCAATCGGCATTTTAACAAAATTAGCACTCGACATAATTTTTTCTATTATATTGTCTTTAACTTTCAAAAACAATTGGTCATCTGAAAAATTGTTTAATAAGTTGATATACTCTTGCCTTAAAGTTTCTAAAACTGAATAACTTTTATTAACTCCTTGTTTGTCAAATTCTGTATATATCTTATCTAATCTGCTATAATGTATTTTGTAATCGTTAATAGTAATTCTAGCAGATATCAGATTATTGTAAGAAATTTTCCTTTCAATTTCAAAAATATTCATTGTTGGATTTGAAATGTTAGTATTTAAATTTTCTTTTACCAAAATATTAATTACAGTGGTCAAATTAGAATCTAATTTTTCAATATCTGTTTCTTGTCCGAGTTCCTTTTTAATAAATTCTTGTAATTCCCTTTGTTTGTCAATATCTGATGATAAAACAACTCTAAGGATTGAATTGATGTCATAAATATCGTTCTTTGGATTGAAATTGATATTAAATGGATTAGAATATGACAAATCTCTTAATTTGTTAGCATCTTTTGAAATTGATATAAATTTGAAATTATAGTTCTGATAATTAATTAAATTTTTACCATTTAATGTCTTTTCAATTTTTTGTTTGGTATTTGTAGCAGATACTTGAATAATAATCTTATTTGTATTATCAATTAAATCAATAGAAGGAACATTTTGAAGTTTTGTATTTGCGTTTTCAAGTTTCCAATTAAAAAGCAAATTAAAAAGGTGTAAATAAAAATTTTCAGAATGAATATGGAAGTCCAGTATATTCAATTTGCCACGCGACTCAACTCTTGTAGCAAGATTACTTAATTGTTTTTCTATGTAATTAAAATACCAAGTCCTATTCATAATTTCTTTTTATACAAATATATGGATTAATTGTTAATTTTCGAGAATAATACCTTTTGATACAACGTATATTGATTATCGTTATTGCTTGTACAGATTTTTATACTTTTCCTATCAAGTTACTCAAATATGTATTAAGAGCCAAAACTTTGAAACAAATATTTAACAATTTCTCAACAAACCCACTCAATTCTTTTCCCAAATTACAAAACTAATTTATTCCTCCAAAATAAAAATCATATCCCATTAGCTAACTTATTCATTTTTTATCTACCTACCAAAAATTTCCCAATTAATTTCCCAATTCAATAAAACAAAACCAGCTCAAGATGTCCAACATCTCCGAGATGTGGCACTTCTATTCAAAAACCTACAAAACTGCAATTTTATAAAAAGCTGGCAAAGAACTCGGCTTTGGAATCTTGCGATGATTGTTTTTTGCTGATTCAAGCCAAGCTTCTTTTGCAATAAGAACTTCCTGTAAAGCTTCATTTGGAGTTTTTCCAAAAGCAGAACAACACTTTAAATCAGGTATATCGGCAATATAACCGCCATCTTCGTTGCTATAAAAAATGTTTATATGGTAATCTTTCATTTTTTTAAATTGACTCTTCATAATTTACTCTTAATGATTGGCTTTTTTTATTACTATGATAATCATAAAGTTAATGCGATTTTCCCTTCATTATATTTATGAATAAGCATTGCAATAAGTGATTCATAAGGTATTCCTGCCTGTAATGCTTTAAACTGGATTTTATTAAAATCCCTGTCCGTTAGATTTACTTCTATTTTAATTTTTTTATCGAAATAATTCTTTGCATATTCTTCATAAATTCGATTGGTTTCTCTATCTGGATTCGGCTGCCAATCAAATTCATATAGAGATTCAATTATTTCTTTCTCTTCTTCGTCAATATATTCAATCATTTTTACCTCCTAAATATTTTTTTGTTGCGTTCCTGTCTGGATATATCGTTTTTAAAAAGATTTTATTGTTATCTTCAATAAAAGGAACTGTAAACATATAATTTTTGACCTGGATACTTCTGTTGATTAGGATGGTCTTTTGTTTCTATTAATCCTCCGTTTTTAATGGAAAATACAATTTCCTCAAAAGTAATATTCCTACTTTTTTTAAGTAGTTCATTTTTTTCTTCATTCCATTCAAATTGTTTCATAAATACAGAACTCCTGATTCCTCGTAGTTTGCTATTTCGCATATTTTATAATATGAAGTTAAAATTCAATATAAGTATTTCCAACTGGTCATTAGTTATTCGTCATTAGTCATTAGTAGTTACAAACTAATGACCAATGACAAATAACTATAAAATGATATTGCTAACTGCGAAATTATTCTTTACGAGGTAAATCTCATAACTCCTTTATTTTCTTTATTGGTTCAGGAGTTCTGAAATACAAATTTAATTTTTTTTCAGCATAAACCACTACATTACTTCCTTCGCTTCTTAATTTTTCGTTTTTAATACTTTATCGCTAAAGAAGTTTTTTCATATTTACAATTCAAAATCAAGAATTTTAATCAAAATTTAAATTATCTTTTATTTCAAATTACTAAACTTTTTCTTTAATGCAAAATTTTCTCTCAAATCCCCCTACCAAATAAAACACAAACCAGCTCAAGATGTCCAACATCTCGGAGATGTTGGACATCTGTTCAATACCCTACAAAACTGCTATTTTATAAAATGCTGGTAAAGAACTCGGTTTTGGAATCGTGCGATGATTGTTTTTAGCTGATTCTATCCAAGCTTCTTTTGCAATAAGAACTTCCTGTAATGATTTATTAAAAATTTTTTATTACATCAAAGTAGCACCAGTAAAACTACCACACTATTTTCACATTAGTGAATTAATTCTTCCGTTTGGGCTTTTACACAAAATTGCTATGCCATTACGGCTTTAAAATTTTAATTCCAAGTGAAATTGCAGCATCAATCTACTTATTGTCAAAACATCCAAACAACAATTCCTCATAAGTAATAGATTTCAAATAGTTAAGCGTTGCAAGATGAATGCTATCAAGGGCCCTTAAATTTGTTAGATAAGTCAACTCTGCAGCGAGTTTCAAAATACGATTATCAATAGGAATTTGCCGAAAAATATTAAAATCGTTATTAAAACTTGCTTTAAGAAATACTAATTCATCATTAGTGATTTGAGAACTATTGACTAATCTTGAAAATACAGAGTGAAGTTCTACATAAGATAAAGTTGAAATATAATTAATTTGATGTTTTGAAATGAATTGTCTAATAAAATCAGAATATTCTTCCTCAATATAGATTTTAAGCAGTGCTGAACTATCATAGTAAATCGTCATCTTAAATCTCTCTCTTCACGTAGAATTGCTGTAGAAAAGTTCGAATCAATATTTTTTAATTTAATTGAAATAAAATCTGGTTTTTCAAAAGAAAACGTTTCTTTGATTTCATAAGGAGTAATAAGAACGTTAACCTTTTTGTAATTAAAATCTTTTGGTAGATTTACACTAACTTTATGATTTTTAACTAATAATGTTTGTTTGATTTCAGTCATAATACATATCCTCAAATAATTTTGGTAACGAAAAGAGTTATTATTTATTATAATTTTTTCATTTTTACTCCATCTTCGTCAATATATTCAATCATTTCAATTTTGCCATTAAATTCTGCAAAATTATAAATGTATTTACTTTCACTCATTATCTCTTAATTAAGTTCGTAACGCCATTAAATTTATTTCAAATTACTAAACTTTTTCTTTAATGCAAAATTTTCTCTCAAATCCCCCTACCAAATAAAACACAAACCAGCTCAAGATGTCCAACATCTCGGAGATGTTGGACATCTGATAGAAGTTGTTCTAACAATTAAAACCTGCAATTAAATCATGTACCTCTTTTTTGAAATCATAAAACTTTATTTCCATAATTAACCTTAGTAGAAAAATGAGAATTTACCAGCGCCAAACCTTATTAGCTTATTGAATAGTAAACATAAAGTAATAAATTCAAGTGCTAGTGTTGTAATTCGTTAAAAGACTCATTATATTGTGTCATTTCGAAACGAAGTGAGAAATCTCACAAGTCACTGCTACTACAGAACTTGAGATTCCTCACTTCGTTTCGGAATGACAAGAAATGTTTATTAGGTTTTCAATAAATTATTACACTAGTAAGTTTTTTATGTGAAATAAGTTTTTTAATTGTTAATCATTGAGGAGTAAAATGGTTATGAAATTATTTCAAGTATAGTTTTCTTTAAGAGTGGTAGTTCATCAATTAGGATTTCTTCAACAATCATCAAATCTATACCATCATAATCATGAGTTATGCGGTTTCTAATCGAATAGGTTTCTTTTATTGGAAGAATTTCTCTTATTTTAGGAGATTCAATTTTCTGTAATTTTTCACCAATTTGTAAAAGATTAAATAAAATTGAATTTTTGCTATCAAAATGATTTAATGCTTCGTAAGCAGCACCGCTTTTTGCTACTACTTTTCCGCTTCATCAATCATTTGCAGAGTAAATTCCAGAATCGCCACATCTTTTTTATTCAACATAATGAACCTCTGGCAAAATATACTTTGCTGAAATAGTTCCAAGATATTGCTTTTGAACTAAATCAGCTTCAATACCAAGTAAGAAAGAAATTGTTTTCTGAATATCATCTAATTTGGCAACAGCTTTAAAACCTCTATATTTTTCTCTGAATGCACCATTCAAATCATATAATATATCAATATCGCTTTGAGAATTGGCTTCATCTCTGCTGTATGAGCCAAAAACTCCTTTAATAACAAATCCATCAGCCAGGAACAGATTTCTGATTTCTTTCACTTTGCTTATAATTTCCAGGTTCATATTTTTAATATTATCTTTAAAAATAAATAAACGATTATTTTCTATGAATATTATTTGAATTTTTTAAAACAGGTTGTTTATTAGCTTATTGAACCCAAAAAAATAAGGTAATAAGGTTTAGTTCATTTGCTACTATGGTATTTTTAGTAAAATAAGGTTTTGAATTTTTTAAAGAAAAGCTCTTCTGAGTGGAAGGGCTTTGTATTTCAATTATCGAATAATTACGAATTTCTTTATTTCTGTAAAATTTTCTGATTTATTAATTAGAAAATTAATACGCTCACAAAGATTTCCAACATTCTTTATATAATATTTATAAAACTGATATTCCTTTTTTTAAGATTTCATCGCGGGCAAATAAACTATCATCAAAATCTTCAGAGCGAAATGGTAATGGCGAAATATCTTGTCCGGCTTTTAATATATAATCTGTTAATGATAACAAATCCAAAAATCGATTGCCTTTGAATTTATCAGATACCAAAGCCAAATCAATATCGCTCCATTCGTCCGCTTTACCAATTGCATAAGAACCAAAGAGATATGCCCTTTGTATCTTAATGTCATTTTTTTCAAGCAATTCAATAAAATTCTTAATCTTATTACTAACTAAATCCGGGATTTTAACCATAAATGAAGTTCCTTGATTTTGGAAATATTTTCAAAAGTAAATTCTTTAGTGCATATTCTAAAAAAGTTCAGTTTTTCTTCAGGATAACGGGCTTCAATATTAAAAGTATTTGCATTTATTAAAAATTTTAACTGCTCTTCACTGAATATTATGGAAGAAAGATTTGCTAACTTAAATAAATCATGAATTTTGGGAGGAGTCTCTTCTTTGTGCTTTACATAGTGAGCTTTCAGAATTTTTTCCAATACTAAATGCCCTATAAAAAGAGAATACGAAAAATCTCCAGACTCTAATAAATGCTCCATAACAGGAATATCATTCTCTGAAATTTTAACCCAATATTCAATTTTTTCTTTAATATCCATACAAAACCATTTTAATCATATTATTTAATACGAATTAATAAATTATTTATTTTACATCTTCACAAACTTCTGCATTCCATCTCCTACTCTCACAAAATACACACATGACACCAACTCTGACATTAATCCTTTCTTTCCACCCTGTTTCTAAGACTTTTATGCCGAGAGTGGAGAAGATGTCGATTTTCCCTATTTTTTGGTTTGTTTTTATTGCTAAATAATCAAAAGCCATTCGGGATGGACTTTGTTTTATAAATTATATGAAATCTTAAAAAACCTCATTTCCATAATCAACCTTTGTAGAAAAATGAGCATTTACCAGAGCGAAACGTTATTAGCTTATTGACCCCAAAAAAATAAAGTAATTAGGTTTTTATGTTTGGTTTGGTTCATTTGCTGGTAAGGTTTTAAAAAAAAATAAGGTTATGAATGCAATTTTAAAAACATACAGGGAGAAGAGCTTGATATTGTTTTGATAATTCTTCCTTGATGATTGTAATAGCTTCATTTATTGAAGGATGAGGATTAATTGTAAAACCTTTAATTGACCTTGATTCTGAAAATAAGAATTCAATTGATTTAATCATTACAAATAAACATTCTTTCAAATAATCAATATCAAGAACCTTTATTTTTGGAATAAAATGAACTAAATCATTTCTTACAAATTTAGTTACCCAATAAATCTTTTCTAAATCCATATCATTTATTTGCAATGGTTTTGTGCCATCTAATCTTCCCATCCAATATTCCCCATCCATTGCACGAGCTAATGCGGACCAGAAACCTATTAAATTCTGTTGAGAATTATTTTTTGGGGTTGGCTTTTTTTCTGGAGGTTTTTCGACTGTATCAACCCAATAAATTCTATAATACCATCTATCGTTATATTTCTTTTTACAAAGTCTTTTCCATTTTTCATCATCTCTTGTTAACCAACCATCAGAATCATCATTTTTAGCAAACGAAAGAACGTTGTCATAATTACCATTTAAAAGAGCAGAAATGCAAAAAGAATATAAAGAATGATGTAAGGCAATTGCTACCCATTTCCATTTAAAGATCTCATCTTTTTCTATGAATTCTTTTGCAACAATTAATGAATTGATAGCATTATCAATTTCATTTAAACTTAAATATTTTTCTTCATTTTCCATTTTGTTAGTTTTTTCCAACTAAAATACCATTATTTCAAATAAATAATGCAAATAAAAAAAAATAATAAAAAGCAATAAAATAATTTAATTTTTCAAAATAAATTTATGATAGCACCGCTAAATTACAAATATTTCTCAACGCTCCATATCTTGGACTTTTTGAGTTTTCTTTAAATAATAATTAATAAATACATTCAGGCAGATTTCGGTTGTATTCCTTATTTTACCAAATATTTTTTATTTCATAAAAATCGAAATTTCTATCGCTCGAAATAACGGATAAGTTTTCTATAATTGCCTGAGAAATAATTAATCTATCAAAAGGGTCTTTATGATGAAAAGGCAAATCAGCAATTTTTATTAAATGCTCAGAACTAATATCTAAAATTCTAATATTCAGATTATTAATAACTTTTACAATATGTTTTAGCTCAAAAGGTAAAGTTAATTTTCCTATACTTTTCTTAATAGACATTTCCCAGATAGAAACAGTACTGATAAAAATTTCATTATTTTCGTCTTTTAATATTTTACTAATGTTTTTTGGTATCTTATCAGATAAACCTAATGACCAAATTAAAATTTGAGTATCAATTAAATATCTCATGGCATGTATTCTTTAAATTCTTCCAAAGGTTCATTAAAATCATCGGACATCCAAACTTGTCCATCATATTCGCCAAATACTCTTTCCTTTTTGGATTCCATTGATTTTTTTAAATCAAGAATTAATTTTTTCTTTTCCTCATTAGGAAGAAGAAACGCCAGATTCAGAATCTGTTTATATCCTATTGCTATTTGAGTTTGCATAAATCGTTCCTTTTTTCAAAATTTTTCAAAATGATTGACGAATAATAAAAAATATTATTTATAAATTATTATTTTATTAGATAAAGTAATTATATTTTCAACAAGGTATTTAATTTGCTTATAGTTTATTCAATAATTTTTATTAATAAATTCAGCATTTCTCATCTTCCAATCCATACTTTTTATTTGATATCTAACTCCGCTATTTTAGGTAATTGAATGATTTATTTAGAAATGAAATTCATACTTTTTTTAAACTGGTAGTAAAGTAACCATAAAAATTTATCCCTCTTCACTATCGCAACATTACCTCCATCACTCACCACTTCTCATCTTCATAATTTTGCTCGGTAGAAATTGTATTCTATATTTTAAATTCAAAATTAAATAATTTTTATGCAGTCTTTAATGTTCTTTTTATTCTGTTAGCACGTTTCAGTAGTTCGTTATGAGAACATTCCATTTTTATTTTATTGATTAAATCATCTAATAAAAATTCAACATCATACTTTAATTTTTCTTCAATGTATGCTTTTCTGAATTCTTCATCTTTCATTTTTTCTGCAAAGTATTTTTCAGCTATATTCATTTATTTAACCTTTATTTATATCAGTTTATCTATACCTGCTTTAATTTTTGCTTGTTCTTTGGGCTTTAATGTTTCTAAAAATTCAATCATTTCAATTTTGCCATTAAATTCTGCAAAATTATAAATGTATTTACTTTCACTCATTATCTCTTATACCAAGTTGCATTCAAAGATACAATTAAAGATGTCATTTCGAAACGAAGTGAGAAATCTCTCAAGTCATTGCTACCACAGAATTTGAGATTCCTCACTTCGTTTCGGAATGACAGACAAACATATTTTATCTTTAAAAGCAACTTGGTATTAATTAAGTTCGTAACGCCATTAAATTTATTTCAAATTACTAAACTTTTCCTTAAATGCAAAATTTTTTCTCAAATCCCCCTACCAAATAAAACTCAAACCAGCTTTAGATGTGCCACATTTCGGAGATGTTGGACATCTACCAGTGCATAGCTTCATTAGTCGTCTCTTAATTTCAAAATTTGTTCTTTATTTCTATTTCTAATGCACGAAAATCATTGTAAAAACGATTGTTAAATACAGAATAGTCATAACCAGTGCTTGCTGTGCCTTTTTTTAAGACCACACCATCATTTCTAATAGGCAATTCAGTTTTCTGGTTATCTGTGATTTGGTATGTGTCTAAATTTATGTTGTCAAATTTCTCAACATCTTTTGTATTTAAAATGTAAAAATGACATTTTTTCTCTTTGGTTTCGTTAAAAACAGCAATCCAAACATAAAAGACTTCATTACCCATATTATATCTAATTTTTGGATGGAAACTAAATTTTCGGACATCGTCTTTTTCGGTTTTAATTCCTTCGGAAGTTTTTACCTGTAAATATCGGGAAATTACTTCTAATTCAGTAACTTTGCAATACTCACATAGATTAGTTACACATTTAACATTTTTCCCATTGCGGATAGTATATCGAATATATTGATTACTGTATTTCTTACATTTAGGGCAATAGTATTTAGTAATTGTAAAATCAATACCTTCATCAATATAAGCTCTATGAACCTGCCAGCCAAGTTCGTGCAATTCCATAGACAATCGCATTTCGCCATAAAGTCCAATGACCTGTTTTTTCTTTTCTTCTAATTCATTCATAATAAATCAAGTTCTGAAATTTGTATAATTTTGTCATTAAATAATTGCGGTTGTAAATTTTTTATTAAATTTTGCATACTGCTTTTGCCAAACATCTCTTTGTTTAATTCAATACCAACACCAATTCTACCAAGTTGTTTTGCGACCAACACAGAAGTAAAGCTGCCACCAAAAGGGTCTAAAACGTATTCATCGGGATAAGAAAACATTTTTACAGCAAATTCTGGAATTTCATAAGGAAATGGTGCTGTATGTCCTAAGGTGTTTTCTCCTTTAGAGTTTATTTTTATAACTGGATTAATTTTTATTATATCTCTACGCCATTTTTTTATAAATTCTTTTTCAATAGCAAATTTTTCTTCCTGCCTACTTTGTGTTGTAATCGTTTTAAGTGAAAATCTCTTTCCTCGATTTGCCTTACTACGTTCAAAACACTCTAAATTTTTACATTCCCAACTTTTTAATCCAATTTCTGAATAAGCATTGCCATTAACTTTCAAACAACCGCAAACTGGACATGGATAGCGGTTTTTGTCGTTTCTGTGCTTGTGAAAAATTAACAGATGTTCATAACAGTTCATTGGGTATTGATAAAACGGATAGGGCTTGTTACCATTTTTATGCCGTTCACTTTGCACTTCTCCTTTGTCCCAAATAATATCATCAACAAAAGTAAATCCTTCTTCTTCAAATATTTTTGTAAAGTAAGCCCCTAACGGAATACGTCTTTTTCCCCAAGTTGATTTTGTTGTAATGTTGTCATTATCAAAAATATCACCCACATTAAAAACAAAAACTCTATGATTATCCAATACACGATATGCTTCACGAATAATCATTCGCATATCATCTAAATAATCATTCAAATTTTTCCATTGAGAATATTCTCTTGCGTTGTAATAAGGAGGCGAAGTAACCATCAAATGTATTGATTCTGAGTTCATACCTTGCATTGCATCAAGGCAATTTCCCCAAATGATTTTCACACCATCATCTTTTTTTTCTAAAAAATCTATAAGTGATTTATCAGTATTAATGTATTTGCTTTGATAATCTTTTTTTACAAAATCTATATAAATTCCTGTAAATTTATTAATAATTTCTTTTATGTTTGTTTCGGTTTTTAAAAAGTCAACTTTTTGCAAAAACTCATCAAGCAGTTCTTTATTTGGAAATGTTTCCTCAAGATAAGTGCGGCTTATTTCAATTATTGTTTCTATATATGGTTTTTTATCTATCATTTCAAATTACTACTATTACTTTCTCATTTATTAAATCAATAATTAAATTATCTTATTTTCAATTTACTAAACTTTTTCTTAAATGCAAAATTTTCTCAACATATTCCCCAATTCAATAAAACACAAACCAGCTTTAGATGTGCCACATCTTGAAGATGTGGCACATCTATTTGGTAATCTTTCATTTATCGTCTCCTAATTCCAAATTATACTTTTCACATTGGCTTTAAATTCCTATTAAGTCTGTCAATAATCTTTTCTAAGCGGGCTTGACGGGTTTTGTCAGATTTGGCATCAAGATAAAATCCGGTATATGTTCGCTGTACTGAATGTGACATAGCAAGCAAATTGGTGTAAGCAGTTTTATATGGTTGAATCATTTCCTTAAACATCTGAATTTGTTCATCATCAATTAGGATGCGCTTAGCATTATCCAATGAACCGTTTCCCCTTGTACGTTCTATGGCTTCTAAACCTTGCATGGTCATTAATCTCTTGTCAATAAGAGTATGTGCCAGCTTCTTGTTTTTTTCAGACCATTTGCTTTTAGATGTGCGTCTCGCAAAATACTTTTTATAAGTATTGTCGTCAATGGATTTTATTTGTCCGTCTATCCATCCGTGGCAAAGTGCCTCTTCCAGTGCATCACCAGCAGAGAGAGTAACAAATTTCACTTTTTTACTAAACAGCAACCATATACCATCGCTTTCCGTTCCATACTTGCCAAGCCATTCCCGAAAAGCTTGTCTATCAGTGAATGTCAATGTTTTATCCATAAAAATTGTTTATTTGCGAAGAATTTTTAAATATTTTTAAATTAATATTTGTGTAATAAAAAATTTTGAAGAATACATATTAATTGTGATTTAGCAACTCTTTCCTCTTAATTCCTCAATAGTTTGAATATCTAAACCAGTTATTTCAGAAATCATTCCATTATCAAATCCTTTTTCAATTAGATTTTTTGCTATTTCATCTCTCACTCTAAACTCAGCTTCGGTTTGCAGTGAGTACATTTCGCTTGCTTTTAAGTGCAAACTATCTAAATATCGGTTGTAACCGTAACGGTCATCCGGCTGAAGCCGCATTATGTCCAAAACTTCATTTGCTTCTTTCAATCCTTTAGCTCTGAAACAATCTTTTACTTCACTATTTTTCAGGAAATATATCCATTCGTCTAATGTATCTTTTGCTATGTCATTGAATTGATTTACTTTCAATAAATAATACTCTGGAAAAATATCTGAAATATTTTCTTTTAAAAAGGTTTTCTTCTGCTTTTCAGAAAGAGCAAGCAAATCATTCTGGTGCAAACCCTTGAAATCAGTAATGCCTTTATAAATATAATCCAGACCTTGTCCAAGGTCAAAATATACTATATTTATTGATATTACTTTTTTAATTTCAGAGAATTTCTGCCCTAATTTTAAATTTTCTGTAATACTTTTTGAAAATATATATGCCATTCTATAAATAAAATCAATTTCGTAGATAAATTGAATTTCAATGAAGTTTAATTCGTTTTTGGAGTTTCTTATTATTATTTCTGAACTATTGAATTTAAAATAATCAAAAGCTTGATTGCTTTCGCTTTCTAAAATTTGCTCAATTTTAATATCGTCAAAAAGCAATTCGCTTAAAAATCCTTCGAGAACTACAAAGTTTGCTTTATTTCTCAAAAGCCGTTTCATAGCCCAATCGAATCTGATTAATTTTTTGCTCATAAGTTACTCCAATTAATTATAACAAATATAAAGCATTAAAATCAATTTTCAAAGAATAATAATAAAACTAAAACGCAAGTTGCGGACTGTTCTTATTCAAACAATAACCACTGGTTTACAACTGTATCAAAGTTCTTGCTTTCATTTTTCCCATACATAAGATTTTCATCAAAATAAACATTGAGGGTGCGTTTTTGGTTGCAATATTCTTTCTCCCATTTAATCTTTGTTTTATATTCCTTACCTCGATAAACATAACTACGAAGTTTAATTCTCCTCAAATATTCCTTTGCAAATTTTTTATCAATAAAACCGGGAATTCCAACTACACTTTCACAATCTGAGGTTGGATTAATAAATATTATTCCGTCATAAAGTTCTTCATAGTTCAGAATTCCATTTTCATACCAAACATCAAAAGTGTCTTTACCAAAAGGCGAATTTTGAAAATCAAATCCTATATTTTTGTATTCACAGTATTTGAATGCCGCATCCCATTTCCCATTAGCAACTGGCTGAAAAGTATTTATAGTATATGGATTTACAATAACAAAACAAACTCGGTCTGCATACTTTTTGCTGATATATGAACCAAAAAAATCCTCTTCGGTTTCACCGTTTTGTGAAGACCATTTTCGCAAACTATGAGGATAATTCATTATTACAAAAGCTTTATTTCTTATGGAATCTTTATTTTCTTCAAAGCTTTTCAGAAAGTACTCAGCCATTGATTCGTCATAATATTTTTCAACTTCATTTGTTTTAGCCCGACAAATTGCAGTATCTGTTATTTCAGACCAATCAAATGGATGCGAAGTCATTTTGATGGAAATAGGATAATCAGGATGTGATTGATTAAATTTGTAAATTGTTTTCCACAAGTAAAAGAAATTGTATTTTTCCCAAAATACCTGATAAGAGATTTCCCTGTATATTTCTATAAGTTTTTTCTCAACTTCTGCTTTTTTTAACGAATGATTTTGAAGAATTTTATTAAGTGTGTCATTAAAATTGGAAGAACCGACTTCAGTATAAATAACACTTACTTGTTTGTAAAACTCTTCAGTATTAATCAGTTTTTCAATAAAATAATACTGAGTAATATCCCGATGGTCGCGTTCGCCAAACACAACCACATCGTGTGTTTTAAATTTATCCAGCAAATAGGACATTGGTTCAGCGTGTATTTCTTTTATAAAATTAATATAGGGTTCAATCTCTGGCTTGAACCCGGATATTCTTTTCTGAGCTGAAATACTTAAACAACTCCAAAGAAGCATTACCATAAAAATAGTTTTTTTCATATTTTCCTTATTTATTTTTTAAAAAACTTTTTAGCTTTGAGTTATTTTGCTTCTTCTTAAACTTCAGAACACCAGACTCCATAAGGAAAATAAAGGAGTTAGGAGATTTGCTTCGTAAAAAAAATTGCACTTTTAATCTCCATAATAAATTATGGAGTTAATCTAATTATTAGAATAACTCCCAAATTTATTTGGGAGTTATTTGTTTGCAATTTAGTGAAATTACATTTTTTAAATAAGAACTATATTACTGCGAAAAAGCAAACTACGATGCATCAGGAGTTACACCATTTTCACAGAAACGACTTTAGAAACGCCCTGCTCTTGCATTGTAATTCCATAAAGAGTTGAAGCAGCTTCCATTGTCTTTTTGTTATGTGTTATAAAAACAAACTGGGTTTCTTTGCTAAATTCACGAATCAGATTAAGAAATCTGTCGTTATTCGCATCGTCAAGCGGGGCATCGACTTCGTCCAAAATACAGAATGGCGATGGTTTAACGAGGTAAATACCAAAAAGCAAAGATATGGCAGTAAGCGTTTTCTCGCCACCAGAAAGCATATCAATAGAATGTGGCTTTTTCCCCGGTGGCTTTGCATTTATTTCAATGTCTGCTTCAAGCACGTTGCCATCAGCAAGCTTTAGCTCAGCATAACCGGATTCACCAAATAATTTTGTGAAAAGCATCTGAAAGTTTGAATTTATTTGATTGAATGTTTCTTCAAACATTCTTTCAGCGTTCAAATTGATTTCCGAAATTGTTTCCTGCAAATGCTTTTCTGATTGAATTAAGTCGGAGCATTGCTCGTTATAAAATCTCAGGCGATTGCTTTGAGCATCAAACTCCTCAAGTGCTAAGAAATTTACGCTTCCCAATGCACCAAGTTTTTCCTTTACTGATTGGAGTGCTTCCTTATAGTTTTCAATTGAAAAATTCTCTTCAGGTGTATATTCTACAGTTTCTATGTCTGCATCAAGGTTCTCCAAAGCCCGCTGCCTGATATTGTTAATAGCAGCAACAAATTCACTTTCTTTTAGTTTCTTATTATGAATATTCTCGTTTAAGCGGTCAAAATCCTTTTTCCTTTGATTAATTTCGTTGCTTGAGTTTTCTACTTTAATTTGAAGTGAAGAAATTTGCTCTTCAAACACATCTTTTTTATTTTTTATTAAAACTTCTTTTTCCTGGACTGCAATTAAACTCACTTTCAGTTTTTCAATTTCGTTTAATAAATTCTCTTTTTGCTGGCTGTTATTTTCTTTCTCTTTGATTAAACTTTCAGTTTTTCTTTCAAGATTGCTTATATTATTTTTTATATTAAAAATATCTTTTTCAGATGATTTTAGCTCAGTATCGTTTTTAACCATTTGCATATCAACAGAGTGGGCAGCATTTTGCACTTCACTGAATTTAATTTCTTTTTCTTTAAATTCTTCAAGGGCAACAGCAATGCTTTCGTTCAAAGCAATAACCATGTCATCAATTTGTGATATTTCTTTACTGAAACCATCTATTTCACTTTGAAACTGCTCTATCTCAGTTAGATACTGTTTTATGTTATTTTTAATATTTTCTAAATTATTTTGAATGGATTCTTTTTTGTAGTGAAATTCTGAAATTTTTTGCTCATTTTGATTTTTTTCCTGCTCAGTTCTGCGAAGCTGGTCATTGAGAAATTTAATATTAATTTTGCTTAACTCATTTTTTGCATTTTGCAGTTCAATTTCAGTTTTTCTAATATTTTCTGTAATTAAATTGATTTCTTCTTGTAGTTTATCAATTCTTTCTTTTTTTCCAATTAAAATACCTTCGTCTTTTAAAGCAGAACCACCGCGGATAAAAGCATTACTGCTATAGATTTCACCAGATAAAGTAACGGCAGTTTCTGCTGTTTTTTCATCAACAATTTTCTTTGCCGTTTCAAAGTTTGAAACAAGAGCAGTTTTTCCAAGAATAGCACGGAGAGCAAAACGCAAGATTTCTTCTATTTGAACGATTTCACTTATCCAGCCGAAAATGTTTTCATCGGTTTGAATAGGGTGGAGGTTGGGAATTTCTTTTATTAATTCGCGACATAGGAAACTATGCTTGCCCTTATTTGTTTCTTTTAGAATTTGCACGCCAGCAAGTGCTTCATCAATATTTTCAACTACTATGAATTTGCCAGCATTTCCAAGAGCTGCATCAATAGCAACACGATATTTTTCATCAGAGTATATCAATTCAGCAAGTTGATATTTTTTGTCTTTTGTCTGCCATTTGCTTGAATTTCTTAAAACTTTACTGCTTTCAGAAGTATCAACAATGTTGTTTAAGAAATCAAGGGCAGCGCGTTTGCTTTGCAAATCTGTTTTTAATGAAGAGTAATTATGCTGAGTTTCTTGAATTTTATTTTGTAAGAATTTTTCCCGCTCTTGCTGTTCCGCTAACTCTTTTTCAATATCTTGTATTTTTTTTGCAAAATCTTCGCGAAGCAAAACAAATTTTTCTCGTTCTTCATCAAGTTTAGAAAGATTAATTTCTAAGCGTTCAATTTCGTTTTCGCTCTGTCTTTTACGATTTTCTAAATTTATTTTCTGAGATTCTGTTCTTTTCTGTGTATTATAGATTGTGTTTTTTTGGCTATTAAACTGATTTAGTTCTTGTTGTAACTGATTCTTTTTGTCTCTGCTTAAATCAACATCTGTTTTTGCTTCATTTCTGTTTTTTTGAAGTTCTTCCAATTGATTTTTATTTTCAACAATACATTTTTTTAATGATTCAATATTGAACTCCAATTCACTCAACCTGCTGTTAGACCTTTTCTTAGAATTTGCAAGTTCGTTGATTTCATTGTTCATTCTGTTGTTTGAAATGTCAATTGATTTAACTTTTTCATCAGAAACTGCAATTTCCTTGTTAATAGATGCGATAGCCGATTCAACCTTTGTAAATTCATCAAGGACAGCTTTGTATTCAATTTCAATAGCACTTAAATGCTTCTTCTGATTAATAAAATCAGTTTCGTATTCTTCAATATCAACAGCTTGCTTATCTTTTTCAGTTTGTAATTTTTCAATTTCCTGATGAATTTCCAGATAATTTTTAGAAAAATTCAGAAAATCGACTTTTAAAATTGCCTTTTCCAAATCTTTCATCTGCTCAAGTAGCTTGTTGTATCTTTTGGTTTTCGCTGCCTGCCTGCTTAAAGTATTAACTTGCTTTTGCACTTCCTGGATAATATCTTCAATGCGCACCAGGTCATTTTGGACGGATTGCAATTTTTTTGCAGCTTCTTTTCTGCGGATTTTATATTTTGTAACACCTGCTGCTTCTTCAAAAAGGTGGCGTCTTTCTTCTGGCTTTCCGTTCAGGATTTGCTCCACCATTTTCAGTTCCATTACAGAATATGAATCAGCACCAATCCCTGTATCCATAAACAAATCTTGAATATCACGCAAGCGGCATTGAGTGTTGTTTAGCAGATACTGGCTTTCACCATTACGGAAAAGGCGTCTTGTGATTGTTACCTCTGCATATTCACTTGGAAGTTTGCCTTTATTATTTTCAATAGTTAAAGCAACTTCTGCAAAACTAAGTGGTTTGATGTTATTAGTTCCATTGAAAATCACGTTTTCCATTATATCTGAACGGAGTATAGACGACCTTTGTTCGCCGAGGACCCAGCGGATAGCGTCAATAACGTTTGTTTTTCCGCAGCCATTGGGACCAACAAAAGCACTTATTCCTTCAGAAAATTTGAAAACCTGTTTAGTTGCAAATGATTTGAATCCGAATATTTCTAGTTTTGTTAAAAGCATATATTGTTTTTGTGTTTGTTTTCAATTTAAATTTTTTCTTCCAGTTATATGAGCAACAAGTTGTTCGTATAACTTTTATACTTATTAATGTAATGTTTTTATTTATGAAAGTTAATTGCGTGTGATTCCTCTTAATGATACTGATAACATCTTGACTTATAAACCAATGAAATACAGAACAGTTCTAAAAAAATCTATTAATATCCTAATGTATATTTTTCAAGCAAATTCTGGTCTTTGTAATTGTTTTAATGAAATATCAATATATTTTGGATTTGAAAATAAGCTTCTTTTGCGATTACTCCATTTATCTAATTGTTGGTTAATTATTTCTTTTTCAAAAGAATTTTGTTCTTTTATAATGAAATCAATAGTAGATAACAATTCAAGGGCAAAATCTGAGTAAAAACCATTTAGAAAATCTATTGTTTTTTTTGCTATTTTATATAGTTCTGTATTGTTCTCAATATGATTTTTTACAATATCATATCCATCAGTAATCAAAAAAAGTGGTTCAAAAGGTTTTTTATTCATATCGCTATATCCCATTAAATAACTACCATTCAATAAATTAAGAACATATCGAACTTTACCGGAATAAGGACCATAGAAGTATTCATTAAATTCAAGCTTAAAATATTTTTTAGCTCCAAATTTTTGAAGGAAATAGCATACTTTCTCACTTGAAAATTCAGAAACATATTCTCCATGACTTACTAAATCATATAAAACATAGAGCAATAAAGCTCTTGCATCGGTTAATTTTACTCTTTCTTTTTTTAACTGCTCCTTTATCTGTTGAGTTGGTTCATAAACTATTATATCAACTTCTATATTACTTAATTTTTGTTCTATTAATTTTTTCACTTCATTCCAGTCTAATCCGCCATTACCTGAACCTAAAGGAGGTATTGCAACGCTTTTAATATTGTATTCTTTTAAAACAAGAATTAAATCATCTAAACCAGCTTTAATATAACTATACTCAGATGGTTTTCTCCAATCTTTTTTTGTTGGAAAGTTAATAATAATTTTATCACCAGCATTAAGATTAGAATCTTTAACAACAAAAAGTTTTCCAATTTTTATTTCTTTTCTTTTGCAGGCATCTACATATTCTTTAAAATTTTTATGGAAAGCTTTTTTAAATTGCAGTGCAATACCTTTACCCATTACACCAATAGTGTTAACGGTATTGATTAATGCTTCTGCATTGCTTTCTAATATATTACCAGTTATAAATTTTATCATTTTTTTAATTAATAGTATGCTTCAGGAATTAGTTTTATTTTATTTTCATCTATTCCAAAAGAAATTAATCTCTTTTTAGCTATTTCGTTAAAACAGCCGTAACCTATAATAAAATCAGGTGGTAAATCATCAGAAATTAAAAATTCAGTTTGTTTCTTTCTTTTAAGGTCTAAGTTTTCATCTCCACCCCAATATTTCAATTTAACTGCTTCCCAATCAATTATATTTATTAGTTCATTAATTCTTGTTTTATCATAGAATGATGTTAGATTATCTGTAGCATGACCATCAGTAAAATAATAATCATAATAAGAAGTAACAATTTTGTTTAAAGAACATACTAAATAAAAAATATCTTCAGGTGAGGTTTCATTTTCAACGAAATTTCCTCCATGCTGCGTAACATAAAGCATTGGCATTCTAACGCCATAATAAAACGGGATATAATTCCCTAATACAATTGAACAATTATTTGAATTATCTTCTGTATTTTCAATTATTACTGTTTTTTTATTTCTGGTTTCAATAAGACTTTTATCTCCAATACTTTTATAATATGGATTCTTATTTGATGAATTTTTATGTGTAATTCCAAATTTAAGAATATGTGGAATATTATCAATATGAGTTATTCTGTATATTTTAATTTTATTTAATTCCAGATTCATAAAATTTGAATTTATATAAATTATAAATGCAAAATCATTATTTCAATTCTTTTAAAATAATATATATACAAATTTACGAAATTTAAATAAAACTTCAATATACTTAAAAAATTTGTAATGTAAATCTCCTACTTTAAAAAGCAATGTTCATAGACTTTTGGCTCATTAAATAAAACACTTGCTTTATTGGAGGTTCAGAATGACAGACAAAGTTGAATCATAGATATCCCCTTTAAATCCAGAACTCCTGATGCCTCGTAGTTTGCTATTTCGCAGATTTTATTATATAAAATT
>CAZCLJ010000049.1:0-21366 GCA_964499465.1 uncultured Hyphomicrobiales bacterium
TTATTTCTTACTCCCAAAACTTTGCGAAAGTTATCAACTTGTGAGATTCTTCGCTGCGCTTCCTAATGAACCACTTTGGCTTTTTTTGCACGTAACTATATGTATAGCTAATACTTATACAAGTCATACGATAAACAAGTTTATAGTATGACTTTTACAATCATTTTAGCCATACTATCAACTTGTTGATCGTATGGCTTGCTTCTTATTTAGTTCATTTTCTTAAAAGTAAACGTCTTCGTTTATATTCGCCTCAGAATGACAATACACTAATCACTAATCACTAATCACTAATCACTAATCACTAATCACTAACAATTATTCTTTCTTTTTCTTTGACAAAGAATCAATTCTAATAACAGAGCCATCTTTCAATAATTTGCTCACAGCCATATAGCTTCCGCTAACAACTTCTTCACCTTCTTTTAGCCCTTCAGTAATTTCGATAAATCCTTTATCGCTAATACCAGTTTTTACGGTAGCTATTTTTACTTTTTTCCCGTCTTTTACAAATACAACGGAAGCGGGATGCTCAACTTTTTTCTTTTTATCTTCTTCTTCTACAGCTTTAATATCCTGACTGCCGATGTCTGGAGCGGTTTCGAGTTTTGAATCGCGAACGGTAACGGATTGAAGAGGAATAGCCAGCACATTTTCACGGGTTTCAGTTTCGATATCAACGTTGCAACTCATTCCAGGTCTTAATCTTGGTTCTCTATCCAATAATCTTATTTTTACCTTAAAATTGGTAACCTGGTCTTGAGTTCCGAGTGAACTTTGAATAGCAGAATGTCCAACTTCAATTACTGTTCCTTTGTATATCACATCTTGAATGGCATCAATTTCAACGCGTGCAGTATCGCCGATTTTCACCATAGTAATATCATTTTCATCGACTTCGACAATAGAATTCATAACGCTTAAATCAGAAATGACCATCATTTCAGTTCCAGCGTATTGAGCTGTCCCAACAACTTTTTCACCTTTTTCAACGCTAAGTTTGGTAACAATACCGTTAATTGGTGAGAAAATAGTAGTTCTGTCAGCACTTCGCTGGATTTGTTTTAAAGTTGCAAGAGCTTGTTCATATTGAAAAAGAGCTGACTGATAGTTTTTTTCACTTTGGTCGAAATTATTTGTAGCTGCTTCGAATTCATCAGTAGAAGCGAACTTTTTAGCGTATAATTCAGAAACTCTGTTTAATTCAGATTTTGCTCTTTCGCGTGCCAGTTTGCGAGCGTCAATTTGCACTTTTGCAGCGTCTGCAGCAGCTTTATATTGCTCAAGCTGTGTTTCGATGATGTCTGGTTTAATTCGGGCTAAAAGTGAATTTGCTTTAACAGTATCACCTTCTTTAACTGCCAGAAATACAATTTCACCTGAAGTTTCAGAAGAAATCTTAACTTCTGTTTCAGCTTCTATTTTCCCAATCGCAGTTACAGTTTGAGTAATTGTCTTTTTTTCTACTTTAGAAACTGTTACCGATATTGCAGCATCGCTTTTTCCGGCAACTAAGAAAATGATAATTGCAGCAATAATGATAACAAGAAAACTTATTGTAATATAGACTTTCTTTTTTGATTTTTTCTTTGCCATTTTTTATATATCCTTTTGAAATCAATTAAAGTTCTGATTGGCTTCTTCTGAAATAATATCATTTCTGTTAAATACAGCGGTATCGGCAATCATATCGTGAAATGCTTGTCTTTTTTGAGAAAGAACAAAGAAAAAGCCGACAATCAAAGCAATTGAAACAATAGTTGATAGTGTATTTATTAAACTAATATTAGTTAGAAGCCAGATAATAGAAATAACACCTGCCGAGTTCTTAATAAGATATCGTGTTAGTAATTTTGTTGTACTTGCTTTTCTACGATTAGAATCAGCAATCTGAATACCGAGTATTAGTTTGCCAACAGTTGCACCGATTAATATTTCTAGAGAGAAGAAAACTAGCATTAGAATATAACTAAAATAGAAATTAGACATATTATCTGCCATAAAATTGTTGGTTAGTTCTTCTATAGCCACAACGTCTGTTGCATTTTCCTGAACTTGCTCGCCAAAAATTGTCGCAGATTCGAAAAAGCCGGTTGCATTATAAACCAGCAGAATAATTATAATGACAATAAGAAAATCAATGAGTGCAGCAGCGAAGCGTTTTCCAAATCCGGTTCTCAAAGCCAATTCATCTACGAAATAAGGAGCCGGCTGAGCTAAGTAAAATTGTTTTTCTTCTTCGGACATATTTTTAAAGCACTCCTTACAAACAGTAGGAGTTTCAAAGTAGTATTGCGAGGGATATTCGTTCCCGCATTTTTCACATTTCATATTTACCTCCATTAATTTAGTTTCCCAATAGCAAATTGGACTTCTTTTTGTGCTAAATAATAAGAATATATTGCATTTATACGATTTATCTGTGCTGTAATAAAACGAGTATTTGCATCGTAATATTCGTTTATATTTGATGAACCAATATTGAATCTTTCGTTATAAATATTGTAATTCATTTCAGAAGAGCGTAGAACCCGTTCTGTAATATCAAGTTGTTTTTCTGCGGTTTCTAGGTTTAGTAATGCTGTTTGAATCGCAGTCTTTACATTCTGCTCTAATTGATAATGCTGTATTTCCTGCTGTTTTAACTGATACTTTGCAGATTCAATCTGGTTGTTAGTTCTAAAATTCTCGAAAATAGGGACTGATAAATTCAAGCCAATGTAGGAATTACCTAATTCACTAAATTTTGAGAGAGTATGATTAGTCCAAGACCAGCCACCACTTGCAGAAAGAGTGGGATAGTAACCGCTTTTAGCAATTGTAACATTTGATTTTGATGCCTCAATACCAGTAAAAGAAGCGGCATAGTCAATTCTGCTCGTTAATGCAGTATTAATGCAAGTTTCGAAAGAACCAATTTCTTTATGAAAATCATCAATTTGATTTTCAGTAACAGTATTAGGGATAGAAGATTCAAGGAAATTTGCCTGCATATTAGCTGAAAGCCCCATCGTAGTTAAAAGAACTGCTTTGGTGTTGTTCAAATCGTTTTCAGCAGTAAGTAAAGCTAATTCACGAGAGCCAACCTCTGCTTCTTGGGAATAGACATAGCCGATGTGGGCTTTGCCTGCTTCATAAGTTGCCTGAATTTTTTCCAATTCCTTTTGTCCGAGTTCTAAATCAGTTCTACGGATTTTAACAACCTGTTGTTTTTTAATAACTTCATAATACTGACGATAAACATCTAACATAACTTTAGATTGAGTATATTCAGCAATTCTTTTATAATAATCTAAATTTGTTTGTGCCAAATTGTAATTTGCTTCTCTTGAAAATCCGGTAAAAATCGGATAGCTTGCGTAGGCACTCATTGAATAAGAATTTGGGTCTGAGCCGGGAGTTGTAATGATTTGTCCACCGACATTTATTGTTTTTGTTCCTTCTTCTTTCAACTGGCGATTGTAACCCATATTGAAATTAATTGAGGGTAGAAATTCACCAAATGCACTTGTTACTGCTGCACTGGAAGAAAGCAATTTTGCATTTGCTAAAATCATTTCTGTATTGTTTTGGCTTGCAATTTCCAAGCAATCGCTTAACGAAAATGTTTGTGGAGTTCCGGAGACTTGGCTATTACATACGTAACTTATTATAATAAGTAAAAATACAATTATATTTAATTGTTTTTTCATTAATTCCTCTATATTCATTTTATAGAAAAAAATCTTTACAATTTAATAAAAATTACGAAATATATAAAAAAAAGTTTCATAATGAATAAGAGTTGAGTATAAAAATTCTCTTTTATACCAAATCGCTAACAATAATGATAAAATAATCTGTCATTCTTAAGCGCAGAGAAGAATCTCACAACTTCTTGCTACAACAGACTTGTGAGATTTCTCACTTCGCTCAGAATAACAAGATATTATAGTCTGGTTTTCAAAGAGATATAATACTAAAGAAATCTTTCAATTACGTAAAATTGGGAGAGTTAAAAAATAAATAAATATGTATAAAGAACGTCAATATTATTTTTGGGAGCTATCTATGCAAAAAAAACAAACAATATCTTTCCCTGTCATTATTGAACTTGATGAAGACAATATTTTTATCGTAAGTTGTCCAGTTTTCAAGGGTTGCCATAGTTACGGTAAAACTATAGATGAAGCTATTGAAAACCTTTCTGAAGCTATTGAAATTTGCGTTGAGGAAACCGGATACACTTCTGATAATACAAATACATATCTTGGAATGAGAGAAATTAGCTTAAAATTATTTCAAAATAGAGAAGTAGATTATGCCTAATATTCCTTCAATTTCCGGCAAGAATATGGTATAATAATTGATTTTTGTTCATTTTTATTACTTTATTAATTTAGAATAATTTTCTTTTAAATGATTGAAATAATTTATATTTTTGCTTATTATAGAAAAAGTATATTTAATTTCATTTTAAAATCTAAATTCAATGTTTAGCTATGATTCTGTAAAATATAACAACAAGAATCCTTTTTTGGAATATATTAAAAGTTTATCTGATAATGAACAAGCAGAAATTTTTGTAGCTATTGAGAAATTGATTTTCTATAAAAATAATAATTTGAGAATTCCAGATAAATTATCAAAATACATTTCTAATGGAATTTTTGAACTAAAAGTGAAACATGAAAACAGAGTTTCAAGATGTTTGTATTTTTTTGTAAAAGAATATAAGTTAGTATTTACAAATGGTTTTATAAAAAAACAACAGAAAACACCTATTAATGAAATTGAAAAAGCAATTAAAATAAAAAATTACTATTTAAAAGGATAAATCTATGAAATCTGAACTTGAACAATATAAAGAAAAAAGAATGGAAGAACCAGAATTTAGAGCAAAATATATTTTAGCAAAAGAAAAACTGAATCTTGAACTTATGATTGATGCAATTGATGATGCAGTCAAAAATAAAAACTCATATTTAACTTTGAAAAGAAGAGTAAATCGTTTAAGAAAACACGTAGCAGCCATAAGTTTGTAAGAGAAGTTCTAACGTGGTTAATAATTCCACAAAATATGCTAAAAGTTGTTATTCCGATACGAAGTGAAGAACCTCATACTTAGTGGTATCAATGAGTTGTGAGATTTCTCACTTCGTTTCAGAATGTCAGACAAAAATATTTTATCATTAAATGCTACTTGGTAAAGAGAAAATATCTAATCGAAAATAATTCTTGATACTTTTTGACTTATTAATATGTAAATTATAAAATATATTAGTAATTGCAAATTTAAAATGTTTAATTAAATTAACGATTTTCCTATGACTAAAGAAGAAATTGTAAAAAAACGAATTAAAAAGCATATTAATACATTAATTATACTTCTATCAATTTCCATTTTTATATATTTTATATTAATCAGTGATATTTTATTACTATTTGAGTTTTTTCTTTTCTTTATAATGATTTTTACTATTTTCTTTTCAATAGTAGTATTCACAGTAACAGTTGCTGAGATTGCTGAAAACCGCTATAAAGTTAATTTATTTTCATCAATTACAATTTCAGTAATTTTAATTTTATTTTTAATATTTTTTTCTATTAGAAATGGATTATTTGAGGGACAAGCATTTTTCTCTGGAGCATTTATTGATGATAGAAGTAGAATTGATTTAACACTTTATAAAAATAGGAAATTTATTGCTTTCGCTAGTTGTATGGTTTGCGAAGAAAGATTTGATGGCTTCTATAATCAAAAAGCAGATTCAATAATTTTTGAAGATTGTCCATTTATAAACAAATACTTTGATACAAAAGTTTTTATAATTGATAAAGACAAACAAAAAATATATTTTGAGATTGACCAAAATGGAGTTTATGACAGTTCATTTTACTATTTCCAAGTAGATAAATAATCAAAAAGGAGTTCAAAAAATTGTTATTCTGGGTTGAACAAAGATTGTGATAGTGGGTAATTGTGAGATTCTTCGTTGGGATTGACAATGACATTTTTAGATCTTTTCTTTAAATAATTTCTCCTTCCCCAATTCCAAAAATCTTTTTGTTTTTCTTTTTACTTGATTTTTCTTAATTTTGATAGATTTTCTATTTCTTATAAACTATTATGTTGTAAATGTAATTAAAGAATAGTCAATGAATTCAAATAAAATCATATCAAAACTTCAAACAATTTTCGCTGTAACCAAAAGTGAATTGTTCTTTGTTGGGGTCGTCCTTTTGGGGCTTGTTCTGGGTGCTGTAATTCAAATGACAAGCGGCCAGGAAGAAAATTCCTTTGCTCAAAACAAAATTGACATTTATAAATCTCTTGATTCTCTTGCTGAAGCAACCGAAACAACTCATATTGGTGTTGAGCCAGAAAAATCCGAATCTTTTCCGGAATTAGTAAAAGCCGATACTGTTATTGAAAAAGAGAATTATTTTCCAACGAGCAAAAAGAAAGAAATTCCTAGCGACAAAATTAACATCAATACTGCTTCAAAAGTTGAACTGATGAAGCTGCCCGGCGTTGGCGAGGCAACTGCTATGAAAATTATTGAATATCGGAAATCTAAGCCATTCAAAAAGCCAGAAGACATTATGAATGTTAAAGGTATTGGCGAGAAAAAATTTGAAAAAATGAAACAATTTATTATTACAAAATAAAATCAGAGGTCTTATGCAAAAAGGAATAACGTGTATTACTCTATTTATCATATTGTCGGGTGTGATTTTTTCGCAAAGTATATTCGACCAATCCTCAATTAGCGGAAATCTGCAGTTCGATGGGCAGTATTATTACAAAGACAGCGTAATCGGTGCGGAAGATGTTCCTGACAAGCTGCTTTCAAACGGTTTCCTTTTTCTCAACTATAAAGTCAGTAATTTTTCTGCAAGTTTGAGATACGAAAATTATATGAATCCAATTCTCGGAATTGATGCCCAATACAAAGGAAACGGCATTGCCTACCGCAGTTTCGGCTATAGCTCTGATTTTATAGACGTAACTGCTGGAAATTTCTACGAGCAGTTCGGAAGCGGTATTCTCCTCAGAAGTTACGAGGAACGCCAACTTGGAATTGACAATTCATTCGATGGATTAAACGTGAAAATAAAACCTGTAACAGGTTTGGAATTTAAGGCGTTGATTGGAAAACAGCGTAATTTCTGGGCATTGAGCGAAGGAATTGTGCGAGCTGCCGATATGTCCATTAGTTTAAATGACGTTCTGGGCGATTTGTTCTCTTCCGATTATAATATTTCTCTTGGTGGAAGTGTTGTTAGCAAAATGCAGCCAGACGTTGAATCTTTCTATTTTTTACCGCATAACGTTTTCGCATACTCGTCTCGTTTGGCTTTGAGTGCTGAAAGTTTTTCGGTTGACGCGGAGTTTGGTTATAAATATAACGACCCGTCTGCAATCAATAACTATAGTTTCAATCCCGGAACTGCTTTGGTCATTAACACTGCTCTTTATGGCGATGGCTACGGCTTTTTGCTTAACCTTCACAGAATCGACAATATGAACTTCAGAAGCGAAAGAGAAGCTGCCGGTAATTACTTAACTATCAACTATATTCCATCAATAACAAAGCAACACCTCTGGCGTCTGGCTACGCTTTATCCCTATTCAACTCAAATGAATGGCGAAGTTGGTTTGCAGGCAGATTTTACTTACACTTTCTCCAAAGAATCTTTTCTTGGTGGGAAATATGGAACAACAGTTGCCTTGAACTATGCCCGCATTCAATCGCTTGACACTACACAAACAGTTATGGACCAGAAAACCGGCAATGCTTTCCGCTATGATTCACCATTTTTCAAAGTTGGGGAACGGCTACATTATCAGGATATAAATCTTGAAGTTACAAAGAAATGGGACAAAGATATAAAAACTACTTTTGCCTTAATAAATATTATATACGATAAAGATTTGCTGGAAGGGAAATCAAGCTATGGCAAAGTAAATTCAACAATTGCCGTTCTTGAATGTGAATACAAATTTAACCCAACAAATTCACTAAGAACAGAACTTCAGCATCTTTGGTCAACGCAGGATTCCGCTTTCCACGCACCTGATAATATTAACGGAAACTGGGCTTTACTTTTCTTTGAATATACTATTGCTCCACATTGGTATATCACTGCATTTGACGAATGGAACTACGGCAACGAATACGATGAGAAGCAAATACACTATTTAAACGCTTCCGTTGCCTACATTGAAAAATCAACCCGTATTTCATTTGGTTACGGAAGACAGCGCGGCGGTTTGCTCTGCGTAGGTGGAGTTTGTCGGGAAATGCCAGCTTCCAATGGATTTTCATTATCAATAACATCAACATTTTAAGGTGAATTATGACAAAATTAAATAAATTAATTGCATTGCTTTTTTGCTTTTCCTTTTTGCTGGTAATTTCAAGTTGCGATGAAATTACATATCCTTACCGGGAAGGCACACACATTGACACAACAGATTCAATTTCTCAAAAAATATTGCTTGAGGATTTTACTGGTTTCCGTTGCAATAACTGTCCTGAAGCTCACGATTTAGCTCACGACTTAAAAGAGCTATTAGGCAAGCAACTCGTAATTCTTGCTGTTCATGCCGGCTTTTATGCTGTACCCAACGCTCAATATACTTATGACTTCAGAACTGCTGCAGGCACTGAAATAAACGACCACTTTAACGTTCAGGGATATCCAAGCGGAATGATTAATAGAACTGCATATAACAGCAAACCTGTTCTTCATTCAGATTACTGGGGTGCTGCTATAAACAGCTTAAAAGGAAATACTCCAAAAGCAAATATTGAACTTAATCCGAGCTATAATGAATCGTCTCATAGTATTTCTGTCGATGTCAATATTAAGTATTTATCTCCATCTTCACCCAACCATTACTTAGTAGTTCAAATTTCAGAAGACAGCATTGTCCAAATCCAACTTGATAATAGAAAATCGCCTGAACTCATTCAAAATTATGTTCATAATAACGTGCTTCGTGGAAGCATCACAAGCACCTGGGGCGACCAGGTAAGCAGCACAGTGCTACCAAAAGACGCAACTATTACCAAGCATTACGACTTTGCAATTCCAAATGGCAGCGATTGGCGACCGGAAAAACTGAAAATCGTTGCTTACATTCACGATAAAGACGATACTTGGCAAATCGTTCAGGTAGAAGAAGCTAAATTAATTGATAATTGATAATTGACAATTTGTCTTGTCATTCCGATACGAAGTGAGGAATCTCACAAGTCATTGCTACCACGATACATGAGATTCAGAAACAGTGTTTTCAGTCATACTATCAACAAGTTGATAGCACTAATGGTTTTTCCCCTAAAGTCAGAAGTTACAAGTAACCTTAAAAGGCACTACGATGACATTCAATATTATAATAAAAGTGAGTCGGATTTTAAGCCGAAAAAATGTTTAAAATATTATAGGTCTTTCCATATAAGACTATAATCAACTTGACAATTAACAAAAATGATATGAATGATTTAACTATTGGATTTTTATTAGGAATTTTCGCAAGTATAATCGCGTCAATCCTTCTAAATTTTATAAATATTACTTTCTATGCTCGGTTTAAACATAGAAGGTTTCTTGGGAAATACAGTCATCCGAATGGGACGGTTGAAATAAAGCATTTAAAGGGTGACTACTTTCAAGCTATTGGACTTGAAGATAGTGGAGTAAAATGGGTTAGTAATTTGAGATATTTGAATAATTCAGTATTTATTGGAGTGTATGATTGGAAACTGGGCTTTGGTGTAAATGATTGGGGTGAACACAATCTCCACATACTACCAGATGGCAATATTAGTGTAATCTGGACTAACAAGAGTATTGATAATGAAACTAGGGGAAGATTAATTTGGGAAAAGCAAAATTAATTGTTATTTAACATCTATTTATAATATTTGTATGTTGAGCAAAAAAGGTAGCTTGTAACATGCGATTTAAAAAATTGCCTGTTCAGTTTGCAATTAATTATAGTAATTCAATTTATGAAAAAATGGAACAATTTGAATGGCATAATGAAAAAAATGTATTAAATCAAAAGAAGCACCAAATTAGCTTTCAAGAAGCTGTTACCATTTTTGAAGACCCATTGGCAATTTATAAACCCGATACCGAACATTCCAATTTAGAAGAACGTTCTTATATTATTGGAAAATCCAATAAGAATAAACTTATAGTAGTTTCGTTTACTGAAAGAAAAAATAATATCAGAATAATAACTGCAAGATTAGCAACCAAAAAAGAAATAAGAAATTATGAAAACCAAATATAAAATTCTGGACTCAACTTGCGATTATCTTGAAGAAGATATGCCAGATGAAATTGATTTTTCTGATGGAACCTCCAATCCTTTTCTTAATAAAGAAGTAATAAATATTGAATTAGAACCAGATATAGCAAGATACTTTAAAACTTCAAAAGAAGTTAATAATGCTTTGAGAACGTTTATTCATTCAAATCCAAAAATTAGAAAGAAAAAAGTTGAATCAGATTAGAATACCTTCCTCAACTTTCCTAGTTGACATAAGTGTTTGTAATATATAAATAATATAGAAAAGAACAAAAGTGGTAAAAAAGACTATAAATACACCTCCCCTTACCCCTCCTTGTTAGGAGGGGAACGCTAAAACATAGAACAGTTCTTATTCCCCTCCTAATAAGGCTAACCTTGTAGCTTAAATTTTCAGAAATTGCTTCTTAGCTAAGAGCCAGCCTATCTTCATTGAGTATAATTTTACTAAACCTATCCACATGCTTTTTATTCCTGGATATGGGTATCGTTTACTTCCACCCAAAAAACCGCCTAATGCTCCAATGGCCATTACTGCTTGCAATGCCGTTAGTATCGGTTTCTTAGTGTATGCTTCTAATATCTCTTTTTCTGTTGTATCTATAACTACTTCAGATTTTGCTAATGGCTCTAATCGTCCATAATATGTGACATACATTAATCTCCAAGCTACTATTGAATACATTGATATTGCATTTATCAAGGTTTCTGCATCATCAAACTGTAATTTCTCTATATTGAAAGCACCTGATTTTAAAGTATAGTGAAATCGCTCAACCTTCCACCTTTGAGCATAATAATCTACCATTAATATCGCTCCATCTCTATCCAAATCTGGCTTACTGCTTAACAATATCCATTCTATCTTTTCTTTTGCATCAGTATTACCTTTCTCTTCTGCATGAATTATAGTCATCTCTATTGGCTCATATTCCTTGCTTTTATACTTCGGTGGATATATCTTAATCCTACTGTAACTTATTGATAATGTTACTATTATTGTTCGTTTCTTTCTTTCTATTTCTACTTCTTTGGTGCCTATTTCAGGCAATTCTTTTATTAGTTTTTTTAATTGTCCTACTTTCTGTGTACCAGCTATTTCTTCTTCTATTGTCCTTGACTGAGCCACTCGTGTTAATAAATAGACATTTTTTTCTCTCGGACTTGCAAGGTATTCATATACATCTGATTCCCTGTCGGCTACTAGCCATATCTCTTTTATCTTCCTTGATAATCTATTATTTACCCATTGCAAACCTTCTAACCATTTATAGCTTTCTTTTTTCTCTATTGATAACTCTTTTCGTCGGTGCTTTTTGCCTTTGGTGGCAGGATCTCTTGACCAATATTTTTGTCCTAATATTCCTAATGGTAGTCCATCCGGACGTAATACCATACAACTATGCAGAAACATTCCTTGCGCTTTATCAGAACTGCCTATTGGACCTAAACCTGTTGTCGCTTTATGACCAGTGTAGTTCAGTTCGGTTGTGTCTTGGACGCATAGAACTATCGACTCTTTCGATGCTCGTTTCATGGTTTCTTTGTAATGACCTGCTTGTAGCTTTTCTTTTGTCATCTTTTTACTCGAAAATATTCTACTTCCATTTTGTCGCAATGTCTGTCCACATGCCGATGAAAACGATTTCGTTTGATTATCATATAGTGCTTTTGCAATAGATGATAAACTATTTTTACATCGCTTGTCCCATACTTCGGATTCTTTGAATTCCTTTTTATGCCAATTCTTTTCTCCAACAAAACCCATCTTTACCCCCAGAATCTTGTTGATAATATATTTTTTTATTTGACGTTTATATATCTATTCTTATTATTTTTATATTACTTATCCTCTACCTCCTCTTTTTTAAGCTACAAGGTTAGCCTAATAAGGAGGGGCAGGGGAGGTGTTAAAAGGTTCTATTAATTAATGAAGTATTTTTTAAGGATAAAAACATATTATTTTATTTATAAAGCACTACTACTCTATATTTACTTCATTTTAACTACTAGGAAAATTGAATACCTTAATAACTGTTAAAGTATTTTATCACAATGAATAGGAGTTGAAATGAAATTGTTATATGATAAAGAAGTTGATGCTTTATATATTGAATTTAAGCAAATCATTGATGGTTCTGCTTCTACAGATGATTTAAGTGATTGTATTTCTATAAATTACGATATTGATGGTAAAATAGCTGGTATTGAGATTTTAGATGCTTCAAAATACTTTGATAATCTAAATACAGAAGAACAATGTGCCAATGAATATCAAAAAAATAATTTAGTATTTGCTTAATAAAAAGAACAATAAGAAATTCTTAAGGCAAATTTCTTGTATAAAATTGCATTTATTTATAAACCCACTCTAAAAACTACTGATTATTTCAATATAAGTATTTCCAACAGGTCGTTTGTTATTCGTCATTTGTTATTAGTAGTTACAAAATAATGACCAATGATTAATGACAAACAACTATATTTGCAACCTGCGAAATTGTTATTTACGAGGCAACTCTTCTAACTCCTTTATTTTAATTATGGAGCCAGGAGTTCTGAATTTATTATGGAGATTAACTACGAAATTATCCTTTACGAGTCAACTCTCCTAATTTCTTTATTTTCGTTATGGGGCTGGAGTTCTAAATTTTCTCTGCATAATATCACAATTTTTAAAAAAAAATTTGTTTTTTTAATATACCTTTGTTAATTTATTTTATTTAAATGAGGTGAGTTATGAACAAGTATCTTCTTTTTTTCCTAATGATAATTTTATCTTATGCATGTAGTGAAGATAGCACTACATCAGCAGATTATTCGCAAAAATTTCCAAAAATTCAGTCGATGATTGATAGCATTTGGAATGGTTATTTAACCGAGCATAGTTTAACTGGCAACTTCGGTATAGCAATGCAACTCTCTGTAGGAAATCAATCAAAGTTTTTCAAATCGAACTTTGACGAAACAATTACAGAACACTCACATTTTAGGATTGCAAGCAATACGAAAGTATTTACTGCTGCTGCTATAATGCTTTTGCACGAAAGAGGCAAACTCAATATTAATGATAAAATTACTGATACTATTCCTAATACTGATGAAACTTATATTCCGAATACTCCGGACTACAATATCCCATTTAAAGATAAAATGACGATTAGGCAATTAATGCAGCATATTGCCGGTGTATTTGATATTGGAAATGATGCAATTCCAGACACTGTCAAGCAAGATTATAAAGGTAAAGATTATATTTCATATACTCAGGAAAAAAAAGGAGAATTCCATAATTTTACAATTGATGAAATGATTAAGGTTTTAGCCGAAACTCAAATATGCAATTCTGAACCCGGACTGGCGTATTATTATTCTAATACTGGTTATCAGATATTAGCAAAAATTATTGAGCGTGTATCTGGAAAATCCTATTCAGATTTTATTACAGAAAAACTTTTCCAAATTAATAGTTTAAATGAAACTTCTTCACCATATCTTGGAACTGATGTCCAAATACCTGAGCCGTTTATTCCCGGTTATTTTTTACAAGATAGCACTGAAAACGTAACAGAAAGAAATCATTCAATGAATATAGCAGAAGGAAATATCATTTCAACTCCTTCTGATATGGTTAAATGGATTAAGCTATTTATAAAAGGAGAAGCAGGGGTTAGCAGTTCAAATATTAGTATTATGAAAGATTATACGAACTTTCCAGACCATCATTACGGACTTGGTATCCTTCATATTCCCGAAGTTGGTTATGGTCACAACGGTGCAACTAATGGATATTTATCTTATTGCCTCTATAATCCGGATACTGATGTTTCTTTATGCATCTGCATTAATTTTTGGAATTATACTAATGGAACTGAAAGCATTAAAGCACAATTGAATATTTTAAATGAAATTTGTTTTAAAGCTAACCTTATAATAAAGAATTAATGTTATTCTATTGTAACAATATAATTAAATTACCTTACGCATTCCCCTTTTGAGAGGGGCAGGGGTGTGTTCTTTATATAATTCGTTATTGGTTTATGGTGTTAGTCATTAGTCATTCGTATTTTTTCTTTTACTAATAACCAATGACTAATAACTAATAACCAACTCTGAAAACCACAAACTATGAACCATAAACCGAAAGCCGAAGAACACACCCCTACCCCTCTCAAGAGTAATGTCACGGAGATAAGGGAAAAATATAACTTAATTATGTGGATTTATAACAGCTTCCACAACTTTTCCTTAATAGAGGTGGAGTTATATTGTTATAAAACAACAACTTACTTACCAACTCTAAAATGAGGAAGCGAGATGAGGTGTTATTTTGAATTTTAGTTTTCTTATATTTTCCCTTATCTCCGTGACATTACTCTCAAGAGGGGAATAAGAATTGTGGTATAAAATATAAGAACGTATCAGCCCTGCCCCTACCTCTCTTGAGAGGGGAATAAGAAAAGTGGATTAAAAAAAATGTATCAACACCACACTTTTTCATTTCTCAAAAGAGAAATTGCGTAAAGTGAGTAATTAAATTATTATATTTTAAGAGCCATACGAGCAACAAATTGTTCGTATGGCTTTTTTCTTTAATTCTTCCGTAAAAGTTGCCAATGAAATCGTAGTTTGTCATTCTGACGGATGTCAGAATCCATCTTGGTTTTCCCTAAAGAGAATGGACAAAGAAATATTTTAGTCATTAGTCATTAGCAAAAAAAATACGAATAACGAATGACGAATAACGAATGACGAATGACGAATGACGAATAACGAATGACCTATTGGAAATACTTATATTAAAATTTAACTTTTTGTTATAAAATATGCGAAATAACAAATTACGAGGTGGCAGGAGCTCTGCGACTACGCTCAGTAATTGAATTTTATTCAAAAAAAAGATGAGTAATAATTGTATTTTGCTTTAAAAGTATTAATTTTTATTTCATCTAACAGAGCTTTCAACTCATCTGACAAAGATTTCAATATTTTGAACAAAAAATTTGATACTTCTATATTTAACTTATATTCAGCTAAATGAAAATTCTTTTCAACTAAATGAAATGGAATTATTTCTATTTCAAATTGGAAGTTATTGAAATAAATATTTACTTCTTCTACATAAAAAATGATGTTTTCTAACAACTACGAAGCATTGAAAACTCATTACGAAGACATAAAAACTCTCCCAGAAGACCTAAAACTCCCCCAGAAGACTTGAAAGTTCTCCCAGAAGATTTGAAAGTTCTCCCAGAAGACTTGAAAGTTCTCCCAGAAGACCTGAGAGCTCTTCCAGAAGACTAAGAGTTCTTCCAGAAGACATGAGAGCTCTCCCAGAAGTACTGAAAACTCTTCCAGAAGCATTAAAAACTCTTCCAGAAGACCTAAAATTGCTGTTTTCAACAAAAAACTACTTGAAAAACACTATTACGGCAACACGTAAAAGGGTTAAACTCTTTATTTTATATATAATTAAACTAATATTGTCAAAATACGATGAAAAATCAAGAAATTTTAGTAAAAAAAGCATAAGAAATTTAATTTTTAGGAAATTTTTTTGTCTTTGAACTGTGATTTTTGTGATTTTTTTGATGAAGATTATGAGAAAGGAAATCATCTCTTAATCGCTTAGATGTGCCACACTTAAGAAAGTGTGGCACATCTTTTCTTCTTCTTTTATCCCGCAGGGATTGTATTATTGTAGAAAGAACAAATAACGATACCGATTTATCCAGCAAGGGATTGTATTATGTGTTGGTATAATATAATCCCTGGCGGAATAATATTGGTAACAGGAAACATTTTCTACAATAATTCAATCCCTTGCGGGATAGTTTGGATTTTTTTTTGAACTGTGATTTTTGTGATTTTTCCAGTCATACTATCATTAAGAAAAGATAGCATGAATGGAAAATATCTATCAATAAGCTAATAAGGTTTTGAAATCGTTTTTTCATTTTTCTACTAAGGTTTATTATTGAAATAAGGTTTTATTTTTTTAGAAAGAAACCTTTCCCTCATTCCCAAGTTGCACTTGGGAATAAGTTCAATTGTTTTTATTCAGATGGACTCCACTTGGGAAAGTGGAGTCCATCTTTTCCCTACTTTTAAGTTGTACTATTTTTAAGAAATGTTAGCATAAATTTTATTCTTTTCTTCTCATTCATTCGAATAGCTTGCTGCTTGTCTGACTGGAAAATCTCTATTAATAAGCTAATAAGGTTTTGAAATCGGTTTTCTCTCATTCCCAAGTTGCACTTGGGAATGTAAGTTTCGCAAAAGCTATGCTTTAAATCTTTATTCAAAAGAAATGTAAAGCACAGCTTGAAAAAAATGTTCCTTCCCAAGTGCAACTTGGGAAGGAGTTCAAAAAACACTTCTGCCCTCTTAAGAGGGGAATGCGTAAGGTAAGACTTATAACTTTTTTCTCGTATGACAAAAAAAATAAATCAATACGTAGAACTACGTATTGTATATTTATTTTTTTTTGTAATTTACATTGTTTAATGTTTAACATTTAAAAAAAGAATAAATAATTAAAAAATATAGTTTTTATTGGAGTTTTTATGAAAAGAATTTTTACTTTTCTTCTATCAATTTGTATGTTAGTTTTTTGGGCTTTTTATGTTAATGCTCAGGTTACTGTAACTGGATCTCATGCAAGTAGTAATGGTAATTATACTACTTTGAAAGCTGCTTTCGATGCGATTAATGCTCAACCGCAAGATGACAATGGTATTGAAATCCAAATTAGTGATAATACTACTGAAGCAGCTGCCGCTGTGCTGAATTCAGGTAACTGGGTATATATTGATATTTACCCTACTGCTTCAGGAAAAAGCATTACCGGTAGTATTGAAGGGAATGGATTAATTGTTCTTAACGGTGCCGACAATGTTTCAATTGACGGCAGAGTAAATCAAGATGGGGAAGATGCAGATTTAACTATTTCAAATACTTTGAATACTACAGTTAATAACACATCAACTATCCGTTTTCTTAATGGTGCCTGTGATAATGTAGTAAAATATTGTTATCTAAAAGGAGCTACAAAAACAATAACATCTGGAATAGTATTTTTCCATACATCTGACCAATCGGAAGGAAATAATAATAATTCAATTAACTATAATAATTTTACCGGGGTTGATGATGCAAACCGTTCTTCTGATGCCATTAATTCAATTGGAAGCACAGGTGTTCCAAACACAGGTAACGTAATCAGATATAATAACTTTTACAACGTGCTTAGAAAAGATTACGGTTCAGTGGCAATTAGAGTGGCAAGCAATTCTACTGGTTTTTTGATTAAAGGCAATAGCATATATGAAACTACTGAATTTGTTCCTACTCTTTCTTCTACGTATTATTCTATATTATTTTCCAATACAAGCGGCACTTGCGATATAATGGATAACTTCATTGGAGGCAGTGCTCCGGAATGTGGAGGAGTTAATAAATGGCGTAAAACGAATGCTTATAGTAATGGCTTTAATGGAATATATATTTCTGCTTCTGCAATAACGACAAGCAATGTAACTGGTAATATTATAAAAAAGATCGATTGGAAAAACTCTATTTCAGCTCAAAACTTTAATAGTATTTATGCTGTTGGTATGATAAACATTGGTGGCGATGAATATGAAGATGGAAATATAATTGGAGATGCTGATGAAGCTGCTTCTATATTATTTCAATGTGGAGGAACAGTAAATGGACTATTCTATGGTATTTATGTTGGTTCTTCAGAATCATCAACTGCAGTTCTAAAAAATAATTTAATTTGTGGAATTGAGACAAGCCATACAAATGCTGCTAATGCAGTTAATTTTTTGGGGATTTACAAATCGGGAGAAGGTGATTTTATCTGCCAAAACAATACAATTGGAAGCACAACCTTAGCAAACAGTATAATTACAAGTTCTACTTCAACATCTGCTTCTCAAGTAATGACTGGAATTTATTGTGCAGGCACCAATTTAAAAAATATTTCCGGAAATTTAATTTCTAATATTACTAATTCTGCTACTTCTAATGGAATTGATATAGCTTATAATACCGGTATTTTTGTAAGTTCTACAGGAGATTTGACTGTTAATAATAATACTATAAGAAATCTTACAAATTCCAGTTCTTATAATTATTCTAACGCTCAAGCATCTGTATGTGGTATAGGTATTGCAGCTAATGGTTTTAGTAATACCCAGGAAATATCAGGAAATACTATTTTTAATTTGTCGAATACTAATTCTTCAACAAATGAATATTATGTAATTGGAATTGCTTTCGCTGGTAGTAGAGGTTCTGGAACGCGAACAATCTCCAATAATTTTATTCATAGCTTGTCGGCTAACGAAAACGCAACATCAGCAAATATTATTGGTATTAGAATACAATCAGGATTGTCTTCTTATTTTAATAACATCATAAGTTTGGGTGGAAATACTCCAACTAATGTTTATGGGTTTTATGAATTTGGCTATGAATATAATGATAACAGGATTTTTAATAATACTGTATATATTGGAGGTAATCCTACTACTGGCACAAACAAGTCATATTGTTTATATAGCCATAGTAATGAAAATATAAGAGATTTCCGTAACAACATTTTATATAATGCACGCTCTACTACAGGTGGTAGCAATTTGCATTACGCTGCTTATTTCAATTATGCAAATACGGCCAACCTGACAATGGATTATAACAATTTATATTCCACCGGGACTGGCGCTGCAATTGGATATTTGAATTCTACACCTTATTCAAATTTAAATGATTGGAAAGCTACAACTGGGTTGGACGCACATAGTATTTCCAATAATCCGAATTTCGATAATGTCGGAGGAACTGCCGCTGCAGATTACAAAGTTGGATTAGCTATGCAGGGAACAACTATTGACGGATTTACAACTGACTTTGAAGGAACTACCAGAAATGACCCGCCAACTATGGGTGCTTTTGAAAAACTTATTTTAATAATTTATGTTGATGCTGCAAGACCTGATGACTCTGGCGATGGTCTATCATGGGCAAATGCAAAGAAAACATTGCAGGCAGCTTTGGATTTGGCAGGCAGTGGAGACCAAATATGGATGAAAGCCGGAACTTACAAACCAACAACTGAAGTTGAGGAAAGTGGAACAAGGTATCAAACATTTCAAATGAAAGAGGGAGTTGCAATTTATGGTGGTTTTGCTGGAGGTGAAGACCCGGCTACTTTCGATTTAGCTGACAGGGATTTTGTTACTAATGAAACAATTTTGAGTGGGGATTTGAATGGAGACGATAATTTTGATGCTGCAAATGGTGGCTATCAGGGAACTACTGGTGATGATAATTGCTATCACGTATTTTATCATCCCGATGGCTTGGGTTTAACAAGCTCTGCCGTTCTTGATGGCTTTACTATTACTGGTGGAAATGCAAACGGCTCAGATGTTTTTAAAGATGGTGCTGGGATGTATAATAATTCATCATCACCAACATTAAGCAATTTGATTATTAAAAATAATAATTCTACAAGATTAGGTGGGGGTATTTGTTGTTATAATAATTCTTCTCCAATAATGACTAATATAAAAATTACTAATAATACTAGTAATATGGGTGGGGGTATTTTTATTGCTTTTTATAGCTCTCCAATTTTAACTAATGTTTTAATTAGCAACAATAGTGCTTCGACAAGTGGCGGAGGAGTAGTAAATGATGTAAATTCATCTCCTACTTTTAACAATGTTTCAATTTGTAATAATTATTCTGGTGATATAGGTGGAGGTGTAACAAATGCAACAAGTTCAACATTAACATTAAACAACTCAATTATTTGGGATAATAATGCTGCTACATCAGGCAAACAAATTCAAATAGACGCTGGTACTATATTGCTAAATTATTCCTGTTATTCAAATTCTGCTGGAGATGTTGTTAATTCTGGCACTTTTATACCAGATGCAAATAGTATAACAACAAATCCGCTAATTGTCGATGCCACTAATAATGATTTCCGTCTTTATGGAAATTCGCCTTGCGTTAATACTGGTAATAACAGCTATAATTCTGAAGCAAAAGATTTACGCGGTCAAGCCCGTATCCAAAACGTAACAATAGATATGGGTGCTTACGAGTGGACAGATGGAACTGACCCCATTTATCCAGAAATTACTAGCCAACCAGCAGATACTACAATTATTGTTGGGAATAATGCGAGCTTTTTTATATCTGCAATCTACGCGACCTCATATCAATGGCAGGTAAATACAGGTTCCGGTTTTGTTAATTTAACCAATGAAGGTGTATATACTGGTGCTACCACAGACTCCTTAAAAATCACTGGAACTATAGCAGGAATGAATGGTTATTCTTATAGATGTATTGTAACAGGAAGTTATGAACCGAAAGACACTAGCAATGTTGTTACGCTATATTTTGCATATTTTTCAGATAATTTAAGTAATCTATATAAAACCTGGTCAGAAGCAATAAATGGAACTTTAGAAAATGGAACAATTTCATTGCTAAACGATTTTGAAAATTCTGCTAATATAAATATAAACAATAATCTTACATTAGATTTAAATGGTCATATATTTTCCGGAACTGGAATAAACACAATCGGAGATAGTAAAACACTGATTTTAACAAATGGAACGGGAACAGGTAGTTTTAATTCAGAAATCCAATTTGGAGGAACCACCAGCACTTTACAGCTAAATTCTGATTTATTAGGTGCTGATTTCACAACAGCAAATTCAGCAAATAGCGGATTAATAATGCTTGGCGACGGCACCGTTTCTGAAACTTTTACAGTTACAAAAAGTGACCCAAAATTAAGCAAAGTAAGTAAAATAATAGTAAATACAAATTCCACGATGAAGTATGGGGAATAATTGTTAATTATTAATTGTTAATTATTAATTGTTAATTATTAATTGTAATGTTCTTTGTAATTACTCTTTCTGTCATTCTGAAGCGCAAGATAAAGGAAGACCTTTATTTAAAAGGAGATGACATCAATTAACACAGTCATTCTGAGGCGAATATAAACGAAGACGTTT
>CAZCLJ010000050.1:0-7726 GCA_964499465.1 uncultured Hyphomicrobiales bacterium
ACGTAGTTGCGACCTATCTTTACTACAAACAGAACACTCCTACGGAGTTTTGCATGTTTAAAATACTATTTCTACAAACATGAAGCAACTACGTTGCTTTTTCTTACACTTTACAAAAGTTAAGAAACTTTTGCAAAGTAAGAAGATTTCTTCTACTTTCGTAAAGTTTCTTAACTTTGCGAAAGTTTAAATTATATCATCTCCATTTAAATAAAGGTCTTCATTTATCTGGGGGTTGCCAATGACAACTTTTTGCGATAAACTGCGCAATTATTCTTTACGGGGCAAATCTCCTAAAACATTTATTGTTATTCTAATTTGCAATCCTAACCAATGCAGTATCATAACATTCTTCCAGCAATTCTTTTATCGTTTTTTTTAAAATAGGGTGGAGGTAATCGGCAGCAATTTCGGAAGCCGGAACTAAAACAAACCTACGTTCCTGCATTCTTGGATGTGGAATTTCAATGTTTTTTTCTTTAATGATTGAATTTCCAAAAAATATAATATCCAAATCAAGTTCTCTTGCTGCCCAACGCTCCTTTTTCTTTCTGTTGTGATAATGCTCAATAGTCTTGCAAAATTCGAGCAATTCATAGATACCAACTTTAGTTTTTCCAGTAAGGGCAGCATTGAGAAAATCCGATTGATTTTCAACCCCGACTGGTTCTGTCAAATAAAAAGAAGATAATTTAATATCCCGGAGAATACTTGTTTTTTGCAAAAGATTAACAGCATTTTCAATATGAAAACGTTTATTTCCTATATTTGAACCGATAGAAAGCAGAACTGAAGTTTCTTGCTTATTCATTTTCGGAATTGCAGGCACTTCTTGTAAGAGTATGCTCCGCTTCAACGTAGCTAACAGGTCGGCGGATTGGAGCATTTAATTTTCTTACTCTGATAGTCGCTTTTTCAATTTGAGGAGTTCTGTCCATCAAAAATTTCAAGATGTCGTATGCTATGGTTTCAATTAAATTATAGCTATCGTCTGAAATAACTTCTTCGATGCAATAAAGTGCATTTTCGTAATTTACTGCATACTGCACCTGGTCTTTGTCGATTGCTAATTTAGCATCGTAGTACATATCCAAATCAATTTGGTAGCGACCGCCAAGAGTATGCTCTTCCTGTTTTGCACCGTGATAGCCGTAAAATTCTGCGTTTTTTATACTAAGCCGTGTTAATAGAGTTTTGCTCATTTTTTTCATTCTCAAAAAAGAACAAATTTAACTTATAAATTCAATTTTACAAAACTTTTTCCAATGCCCATTTAAAAACTTTTAGATATTCGAGTGCAGAGCGTCCAGATGAAAAATCATTTGTCATAGCATTTCGCCTGATTATATCCCAGTGTGGTTCCTGCTTATAAATAGAAAGAGCGCGGCGAATTGCAAATGCAAAGTCATCTGCATTGTATTGGTAGAAGACAAGCCCGCAGCCCTCGCCATTGTTCCAGTTGTATTCTTTTACAGTGTCGGCAAGCCCGCCGGTATTGCGAACAATGGGAATCGAGCCGTATTTCATTGCATACATTTGTGTTAATCCACAGGGCTCAAAACGTGAGGGGACGAAAAAGAAATCAGATGCAGCAAGTATGCGGTATGACATTACATTGTTATAGCCAACGTGGATGCTGACTTTTCCCGGATATTTCCATGCTAAATAATTGAAAAAATCTTCATATTTTTTCTCACCGCTGCCGAGCAAAACAAATCGAAATTCATTGTTTGACAAAAAATATTCTATTTTATTCATTATTAAATCAATGCCTTTTTGCTCGGTTAGTCGCGTTGTCATTCCTATTAAAGGTATATCAATATTTTCTGTTGTTCCAAAGTACTCTTCTACAAAACGCCGCTTATTTTCTTCTTTATCCTGCAAAGTTAAACTTGAGTATTTTTTATATATCCTCTTATCTGTTTCCGGATTCCATTCCTGATAATTAGCACCATTTAAAATACCAATCAAATCGCCGGCACGTAAATTCAAAATATCCTGCAAACCTTCACTGAAATAAGGATAGCGTATTTCCTGGGCGTAAGTCGGACTGACAGTTGTAATTTTATCTGAAAACATTAGCCCGGTTTTCATTGCATTCACAACTCCAAAACGCTCGAACCAGGAGCCGGGATAAAATTCTTTCATTCCAAATGTAGAAAAGTCCATCGCCCGTTCGGGATTGAACCAGCCCTGATATGCTAAATTATGTATTGTATAAACTCCAGCTGTTCGTGCGAAATGATAATCGAATCTATATTGGGATTTGAGAAATGCCATAGTGAAAGCAGTATGGAAATCGTGTGCATGGATTATATCCGGTTTGAAATTCAGTGCTTTTGCTGCCTCCATAACTGCACGACTGAAGAAAATAAATCGCCTGTCGTTATCTAAATATTCGTTCGGGTCGCCGTAAATTCCCCAGCGATTGAAATAATCTGCATTTTCAACAAGATAAACCGGAACATTTGTGTTCGGTAGAGTTCCATACCAAAGGTGAGCGTACTCGACCCAATGCCCTATTGGAACGTATAGCACTAAATATGTCGGTTTAAACCCATAATGATGCGTATCTATAAAACCATATTTTGGCATAATAATGATTGGATTCTGCCCGTATTTTGACCATTCTGCAGGTAAAGATGCTGCTATGTCTGCAAGACCACCTCGCTTTGCATAAGGGTCAACTTCTGCCGATGCTAATAGTATATTCATTTTTGTCTTTCCATCTTTTCACATTCAAAAATACGTATTAATATACATATTATTCAATAAAATAAAAAGCAAAAATTAAGCCAAGGATAGGGTAATTGTTTATTTGCTGATTTGATTATTTGTTGATTTGTTTAGAAGATTCAGAACTCTTGACCCCATAACGAAAATAAAGGAGTTAGGAGATTTGCCTCGTAAAGAACATTTGCGCAGTTACCAAATATCGTTCTATTAGTCATTGGTCATTAGTTTATAACTACTAATGACTAATGACGAATAACTAATGACTTATTGGAAATACTTTTATTAAATTTAACTTCTTTATATAAAATATGCAAAATAGCAAACTACTAGGCATTAGGAGTTCTTAGATTAGAAGGTTTAGATAGTTTAGAATATTTCAACTTTCGCAAAGTTTGGGAAACTTTACAAAAGTGAAAATTAAGAAAATTATTTTTCAACTGGTTTTTCATTATTTCTACTAAGATTTTTTGCTTTCAGATTGATTAATCTTCGGAAGGTTTTGATTTCAGGAAAAAGAAAACTTATTTTTTTATTTTAACCTTAGTAGAAAATAAGTGCAAATTCAGGTTTGAGTTTAGTGGTTGTTTGGTTTAGGAGATAATGTTGGAAAATGTAAAAATAATTCCTTACAATTTTTCTAAAATCACTGTGAAAAAAATATTAGTTCAGCATTTAACCTTACTTACTCTCAGTTTGCACTATATTTACCCAAAAAGTTCCTTTTTGAGTTGAATAACTTGTATACCAAATATTTATTAATCCGTTTAAAAGAACAGGTTTATTATCTTGATTTTCAATCTCATTTTCAAGTTGTTCTATAATCTTATTGCCAAGGTATTTTATTTCTTTTTTCTCAATCTTGAGTTTTTCAACCCAATTTAATAAGGACTCATCTATATTGTTAGCAATAACTTGGGTACAATAAGTTCCACCCCTGAAATCAACAATAAAAGTATATAATTTATTTCCAATCATAAAAGAGTTGTATTTGTTATTTTCTTCTAACTCGTCTCAACATAAAAATTACTCTAATTTGATTCTATTTCTAAATATCCCTCAAATAAAGCAATTTTCTGTTTTTTTCTTCTGCTTACGTATTCTCAGCAAAAGTTGTTAATCAAAATCTTATTTCCCTTACCACTCAGATTGACTCCACTTTCCCAAGTGGATTCCATCTGCTGCTTCGGTTTTATACTTTTTCTCTATGTTCAATATTAATTTATTGATAATTCTATTTCCATTCCGGTTTTCTTTATTTCGTCTATAAATGGGTCGCCTTCCTCGAATTCGGTGCTTGAATATGTTTTAGCATGAATTAATTTATAATTGCGTAAAACCTCTACGAATAATTTAATATCAACAGGACCAACCCCAATGAATTCATCTGCTACAAGAGCTACATCAATATCAGAATGTTCATGTTGTCTTTGATTTACAAAAGAACCAAATAATAAAACTTTTCTTAAATTTATTCCTATTTTTTTTAAATCCTTAATAAAATTTTTTGTTTCTATTATTGCAGCTTGTTGAGTAACCATTCTTTTATCTCCTTAACTTTTAACAAAATACTATCTGTATATTCTTTATACCAAACCGCTAACAAAAATGGTAATATAATCTGTCATTCTGAAGCGCAGCGAAGAATCTCACAACTCATTGTTATCACAGACTTTGAGATTTCTCACTTCGTTCGAAATGACATTATGATTTTGCACTATTAGATAGCGATTTGGTATTAGTGCAAATTTGAAAGATTTTTTGTTTATAATCAGGATATCTTCCTTCAATATTGAATTCATTCAATAATAATAAAAAGTCTATTTGCTCGGTATTTAATTCAATTTTTGCTTGGTCAAGTATATAATAAGTATTATGACTTTTGGGTGGATAATTATTAATGTTCTTTTTAACCCAGATTGCTTTTGTAAGTTTTTCTATAGATAAATGGGCAAAAAATAAGCAATAAACATAATCCTTACTTTCATATAGTTTAGTTAGAATATCCCAATCTTTTTCAGCAATTTCTATCCAATATTTATAATGTTCTTCCTTTGTCATTTTTTTATTTATGTAGTATAACAATACAATTTTCAATAGATTCGAGCATTTCAATTTCATCATTCTCTAAATCAAGCTCTTTCCAATCGTTTCTTTCATTTTTCATAAGTAAAATGTAAAAATATAAATAACTTGCTAATTTCAAACTTTGATTTTTTCCAATGATTTTAACTGCAAATGTAAAAATTGGTTAAGGTGTTTTGAACTTTTAAAATGCTTTGCAATCTCGGGTTCCAGAGTAACAGTAACTTTCTTTTTTGAATCAACAGGATTTTCAATTTCTGTCAATTCAGAAAAATCAATTTCTTCGGGAAGTTCATCATCAATATAATCGCAAGGAGTGTTCAGTATCTTAATTTTTTTGTCATCAATATATTTTATTTCATTTTTCATGTTGCTTCCTTTCCTTTTTTGTAGCAAGTCTTGCAGAAATGATTCTAATTATCTCATCTTTAAACAGAAAACTCACTATTAACAATCTGTCAGAATTTGAATAACCTTTGACAATAAACCTTTCTTCGTTTATTGAATGAAATTTATCTTCATAATAAATAGCAAAAGCATCATCAAACACAGTAGAAGCTTCTTCAAAACTCACAGAATGTTTAATCATATTAATTCTTGCTTTGTCTTTATTCCATTCAAATTCTGTCATAAATACTTCGATTGCTAATATTTATTATTTTGACGTTTCAATTTTGAGTATATTTTTAATATTCATTGAGTTCTAAAATCTTAAAATCAAAACAATGGAACCAATAATAAGGTTATTGAACCTGAGTTTATCATTTTTCTAATATGGTTTAGTTTGGAAATAAGGTTTAGATTTTTTTTAAAAGAATAAATTTAGATTAAAAATTTAAAACCTTATTCTTTTTGAAAACTTTAGTAGAAAATAGCACCATAAATTAATAAAACTTATTACCTTATTTTATATTTTCTTTCACACAAAAATTTGAAAAAATTATGTCATCTCCATTTAAATAGAGGCATTCCTTTTTTGAGTTGGGACATAAAACAGAGCTAATTCGTTCTTTTATAGCCATACTATCAACTTGTTGATCGTATGGCTGGAAAATGTATTTTAAGAACGTATCATCTCTGTATCTAAGAATTCAACTTGATGTTACTGATAACAAAATGCATATTCATATATTTCAACAAAAAATTTTTGCAAATTATTAAATCACCAATCAAACAAAAATTGATGTAATTGAAAAAAAAATATTATATTAGACAATAACAAAGGAGCAATAATAAAATAGAATATAAAATTTATAATAGGAATAAGTTATGAAGACACTAATTGAAACTAATAGCTATCGTTTGCTTAAAGAACATTATAATGAAATTAGTAAAGTTCATATCAGAGATTTATTTGAATCCGACCCCAACAGATTTGATAGGTTTTCTATTAAATTTGACGAAATGTTATTTGATTATTCCAAAAACATTATTACTAATGAAACATTAGAACTTCTAACTCACCTCGCCGATGAGCAAAAGCTCGCTGTTATGATTGAAAAAATGTTTAGTGGCGAACGGATTAATAACACAGAGAACAGAGCGGTCTTGCATTTTGCTTTACGTAACAGATTGCAGGAGCCAGTAAGATGCGATTCATGGGATATAATGCCAAACATTTATCAGGTGCTAAATCAGATGAGAAACTTCGTTAATTCAATCCATAGTGGAGCTTGGAAGGGCTGCACCGGCAAAGCGATTACTGATATTGTAAATATTGGTATTGGTGGCTCCGACCTCGGTCCTCAAATGGTATGCAGTGCTTTAAAGCCATATTCAATAGAAAATATAAAAACTCATTTCGTTTCTAATGTTGACGGAACTCAAATTGTTGAAACGTTAAAAAAATTAGATTTAGAAACAACTTTGTTTATTATTTCGTCAAAATCTTTCACTACTCAGGAAACTTTAACCAACGCATTAACAGCAAAAAAAGTATTCTTACAAAAGGTAGCAAAGCACGAAAAAGACATTGCGAAACACTTTGTGGCAATTTCAACGAATGAAAAAGATGTCAGGGAATTTGGAATTGACCCTAAGAATATGTTTGTGTTTTGGAATTGGGTTGGCGGTAGATTTTCTCTTTGGTCTTCAATTGGACTTTCAATTGCTCTTCAAATCGGAATGGAAAGGTTTGAAGAACTACTCGAAGGTGCTCACAAAATGGATATTCATTTTAAAAATACCCGCTTTGACAAAAATATTCCGGTAATAGCTGCTTTGCTTTCAGTTTGGTACACTAATTTTTTTGGTGCTAAAAGTCATTGCATTATTCCTTATGACCAGTATCTCGAAAAATTACCAGCTTACTTGCAACAACTTGAAATGGAAAGTAATGGGAAGTGCGTATCTAAGTGTGGAAAGAAATTAATTTATTCAACTGCCCCCGTTATTTTTGGAAGAGTGGGTACTGATGCCCAACATTCGTTCTTTCAATTAATCCATCAAGGCACTCAGCTAATTCCAGTTGATTTTCTTGCTCCGGTAAACTCGCTCAATCCAATTAATTCTCAACACGAAATTCTTCTTTCCAATTGCTTTGCACAAACTGAAGCACTTATGAAAGGAAAAACAAATGAAGAGGCAAAAAATGAGTTGATTCAAGCAGGTATGAAAGAAGAAGAAATTGAACTATTGCTGCCTCATAAGGTTTTTTCTGGGAATAAACCCACAAATACCATTTTATATAATAAATTAACGCCATCTGTTCTCGGCTCACTTTTGGCTATGTATGAGCATATTACTTTTGTTAAAGGAGTTATTTGGAATATTAATTCTTTTGACCAGTGGGGAGTAGAACTTGGGAAGCAACTTGCTAAAAGAATTTATCCCGAATTAGGAGGAAATAATAAAATCTTTACTCACGACTCTTCAACAAATGGACTAATAAACTATTTTAAAGAGAATA
>CAZCLJ010000050.1:7826-21176 GCA_964499465.1 uncultured Hyphomicrobiales bacterium
AGGTTTAGAAGGTTTAGAAGGTTTAGAAGGTTTAGAAGGTTTAGAAGGTTTAGAAGGTTTAGAAAGATTAGATAGATTAGAAAGTTGAGATGGTTTCAGAACTCCTGACCCCATAACGAAAATAAATGATTTAGTAGAATTGCCTCGTAAATAAAAATTGCGCAATGTATCCAGAAAAGCTGTCATTCCGATACGAAGTGAGGAATCTCAATGTCTGTGGTAACAAGGAGTTGTGAGATTTCTCACTTCGTTTACCAATGACATCTTTACATTTGTCTGTCATTCTGAACGAAGTGAAGAATCTCAAACTCTGTGGTAGCAATGACTTGTGAGATTCTTCGCTGCGCTTCAGAATGACAGGGTAAATTAATGTCATTCCCATTTAAATGAAGCACTTACTTTATAAGGGGGTTCGAAATGACAGTGTTTAGTGATGTCATTTCCATTTAAATAAAAGTCTTCTTTTATAGGGGGGGGGCGAAATGACATCTTTTCATTTGACTGTCATGCTATCAACTTGTTGATAGTATGACTGAAAATGATTAGGAGTGTAACATAAATTATTTATTTTCGTATAAATATTGTTTTGAATAAAAAAGGATGTATTATGAAAAAGATTTTCTTGTTCTTATTTGCAATTGTTATTGTATTTCCGCTCTATTCACAGGAAAACAGCAAAGAAGAATCAAAGGAACAAACTCTATTCAGTGGAGGAAGCTATAAGTCGGGTGGTTATGGCGCTCCTGAAGTAAAATTTACGAATGTCGATGACAAATTTGGCGTATTGGTTGGAGGACGTGGTGCCTGGATTATTAACAGCACTTTTGCTATTGGTGGCGCCGGCTACGGATTAGTAACGAGCCATTCAATACCCGATTATTTCACAAGGGACGACACGGTTGCCTATTTAAGAACCGGTTATGGTGGTTTATATTTAAGCTATATTAATTCTTCAAACGAATTAATCCATTTTACAATCAATACCCTTATTGGTGCTGGTGGTGCATCTTATACATCATCAATTTCAGATTTGTTAAATGATAATAACAGGCACGATTCTAAAGTGTATGAATCTTCAGCTTATTTTATATTTGAGCCACAATTAGGAATGGAAATTAATGTAGTTAAAGTATTTCGTATCGAATTAACAGCAGGATACAGGTTCATTTCAGGTCTGGAACTTTCCAGAACTAAAAGTTCTGATTTAAGCGGTTTTTCTGGTGGTATTGCATTCAAATTCGGCAGCTTTTAAAGAATGTATTGCTGAACCCATTCTAAGAAGTGTCTTTCACATGAAAACGAGTATCTATCAACCAAGTTGGGGGTGGATTTCCGATTACTCGGAAATGACATATCATTTTTTTTAGATTGGCTCACTAATCATTAACTCAACTTTCCTAGTTGATAAAATATAGTAAATATAGAGTAGTAGTGAATTACAAATAAGATAATATGGTTTAATCCTTAAAAATACTACATTTATTAATAGAACCTTTTAACACCTCCCCTGCCCCTCCTTATTAGGAGGGGAATAAGAACTGTTCTGTGTTTTAGAGTTCCCCTCCTAATAAGGAGGGGCAGGGGAGGTGTACTTTTGTCTTTTTAAACACTTAAATAGTATTTTTATATTATTCTTATTCTACATATACTTACTACAACTAGGAAAGTTGAGTAATTAATAATTAACAATTAACAATTAACAATTAACAATTAACAATTAACAATTAACAATTAATAATTAACAATTAACAATTAATCACTAATCACTAATCACTAATCACTAATCACTATCATTGTATTTCTTTGCAGCGATTTTTGAAATTAAAATGCTAATTTCATATAAAATAAAAAGAGGTGCCGCAAAAATTAGCTGGCTTATGGGGTCGGGGGTAGGGGTTAAAACAGCTGCAAGAATCAGGATAACAACAATAGAATGTCGGCGGTATTTACGCATAAAAGTCGGAGTTATAATTCCTACTTTTGAAAGAACAAAAGTAACCATTGGCATTTCGAATAAAACACCTGATGCAAGCAGCATCATAGTAATAAAACTAAAATATTCATTAATATCAATAATATTTTTGATTTCTTCAGAACCAAATTGAGCAGCAAAATTCAGCATTGAAGGAATCATAAGGAAGTAAGCAAAAGCAACACCAACAAAGAAGCACAGTGAAGTAAAAAAAGTAATAAATCTTACCCATTTTACCTCTTTTAAGTATAGTCCGGGTTTAATGAATTTCCATAGCTCGAATAATATCATAGGAAAAGCTGCTATAATACCAACAACAAAAATCACTTTAAAATAAAGGAATGGTTGCCCGAAAGGACGTAAGTTCTGCAAGCTTAATCCAACTTGTTTCGCTGGATTAAGAAGAACATAATCCATAATTTCATTAATAAAAATACCAGCTAAAGCACTTCCTAATACAAGGTAGATTAAAGAAAAAATAATACGCTTTCTCAACTCGCCAATATGGTCGAAAAAATTCATTTCTTTTTCTTCAGTTTCAACTTCTTCACTTTTATTTTCAATATCTTTTTCGTTAATTGCCATTTTTTATATATTTTTGAGAATATTTTTTGTAAAAAATAATATGAAAAATTAAAAAAAATATTTAACATAAAAAAGTTATGAATAAAATGCTTTTTGCAATACTATGTATAATCTTTGTATTCAATACATCAGGTATAGTACATTCAGAAAGCCAGTTTGGAAAAATTGAGATTGTGATTGATAATTTAAAAAGTAATGATGGAGTAGTTCGTCTTCATCTTTATGATAAATCAAACGCAGAATTTTTCCCCAGAAAAACACGTAAGGCATTTGTCAGAAAAGAAAATAAGCCAACTGAAAAAAAAGTTCGATTTGTAATTGATAGTTTGCCTTTTGGCGAGTATGCGATTACTACTCATCACGATGAGAACAATAACAGAAAAATAGACAAAAATTTTCTTGGTCTTCCAAATGAGGGCTGGGGAATTTCAAATAATCCAACTGTAGTTCTGTCGCTTCCAGATTTTGAAGAAGCAAAAGTAGTTTTAAATAAAAAAACTATTACTATACATATAAAGATGAATTACTAAAAATGAATAACGATTATAAAAAATACTTACAGCCGGATACAATAGCAAAATTAGATAATATTGAACTGAAAGCGCGCTTGGTAGTTGAAGGTTTTATAACAGGTTTGCATAAATCACCATATCACGGATTTAGCGTTGAATTTGCCGAACATCGACAGTATCGTCCGGGCGATGAGACGCGACATATTGACTGGAAGGTTTTTGCAAGAACTAATCGCTATTACGTTAAAGAATTTGAGGAAGAAACAAATTTACGCTGTAATATTGCTTTAGACAAAAGTGGTTCGATGGGCTATGCTTCCAAAGGGAATATATCAAAATTTGAATATGCAATTTATCTTGCTGCTGCAATTTCCTATATGCTGATTAATCAGCGTGATGCCACTGGATTAGCTCTTTACGATACAGAAATTGAGACATACCTGCCACCAAAATCCAAAGTTTCTTATATACATGATATTTTAAGGACGCTTGCTCAAACAGAAACATCAAAAGAAACCGGAACAGCAAAAGCATTAGATGGACTTGCTGAAAGAATTAAAAGACGTGGGCTGGTGGTTATTATGTCAGATTTTTTTGATGAGCCGGAATCAATTTTAAAGGCAATTCGCCATTTTCGGCATAAAAATCACGAGTTAATAGTATTTCATATTTTAGACCCGAGGGAAATAGACTTCGAACTTGGTTCTGGAGCGACTTTCAGAGATTTAGAAACTAAAGAAGAGCTATTGACCTTGCCGTATCATATTCAAAAAGCGTATAAACAAACGATGGCTGAATTTATTGAGCTAATAAAAAAACAATGCGTTCAGAACAACGCTGATTATAATTTGATTGTTACATCGGATACTTTTGATAAACCATTAAGAGAATTTATAGCAAAAAGGAATAAAGTTCATTAATTTTTTATCTTTGGAATAAAATTAATTTTATATTTAATAAATATGTTTTATTTTTGTAATTCTGTATAAATATATAGAAAGTTTTCATATTTGCAAAGTGGAGGAAAATAATTGAAAAAGCTAATTGGAAAAATTTTGATAATTGTTCTACCTTTAATTGCTGGCGTGGTACTGCTAATCCCGACATACTCGGCTTACCAGTTGGAGCAAAAGCAAAAGGACGTGCTTGCATTAGCACAAAAAGACTCAACATCTGCTGATTCATTAGCAAGGATAGAACAGTTCAACAAGGAATATGGCGATGAACTGTTAAGTGCGAAGCAAAGAAGATTAAAGTTAGGGCTCGACCTTCGTGGTGGAATGTATGTAACTCTTGAAGCTGACGTTCTTAAATTAATTGAAGAAACAGCACAAAGAGAAGCAGTTGATGATGTATTTACTGAAGTTATAAACAAAACAAAGCAAGATGCTCTTCAATCCGATGAAGATGTAATTGATATGTTTAAAAATAACTTTGACCAAATCGCAGTGCCAAAGAAGAGATTTCTTTCTGACTATTTCGATTTTGGCGACCAGGGCGATATTGCAGAAATTGAGGATAAAATCATCACTCATTTAAAAGATAATGAGAAAGATGCTATTGACCAGGCAATGGAAGTTATTCGTCAACGTGTCGATAAATTCGGTATTTCAGAGCCAACAATTCAAAAGCAAGGTGGAAGACGCATTATGCTTGAGCTTCCCGGCGTTACAAACGAAACCGAAATGCGCCAGTTACTTCAAACTACTGCACGTTTAGAGTTCAAGTTAGTTAAAAATAGCGATGAGCTTGTGAAAAGTTTCTTTAAAATCGATAAAATAGTTGCTCTTCAAAATAAATTAAAAGGCACCGGTGTTTCTCTTGCAGATAGCTTATTGGCTGCTGACACAACAAAAGAAGTTGTAGATACTGCAAGCATTGCAAAAACTGAGAAAGATAAGACTGCAGTAAAAGATTCAACTACTGTTGCCGATACTACTGCAAATGATTCTCTTGCTAAAGCAGAAGAGCAGGCAGACACAACAAATCCTTATGCCGGTTTAGGTGAAGAGGAAACAAGAAAACGTTATTTGGAAGACCACCCATTTTCTACTTTATTTGAAACATATTATCTTCCTGAAGGAAAAGGTCAAAAGCCACAACAAATCAATTATATTATTGATGCTTTCCCCAAAGGTGAATATAATTTTTCAATCTTTGAAGCTGTTCTTCCTAAATTTTTTGAAATTTTGTCAAGGCCCGAGGTTCAGGTATTGCTTCCGGATGATATTCAAATTATCAAAGGCGCAAAGCCACAAATTGTAAAAGACCAAGGCGGTAAGGAATTTAAACTATTTAGTTTTTATGGCGTGAAAGCCGACCCACTTTTAACTGGTGAAGTTATTACAAATGCACAGGCAACTTACGACCCAACTACTAACGAACCAGTAGTTATGATGAGTATGAACTCTGAAGGTTCTGAAAAATGGGCAAATATTACCGGGGCAAATATTAACAAAAGAATAGCAATTGTTCTTGATGAACAAGTTTATTCTGCACCAAACGTAATAAACAAAATCGTTGGCGGTTCTTCCCAAATCACTGGTATGGCAAATTCAGAAGAAGCCCGCTTATTGCAAATCGTTTTAAAAGCAGGTGCTTTAAAAACACCAGTCCAAATTATCGAAGAAAGAGTTGTCGGACCTTCTCTCGGTGAGGATTCAATTTCGAGCGGTTTCACTTCTATGATTATTGCCGTTATTCTTGTTATTTTGTTTATGACAATATATTATGCTAAAGGCGGACTAATTGCAAACTTCGCTGTTATAATAAATGTTTTGATTGTTATAGCAATTTTAGCAGCTTTCCAGGGAACATTAACGCTACCCGGTATAGCAGGTCTGATTTTGACATTAGGTATGGCTGTTGATGCTAACGTTCTTATTTACGAACGTATTCGTGAAGAACTTTATAGAGGACGTTCTTTAAAGTCTGCAATTGATGAAGGTTATAGCAAGGCAATGAGCGCTATTTTGGACTCTAACATTACTACTTTTATTACAGGTATTATCCTTTATTATTTAGGTTCTGGTCCTATTCAAGGTTTCGCTATGACATTAATGATTGGTATTTTGGCTACTTTATTTACACAGATTTTGGTTACACGCGCAATAATTGAGATTATGATAGCAAGAGGGGCAACTAATATTAACTTTGGGCAGTCTAAAGCAATTATGCAAACAGTTTCAGAAAGGAAATAACAATGCAATTTTTTGATAAAACTAATATAAATTTCGTCGGATTAAGAAAATTCTTCTTTATCTTCTCTTCTTCGTTTATTGTTATTGGTATGATTTTAGTAATAGCACTCGGAATTGAATTTGGTATTGATTTTACTGGCGGCTCCGAAATAGCAGTAAAATTTGAAAATACTATTAATACTGATGATTTAAGAAGTGCCATTAGAAAAGGTGGTATTACTGCTGAAGAAGTTAAATCGTATGGCGCAGAAAATCAATTTCTTATTCGTTTGAAAGAAACTGGTAAAATTTCTGAAAAAATTGATGAAGCTTTGAAAGCTGGCTTTCAAAATAATAAATTTGAAATTTTAAAAAACGATACAATAGGTCCTAAAATTGGTGAAGAATTGGCTTTTGAGGCAATCATTGCTGTTGTTCTTTCAATTCTTGCAATTATGATTTATATTGCATTTCGTTTCAAATTCGAATATGGACTTGGTGCTATCGTTGCTCTTGCCCACGACGTTTTATTTACTATTGTTATTATTGTTTTAGTTCATAAAACCGGTTTAATTAATCTTGAATTTAATCAAAGCATCGTTGCAGCATTATTAACTGTTGTCGGTTATTCTGTAAACGATACAGTTATTATTTTCGATAGAATTCGTGAAAATCGCGATAAAATGAAAGGTATTACTTTCTTTAAATTAGTTAATGTAAGTATTAACGAAACCTTAAGCAGAACGATTAATACAGTTATTACTGTAGTTGCCGTATTATTGTCAATTGTGATTTTTGGTGGTCCCGTTCTTCAGGGATTTGCTTTCACAATGCTTATTGGTATTTTGGTAGGTACATATTCTTCAATTTATATAGCAAGTTCTTTCGTGCTTTGGTTCCTTGAAAAGAGACATAAAATAACTCACGACGAGAAAGTAGATAGCAAAAAAGCTGTTGCTATAGCTTAATTTTGTGTTGAATTGTTGAATTGTTGAATCGTTGATTTGATGAACTGATGAATTGATGAATTTGTTCTTATAAAATAGTGCAAAATTTTAGTGTAATTGAAATATATTCCGTAGGAATTATATATTTGTAAAAGAATAAACTTTGGATGTGCTTATCCCGTAGGGATTATATATTAATAAAGCATTAAATATTTAATTCCTACGGAAAAGAACACACCCCTTTATCCCCTCTCAAGAGGGGAATAAGAAAAGTGGAATAAAAAACAAAAAAGAACAAATAAACAAATAAACGAATAAACAAATAAACAAATAAACAAACAAACAAATCAACGAATAAACAAACAAACAAACAAATAAACAAACAAACAAATTGGAATACTCATTAAAAATACTTGAAGGAAAGCCAGATTACGGCTTAATTGAATTAAGCAGTGAAGTACTTGGTGGTAGCGATGCTCAGTCGTTTGCTTCGATTATTGATAATATTGCTCAGGAAAAAGTAGTTAAGAACATTATTGTTGACTTAAGCAAAGTAGAACTAATCAACAGCAGTGGGCTGGGTATGCTTGTATCAGGTGTTAGGGCATTAAAAGCATCAAAAATCAATTTCATTCTAATTTCAATTCCTCAAAAAGTTAAGTATCTGCTTGAAATAACTCATTTAGATACTGTTTTCACATGCTATGAAGATTTAGCATCCGCACTCAAATCGGAATAATAAAATGGTTACTTTAATAGTTGGCTCTCAATGGGGCGATGAAGGCAAAGGAAAAATTGTTGACCTTCTTAGTCAGGATATGGATTACGTTGCGCGTTATCAAGGTGGAGCAAATGCTGGTCATACTATTGTTTTAGGTGATAAGCAATATATTCTTCATCTAATTCCCTCCGGTATTCTTTCGGCGAATACAAAATGCGTGATTGGTAACGGCGTTGTCCTTGACCCTGTTGCACTCATAAATGAAATAAAAATGCTCGCCAAATACAACATTAGTGTTGATGGTCGGCTCTTCATTTCTCACAAGGCGCATCTTATTATGCCTTATCATAAATTGATTGACCAGGCAAGTGAGAATTTCAAAGGTGGTTTGCCGATTGGAACTACCGGACGCGGAATCGGTCCCGCGTATATTGATAAATCAAAACGTTGTGGTATTCGCATCGTTGATTTGTTAGACAGAGATAGCTTAACAAAGAAAATTAAAATGAATCTGGAGGAAAAAAACATACTTCTTACAAAGGTTTATGGCAATCAACCTCTAAATCCAGACGATATAATAAGTGAATACCTCGAATTCGATAAAATTTTAGACCCATATATCAAAGATACAACATTTTTGTTAAATGATGCAATTGATAAAGGGAAGAATTTACTTCTTGAAGGAGCTCAAGGGGCGTTGTTGGATTTAGACCATGGCACTTATCCTTTTGTTACAAGTTCAAATCCTACTTCAGGTGGAGCTTGCACCGGTCTCGGTATTCCTCCTACTGCAATTAATAGAATTGTAGGAGTTGTAAAGGCATATTGCACCCGCGTTGGCAACGGACCTTTCCCAACTGAACAGGACAACGAAATCGGGCAGAATTTAAGAGATATTGGAAAAGAGTACGGAGCTACTACCGGACGTCCACGCCGCTGCGGCTGGCTTGATTTGGTTGCTCTAAAGTATTCTGTTATGGTTAATGGTATCAAGGAAATTGCTCTAACAAAATTAGATGTCCTTGATGAATTTGATGTAATTAAGGTGTGTTATGAATACAGAATTAACGGGGAAAAATTAAAAGGATTTCCAAGTGATATTCCTACTTTAGACGCTATTGAGCCGGTTTATAAAACTCTTCCCGGCTGGAAAACTCATCTAAACGGCATTAAAGACAGAGAACATTTGCCGGTTGAAACACAAAATTATTTCGATGTGATTGAAAAATTTGTCGGTGCAAAAATTAAATATGTTTCTTTAAGTCCAGACAGAAACGATACGTTAATTTGCTAAAAATATAAAATGGCTTCCAATGTATCTAATGCATGGAAAGTCTATATTATAACAAACCACTAACAATAATGTTAATATAATCTGTCATTCTGAGGCGAATATAAACGAAGACGTTTACTTTTGGGAAAATGAACTAAATGAGAAGCAAAAGTCATACTATCTGCAAGTTGATAGCATTACAAAAATATTCTTTCTGACTTTAAAGAATAGATATTCCATATCTTGTAGATATGGAATATCTACCTGTGTAAATATCTGTAAAACATATAGTTACGTGCTAAAAAAGCTAAAGTGGTTCATTAGGAGCATAGCGAAGAATCTCACAACTCCTTGCTACCACAGACTTTGAGATTTCTCACTTCGTTGCCAATGACATTATGATTTTGCACTATTAGTTAGCGGTTTGGTATTACACATTCCTAATTTAAGAACACCAAACTTTTTAATTTTCGTTATGGATATGGAGTTCTGTATCTACAAAGTTTTCTTTTCCAAAATTTTCCTCTTTTGCATTCCTGCAAATTGTTCTAAAAAAGGTAAATCAAAACTCTTAGAAATATAAATAGTTTTTTCTAATGATTCTATAGCTTCGTCGATTTTATTTTCAAAAAAGAGGAATTTAGAATTTACAATATAATACAGTGAATTGCTAATAGCACGGAAATTATTTATTTTTTCAATATGAATAGAATTGAATATATTAATACCATTTTGATATTGCCCGAGTTCAAGGAACGCATTAGCAACGAATATTTTGCTTCTTTCGTAATCACTTCCCCAAACCTGTTCCAACAGTTTATCGTAATGAGGAAATATTTTTTCCCATAAATACAGTGTCAAATCATATCTTTGAGCGAGACTCGTAGCAGGCATTAGTTCAATATAAAATTGCTGATAGTAGTTTTTATAAGCATTTGAATAAATAAATTTCCTTTCAAATTCCAAACTTTTATCCCAGAACGAAAGAGGAACTCTTTTTTCAAATACTAACTGGAAATAAACTTTCGCAGCGATAGTTTTACCAAGTAATTTCGGGTGAACCTGATTCAAATCAATATTTATTTTATTTAGAACATCGTAATGATATTTTGCATGAGTATAGTTCAAAGCTAACACACTTTTAGTAAGTAAAATAGAGTGTGCAAAGAGCATTCCTTTTTCAGAGCTTTTATATAGCAGGTAGTTGATTAAAGAATTACCATAAAAGATATTGATATAATCCAAATCATCACAATATTCGAAGAAAAACTCCTGCCATTCAGAGTATTTAGCCATTTTGGGCAACAGATACCCTCTGGCTTTTGGATTAATACAAAGTTCATTTTTTATAGTTAAAAGTATTTTTTCAAATCCACTGCTTTCAATGAATCTGTTACCTACATCAATCGTTTTAATTTTTAATAAAATGCTTCTTAAATTTAAAATAAGTTCATAATCTTTTCTGAAAAAGCAAATTTTTATAAGCCAGCAGATAATATCATATTTCAATTTTTCATTATCATTATATGCACTAAGAACATAAAGGAAGGTTCTGATTTTGATAGTTCTATACTGATTAGCAATATGTCTTGAAATAAAAAAAAGGAAAATCTGATAATTTCTCATTTCAATATAGTTAGACAAGGCACCCAATTTGTTTAAAATTAGCTTTTCTTTGAATACACCGAGGTTTAACAATTCTCGTAATGCATTTAGGTTGTTTTTGTGCTGAAAGCTATTTACGAGTTTATTTTTTGAAATGCTATAATTATCTAATCCGTAATTTGTTAATTCTAGAAAAATATCAATAACAAATTGCTTTTCTTCATTTAGTTCAGTATTTGTAATTTTATCATCAACGAAACTTGATATAATTCCAACTTCACTTAAAGATGTTTCTTTGTTTTTTTCATAATTATTAATATATATTTCTAAGAAAAAAGGGTATCTTAATAGTTGATATATGTTAGTTGAGAGAATTGGTCTTAATAAGGTATAATCATTAACGAAACGCTTGGTTAAAGCTAAATTAACAATGCTTTCTATTTCTTCTTTATTAAGTAATTCAAAGTTAATTAAGGATTCATTAGTTGGCTTAAAAGGCAATTTATAAAAGAATCCTTCCAATGCCATATATTTACTTATTGTTGATATAAAAGCATTCCATGTAGATGTTCTCGAAAGAAATATAACTTTGAGCCATTTGATGTGTTCTATAGTAGAAACATACTTTATAAAAGCATTAATAAATGAATCAAATTGTTTTGAATTATTTATAATGCTTTCAATTGAATCAAAAATAACTACAAAATTTCCTTTTCTTTCCTGAGCATTTAAATTGAAATAGTTAAGTAACTCAATAAAATCGAAATTTTTAAAGGTGCCAGAGAACCACAACTGAAAATCAAAACTCTTGTTTACTAATTGGGTAAATGAGTGAGAACCAAAATATATAAGAATATCTGAAGATGGATTGGAGCCAAACCATTTGTTTTCGATAAATTTAGCTACTGCTGTGCTTTTTCCACATTCGGGGGGAGCAATAACTGCTGTAACCATCTTATCGGATTCTAAAAATTCTGAAATAAACTTTGATGAATTTTTTCTTTCAATTATTATATTATTCGGTAATCTAAACTTGTTTTTAGTAATTTTTAAATTAAGTAATGAAAAATCATCAGTGCTACTTTTAAACTTATCCCAATCATATTTTTTTTGATTTTCATCTTTGTTTTGTCGTATTGTTTTTCTTTTTCCCTTTTTTTTCAATTGAAAATATTCGAAATCTTCAAAACCAGCATATTGAGACAGAGTATCAAGAGTATAAAAAGATGGCTTATTTGCAGTTCTGTCTAAACCGAAAAAGCGTCTAATAGTAGTATTTCCGACTGACCTACCTGTTTTTTTAAAAATATCATCAACTAATAACTTACAATGTGTATTAGTTTTAAGGATACTCTTAAATTCTTTTATTACATCAGCCCTTAATAATTCTAATAATTCATCATCAAATATTTTATGTTCTTTTTTCATTTCAATTAGTTATTATTAACTTATATCTTTGCTGTTTTTCCTATATAGTATTTTAAAAAATGGGAAAAAATGGAAATTCTATATTTAGTTTTATTCTATTATATTGAAAATAGAAAATGATATATTTTCATTATTTTTTCAAAATAATGTAATATAACTAAAATTTAAAAAAAAAAAAAATTTAAGGTGCATTATGAAATACGGTATAACATTAACCCGATTAGAAGAGAGAAAATTATCTTATCTTATAAGGAACTCTCCAAAATTCAGAATTCGTCAAAGGGCTCATGCTATATTACTATATTCTAAGAATTACGATATTGATAATTTAGCCGGAATATTTGATGTACATCGCGATACTATTAACCGCTGGCTTGTAATGTGGGACCAAAAAGGAGTTCTCGGACTTTATGATATTCCAAGAAGTGGAAGACCTCATATTAACAGAAAACAAGATGATATCTGCTGCGACGACAATTATGAATTTGATATGGATGTATTAAATTCGACAATGCAAATTGCTGATTAGAAACTACGTATTCTTAATATCCTGATTGAGTAGCGTTCAATAAAAGAATTAAATTTCTTTAAAAATCAAAAACCTTCAGAATGAATATTTCAGAAGGTTTTTTTTTTATTAATTAAAAGTTCTAACATTGATAATTCATCAGATGACTTCTCAGTAATCAGATGAATAGAATCAGAACTCCATACCCCATAAAGAAAATAAAGGAGTTAGAAGATTTGCCTCGAAAATATTAATTTCGCAGTAAGAAAATATCATTCTATTAGTTCAGAACTCTATACCCCTCGTAGTTTGTTATTGCGCATTTAATATAGTTCTGATATTAAAATTAATGTAATTTCAAAAAATAGCAAACATATAACTCATAAATAAATTTAGGAGTTATTCTAATTATTAGAGTAACTCCATAATTTCAGAACTCCTGATGCCTCGTTGTTTGCTATTGCGCTGTCTTGTCATTTCGAAACGAAGTGAGAAATCTCACAAGTCATTGCTACCACAGAATTTGAGATTCCTCACTTCGTTTACCAATGACATCACATTTTTTCGGTCATTCTGAGGCGAATATAAACGAAGACGTTTACTTTTGAGAAAATGAACTA
>CAZCLJ010000051.1:0-20912 GCA_964499465.1 uncultured Hyphomicrobiales bacterium
CGTTTCGAAATGACACAATATAATAAGTCTTTTAACGAATTACAACACTAGTTAACTTCAACTAATTGAATGCTATACTTCTGAATTTGTTCTTCTAACTTTCTATAATAACTTTCATCAATTTCTAATGCTAAATAAAGAATATCGGGATTTTTATTAAAATTAATTTTATTTAGTAATGATTGCGGAAATTTTTTCTTCCTAAATAATATGAAAAAAGTGATAAAACTTGCGACTGAACTAATTAGAATTACAATCTCAAAGGTTATTGGCAGCGAATAAATAATTGAAAAAAAAGTGTCGCTTCCATAATTTATTCTATAATCAATTTCACTTGTCCAATATTGAAAATAAAGCGAGAAAATTAAAGATAAAATTGCAAAAATGAAGCATACAATCGAAATCGGCTTATTACTCTTTATTTTTAAGTAATTATTTGGATTAGTAGAAAAAATTTCAATATTTTTATATTTTATAGAAGTTATTTCGATAATAAATTCGGAAAGTTTTCTTAAATCCGTAAATTTCATTAAAACGTACATCAGTTTTCCTCTACCAATCGTTCATAAACCGGAATAGCTGGCAAAAACCTTGTAAAAAGGATAAATGCGGTGCAAAAGAAACCGAATGTCCCTAGGAAAATTAATAATTCTATTATTGTAGGAGAATAAACGCTGTAAGTCCCTTCCAGCCAGTTGCTTTTGATTACAGGTAAAATTATTAAATATCTTTCGAGCCACATTCCAACACAAATAAAAATTGATACAATTAACATCATCAATTTACTTCTTCTAAAACGCTTTGCCCAGAAAAGGTTTGGCAATAATGAATTTGCAATTAGCATTAAAATGAAAAAAAACAAATTTTCATCACAAATTCTTCTTACATAAAGTTCTTTTTCTAATTCACTTCCATTATAAAAAATAAAGAAAATTTCAAGTAAATAAGAAAAAGTAATGATTAAAGAAGTAGCAAGAATTACTTTATTGATTTTTTCAAATTGTTCAGATGTAATAAAATGATTTAATTCGTAAGCATAATTTGTAATATTCAAAATAATGATAAGCACGGCGCAACCGGAAAAAATAGCTCCTGCAACGAAGTAAGGTGGGAAAAGTGTTATGTGCCAGCCCGGCTGAAGTGTTACAGCGAAGTCAAGCGAAACAATTGAGTGAAGTGAAATAACGAGTGCTGTTGCAAGCCCGGCAAATAAAATATATAGTTTTTTATGCAAACTCCACTGATACGTTGAGCCAGTCCAAGATGCACTAAAAAAGGAAAATATTTTTTGTAAAATATTTGAATTTACTTTGTTTTTCAATAAAAATAAATCCGGAATAAGCGATAAATACCAAAATAGCAAAGATACTATGAAATAAGAAAATATAGCAAAATAATCCCAAACGAGAGGAGAACGGAAATTTACCCAAATTCCCATCTGATTGGGATAAGGAAACAGCCAGTAAAGAGCAAACCATGGACGTCCAGTGTGAAGAAGTGGAAATAAGCCGGCACAAATCACCGCAATTATTGTTGAGGTTTCTGCAATTCGATGAATAGTGCTTCTCCATTTTTGATTAAAAAGCAAAAGAATAGCAGAAATCAAAGTTCCTGCGTGGGCAATTCCTATCCAATAAACGAAATTAACAATAGAAATACCCCAGAACGTTTCATTGGAAATTCCCCAAATCTCCAATCCATAGTAAATTGTAAAAACTATGCTAACTAAACCTACTGAAGCTAATAAAAAAAACATAGCAAGAGCAAAATTAGACTTTTTAGAATGCTTTTGATTTAAAATGGAAGCGATATTGTCGATAGGATTTTGTAATTTTAACATTAGTAGAGCCGGTTTAAAGTATGGTTTCGGATTGAATCAACGGCGGAAAGAGGAATAACGTATCTTCCAAAGTTTTCATAATCATAATCGCGTGTTCCGTGGAAATCAGAACCACCAGTTTCAAGTAGCCAGTACTGGTTGCATACATTGTGATAAAACTTTTGTAACTCTGTATCGTGAATTGGGTGAATCACTTCAATACCATCAATACCAAGTTCAATAATATCGTAGAGGGTTTGTTGTGAAAGATTGCGTCCGGGGTGAGCAAGGATACAAACGCCACCGGCATCATTTATTAATTTCTTTCCTTTGATTATTGAGAATTGCTGCTTTGGCTCATAGCAAGGTTTATTATCTGCTAGATATAGATTAAAAGCATCTTTATAACTATTTACAAGGTTCTTATCAGCCAAAGCCATAGCAAAATGAGGGCGGGCAATTGGCGCATCACCTGCTTTTTCGAGCACTTCTTCAAAACTTAAATCTAATCCAATATTTTGAATTTTTTCTATAATTTTAAGTCCTCTTCTGTATCTTGCATTACGAAATCCTTCTAAATGCTGAAGTAAAGAATTATTATTAATGTCAATAAAATATCCTAATAAATGATACTCTTTTCCATACTGAAAGCAGCTAAGTTCAATACCATCAATAAATTCTATGTTATATTGCTCTTTAAGTGAGCGGGCTTCACGGCACCCATCAATTGTATCGTGGTCAGTTATACTGATTGCACGCAACCCTATCTTTTCAGCCATATCAAAGATTTTGGCTGGGTTCAAGATTCCGTCTGAATGGATTGTGTGTATATGCAAATCTGCATATAGTTTCATAATTTTTCCACTATATTTTCACAATAGTATAACATACCAATTTTAATTTAATAAAAAAATTTGATAAAAAGTAATTTTTTAAAATTTTATTTTTTTTTATCGGTAATATTAATAAATATCTTTATGTTTTGTTTTTAATTCAATAAAAGTTTTAAGATGCTTCACTGCGATACTAATGAACCACCTTGTTCTTATGGCACATAACTATTTTTATAACTGATACTTATATAGAAATCATAGAATAAATAAGTTTATAGTATGACTTTTATAAATTCTTGGTTTCTCCTTCCCAAGTTGCTTTCATAAATATAATTAAAGTGTCATTTCGAAACGAAGTGAGAAATCTCACAACTCCTTGCTACCACAGACATTAAGATTCCTCACTTCGTTACCAATGACATCTTTGCTTTTTTTCGGTCATTCTGAACGAAGTGAAGAATCCAGAGAGTAGTGGTTAAAAAAAATTTCTGGATTCTTCACTTCGTTCAGAATGACTGTGTTAAGTAATGTCATTTCCATTTAAATAAAGGTCTTCCTTTATCTGGGGATTTGGAATGACAAGAAATTATTATTAGGTTTTCAATAAATTATTACACTGGAATTATTTTATTAGTGTAACTATTCATTGAAAAACTGGTAATAACATCTTGTCATTCTGAGCGGAGCGAAGAATCTCAAGTGCTTTGTTAGCAATGACTTGTGAGATTCTTCGCTGCGCTTCAGAATGACACAAGATAGTAAGTCTTTTAACGAATTATTACATTAGGTCTATTTCATTTCATTCACAACTTCGCTAATCTTTACTTGCTTTCTTTCACCAGTTTCACGGATTTTCATTTCTACGCAGCCGGTTTCAATGTTTTTCTTGCTGACAATAATTTGATAAGGCACACCAAGCAAATCGGCATCGTTGAATTTTACGCCGGGAGTTTCGTCGCGGTCATCGTAAAGAACGTCGATTTTATTACTCAATAATTCTTCGTATAAAGATTCGCAAGCGTTCTTTACTTCTTCAAATTTATTTGTGTTTAGTCCAATCAAATGAACATCATAAGGATTAAGAGGTTTTTTCCAGATAATACCTTTGTCATCGTGGTGCTGTTCAATAAAGCAGGCAAGAATACGCTCAACGCCAATTCCATAGCTGCCCATAATAATAGGATGTTCTTCTCCTTTTTCGTCAAGGAAAGTAGCACCCAATGCTTCGGAATATCTTGTTCCTAATTTGAAAATATGCCCCAATTCAATAGCATTGACTACTTTCAATTGAGAATTGCATTGGGGACAGCTTTCACCTGATTGGACAACTCTTAAATCGAAGTATCCTTCAATTTTAGCATCTCGCTCTAAATCTATGTTTTTATTATGAAAACCGTCTTTATTAGCACCACTAACCATATTATTGGCACCTTGCAAACGATTGTCTGCAATTATTTTAATGCTTTCTTTTAAATTAACAGGACCGATTGAACCGGCATTAGCTCCAGTATATTCAAATAATTCTGCTGGTTCTGCAGGACGAATAGCCGTTGCACCGAGAACGCCCTGAAGTTTGGTTTCATTAAGTTCATCATTGCCACGCATTAAAACAAGCACTGGCTTTGAATCAGCTATATAAACGACTGATTTTGCTAACCTGTCTTCAGAAAGACCGAACTGCTCAATCAAATCATTAATAGTTTTTGCGTTTGGAGTTGGAAATTCTTCAATTTGCAAATTATTGTCAATTCTTCCGCAGCTAGCAACGTTTGAAGAAGCCACTTCAAGATTAGCAGCATATCCGCATTTTTCACAAACGGCGCAAGTATCTTCACCGAATTCGGATTCGACCATAAATTCCTGTGATTGTTTGCCACCCATAGCACCGCTGGAAGCACCGACAATGAAGTATTTAATTCCGCATCTATCGAAAATTTTTCTGTATGCTTCGTAATGCTTATGGTATGAAACATCTAAGCCCTCCCAAGTGGCATCTAAAGAATAGGCGTCTTTCATAAAGAACTGGCGTCCACGCATTACTCCGGATTTTGGACGCGGCTCATTGCGGAATTTAGTTTGTATTTGATACCAAATCTGTGGTAGTACTCTATATGATTGTATATGCTGTCTTGCGTGAAAAGTAATAATTTCTTCGTGAGTTGGGGCAAGCACCAAACCTTCGCGGTTTTTTATATGAAACATCACGTCGCCCATTGCTTCCACTCTACCTGTTTGCTCCCAAATTTCGATTGGATTTAAAGCTGGCATAAAAAATTCCTGACCGCCGATTGCGTCCATTTCATCGCGTAAAATATTTATTACTTTTTTTAAAATCCGATAACCGAATGGAAGAAAAGAAAATACACCGGCTGCAACCTGACGAACCAAGCCGGCACGAAGCATTAATTGATGTGATGGCATCACTGCTTCTGTTGGCACTTCCTTAAGTGTCGGTATGAAATTTTTCGATATCCTCATATTTCCCTTTTTCTTGTTGCTTTAAAAAAAACAAAATTAAAAAATGCTTTTCAATAAATTTCTTTTTTTTTATATTAGATATAAAATTTCAAAAATTTTTATTATTTTGTAAAATTATATTTTAAAAAACATACAATTTAAAGAATTATGAGCAAAAATCAAAAACTAATAATAATCGGCTCGGGACCGGCCGGCTTTACCGCTGCTATTTATACTGGCAGAGCAAATATTGATACTACAATTTTTGAAGGAATGCAGCCCGGCGGACAACTTACTATTACAACTGAAGTTGAAAATTATCCCGGTTTCCCAGATGGAGTGCAAGGTCCGGAAATGATGGAAATTCTGCGTAAACAGGCACATAAATTCGGAGCTAAATCAATTTACGAATCTATCACAAAAGTTGACTTTTCGAAACGTCCTTTTACGCTTTATTCCGATGCAAATCAAGAATACACTGCTGATGCTGTGATAATTGCTACAGGCGCTACTGCACGCAAGCTATACGCAAAGGGTTTTGAAGATTTCTGGGGATTCGGTATTTCTGCCTGTGCCACCTGCGATGGTTTCTTTTATAAAAATGCTGATATTTTCGTAATAGGTGGAGGCGATACCGCTATGGAGGAAGCAAATTATCTTACTCATTTCGGTAAATCCGTTACTGTTGTTCATCGCCGGGACGAATTCCGCGCCTCAAAAATTATGGTTGACCGCGCTAAGAAAAATCCCAAAATTTCGTTCCTATTAGATTCTGTTCTCGAAGAATTTCTTGGCGAAAGCAAAGGACCTATAAAAAAATTAACTTCAATAAAAGTAAAAAATGTAAAAACCGGTGAAATTACCGAGCATAAAGCCGATGGCGTTTTCTTTGCTATTGGACATACTCCGAACACCGAACCATTCAAAGAATTCATTGATACTGATGAAAATGGTTACATTATTACAAAAGGAAAATCAACTTATACAAACATTCCCGGCATCTTTGCCTGCGGAGACGTTCAGGACCACACTTACCGACAAGCTATAACAGCTGCCGGAAGCGGTTGCGCTGCTGCTATTGACGCAGAACGCTGGATGGGAGAACAGTAAAAATAATTGTTAATTATTAATTGTTAGAGTGTCATTCTGCTTCCACCCGATAAATGAGGTGCTTTATTTAAATTGAGATGAAATAAGTAAAAGTGTAATGCTGACGTATGTCAGAATCCATCTTAAAATAGTTTTAATAGGTCATTAGTGTTGTAATTCGTTAAAAGACTTATTATATTGTGTCATTTCGAAACGAAGTGAGAAATCTCACAAGTCATTGCTACTACAGAATTTGAGATTCCTCACTTCGTTTCGGAATGACAAGAAATGTTTATTAGGTTTTCAATAAATTATTACATTAGTTATTGGTTAATCGTCATAAGTATTTTTACTAACAACGAATGACCAATGACTAAAAAACAAGACAGGTGCTGACATACGCAAGAATGACTATGGAGTTATTAAGAAATAAGCCATACGATCAACAAGTTGATAGTATGGCAGGTAGTATAAAAATCTAAATGAAAAAACAATAAGGTATGTGATTAAATCAATGGTTTAAGAATTCAAAGAAATTTAAACTTTAAATTCTGTCATACTATCAACTTGTTGATTGTATGACTTATTTCTTAACAATCACTAAAAAGATGTCATTGGCAAGATGTCCTACATCTCCGAGATGTAGGACATCTGGCTTCTAACAATCGTAAAGTCTCTCGGGCTTTGCGAAAGTTTAAACATTTCCAAAATGCTCTAAAATATTTTCAGCTAATTTTGTTCCAATCTCTTTTTCTAAATCTTCTTTTGAAGTATTCTTAATTTTTTCGACGGAGCCGAATTTGATTAAGAGTTTTTGAGCAGTTTTTTCGCCTATTCCCTTTATTTCAGTTAATTCTGTTTGCAGTGTTCTTTTTGTTCTTCTTTGCCTGTGGAAAGTAATAGCAAAGCGGTGCGCCTCGTCACGCAACTGCTGTATCAGTTTTAAGCTGCTTGATGTTTTGGGTAACATAATTGAATCGCTTTTACCCGGAATGAAAACCTCATCTAATCTCTTTGCTAAACTTATAATCGGGATTTTATCGTGTAAATTCAAATCTAAAAGAACTCCACAGGCAGAAGAAAGCTGCCCTTTACCACCATCAATTATAATTAAATCCGGCAGCTTTTGATTTTCTGCTATTAAACGGGAATAACGCCTGTGAACAACTTCACGCATAGAAGCAAAATCATCTGCTATATCAACAGTATTAATAATATATTTCCTGTATTCTGATTTTCGCGGTTTACCGTCAAGAAAAACAACCATAGAAGCAACAAGTTCGCTACCTTGAATATGAGAATTATCGAAACATTCGATATGAAGCGGAAGTTTCGGAAGATGTAAGTCTCTTTGCAATGATTGCACTGGTCTTGGAACTGTTTGGTCTCTTTTGAGCAAAGTCAAATGAAATTCTTTCAACTGAAATTCGGCATTTATAGAGGCAAGATTAACTAACTGCTTTTTATCACCAAGTTTTGGAATAAGCAAATCGACAGTTTTTCCACGTTTTTCCTTAAGCCAGTTGAGTAAAAAATCGCTTTGCTCTGGTTCAAGAGGCAAAAGCACTTCTTTTGGAATGAAGTCGCTTTCCATATACCACTTTTCTATTGTAAGCTGGATAATTTCGCTGTCCGTCTGCTCTTTGGTATCGCTAATAATATAATACTTTTTCCCAATCAGTTTTCCGTCTCGAACCTTAAAAATCAGGATGCAGGCAGTATTCCCAATTTTGGAATATCCAATTACATCGCGGTCAATTCTTTCTTCGCTAACAACTTTCTGGCTTAAAGAAAAGCCCTTTAGCATATTAAGTTTGTCTTTCATATCGGCAGCTTCTTCAAAACGCATTTCGTCAGAAAACCTAAGCATTTCTTCTTCAAGCATTTTTTCAATTTCCTGTGTTTTGCCATTAAGAATTTTTGTAGCTAATTTTATATTTTCATCGTATTTAGCTTTGGAAATAATTCCTTCGCAAGGTCCGTTGCACTTTTTTATGTAATAATCCAAGCAAAGTTTGTGCTTCTTTTTCTGAATAGAATCGGCGGTGATATTCAATTTACAGCTACGCAACTGGAAAAGATTACGCAGAGTTCTCATTACGAATTTCATCTGTCTAAGGTCAGTATATGGACCGAAATATTTAGAGCCATCACGGATTTGCTGGCGTGTAGAAAAAATGCGGGGGTACTCTTCGTTAGTAATGCGGATGTATGGAAAAGATTTGTCATCACGAAGTAAAATATTATAGCGTGGCTTTAGCTTTTTAATTAAGGTGTTTTCAAGGATTAGGGCTTCAGCTTCAGAATCAACTACAATCACTTCGAGGTTAGCGATTTTTGAAACCATTACTTTTGTTTTGGCATCAACGATATGAGCTTCCTGAAAATAGCTGCGCACACGGCTACGAAGGTTTTTCGCTTTACCAACGTAAATAACAACTCCATTACTATTGAAGAACTGGTAAACTCCCGGACGGGTTGGTAAATTATCTATTTTCTCTTTAATTTGCAAATTAATTCTACATTTTTTAACAACACTATAAACTACAAAATTATTTTTAAATAAAAGAAAAAACAACATTAATGTTTCAATTTTAAATATTTTTTTTTTATATAACAATAGTTACGTAAGTTTGATATTTGTTTTGTTACATAATTGAGACAAACATATAGAAAATATGGAGAAAAAAATTCAACAATTGAAGGAAGTAACAATTCGGTTTGCTGGCGATTCCGGAGACGGAATGCAACTTACTGGGACACAGTTTTCGAATACTTCCGGAACACTCGGAAATGATGTAAACACGTTTCCGGATTATCCTTCAGAGATACGCGCTCCGGAGGGGACATTATACGGCGTCAGTGCTTATCAAATCCAATTCGGTTCTAATTTAGTCCATACTCATGGAAATAAAATGGACGTTTTGGTTGCGATGAACGCATCATCTCTATCAGTAAATTTACCTAAATTAAAAGAAAACGGAATAATTATAGCAAACAGCGCCGGTTTCGATGAAAAAAATCTTAATTTAGCAAAATATGAAGAAAATCCATTACTTAATGATTCCTTAAAGAATTATCAATTAATAGCTATAGATATGGAATCAATTGTAAGTGAAGTACTTTCCGGATTAAGCTTATCCCCGAAGGAAACTGCACGAACAAAGAATTTCTTCGCACTCGGACTTGTTTACTGGCTTTACAGCCGTCCAACAGAACATACTGAAAAATGGTTACAGCAAAAATTTGCAAAAAAGCCAAAATATTTGGAAGCTAACCTTTTAGTATTAAAAGCAGGTTGGAAATATGCTTCTGAAAGCGAACTATTTCCAGTTCAATACCAAATAGAAAAAGCAAAATTAGCTCCCGGTTTCTATAGAAATATTACAGGGAACGAAGCAGTAGCACTCGGCTTGGTTTCTGCTGCAAGGAAAGCAAATCTTCCTTTATTCCTTGGCTCTTACCCAATTACTCCTGCTACTGAAATTCTCCATTTTATCTCCGGATATAAGAAATTTGGTGTGAAACACCTTCAGGCGGAAGATGAAATTGCAGGTATATCAAGTGCTATTGGTGCTGCTTTTGCCGGATATCTTGCTGCTACAACAACAAGCGGGCCCGGACTTTCTCTTAAAGTAGAAGCAATGGGACTTGCTATGATTTTAGAACTTCCTCTAATTATTGTTGACGTTCAGCGTGGAGGTCCAAGCACTGGATTGCCTACTAAACCAGAACAGGCAGATTTACTTATGGCAATGTATGGGCGCCATGGCGAAGCTCCAATGCCTATTGTTGCAGCACGTAGTGCATCAGATTGCTTTCATATGACAATTGAAGCAGCACGCATTGCAGTAAAATATATGACCCCAGTGATTTTGCTTACTGATGGCTATATTGCTCAAGGAACAAATCCATTTAAAGTGCCTAAATTAGATGAACTTCCAGAAATTCCAGCTAAATTTGAAACTAATCCGGAAGGATTTCAGCCATATAGTCGCGATGAAGTAACTTTAGCACGTCCCTGGGCAATTCCCGGAACTCCAAATTTAGAGCATCGCATTGGTGGTCTTGAAAAAAAGAATATTACCGGTATTGTAAGTCAGGGACCAGACAATCATCAACTAATGGTTGAACTAAGAGCTAAAAAAATTGAAGGAATTGCAAATGATATTCCACTTGCCACTGTTGAAGGCGAACAGGAAGGCGACTTGCTAATTCTCGGCTGGGGCGGAACTTATGGCGCTATTAAAGATGCTTTCGATAAATTACATTCAGAAGGAAAGAAGATTTCTTTCTGCCATTTAACTCACTTAAATCCTTTACCAAGAAATATCGGCGAAGTAATTTCTAAATTTAAAAGAATATTAGTACCTGAATTAAATACTGGACACTTGAAATTACTACTTCAAGCAAAATTTATGCGACCTATTCTTGGATTAAATAAAGTGCAGGGCTTACCTTTACAGGAATTTGAAGTTACTGAAAAAGTACTTGAACTTTTAAATGAAAAAGGAGGAAAATAGAATGAGAACTCTTATAGATGATATTATAGAAATGCCAGCAAATGGCACAGTAGGAAGCAGTCCCAAAGATTATAAAGCAGATATTGACGTTCGCTGGTGTGCAGGATGCGGCGGCTATGCTATTTTAGCTCAAACTCAGCGCATTATGTCAACGCTTGGCATACCAAGAGAGAAAATTGTATTTATTTCCGGTATTGGCTGCTCAAGTCGTTTCCCATACTATATGAACGTTTACGGAATGCATACAATGCACGGAAGAGCTTTGCCAATTGCATCGGGAGTAAAAATGGCAAGACCAGAACTTTCTGTTTGGGTTGCTACCGGCGATGGTGATGGCTTAAGCATTGGCGGAAATCACTTCATCCACGCTGCAAGAAGGAATATGGATTTAAACGTTATTCTTTTTAACAACGCAATTTATAGCTTGACAAAAGGACAGTATTCACCTACTTCTTTACCCGGACAGCTTACTAAATCCTCTCCTCTCGGAGTGCTTGACGACCCGTTTGACCCTGTTGCATTAGCACTTGGTGCCGGCTCTACTTTTGTTGCCCGATGCTATGACCGTGATACTCAAATTTTGCAAAAAATGTTTGACAGAGCTTCTAAACACAAAGGTTTTGCTTTTGTTGAAGTTTATGCTAACTGCGTTATTTTTAATGACGGAGCTTTCGATTTATACACTAAAAAGGAAACAAGAAAAGAACATACTGTTGATTTGCAGCACGGCAAACCACTTATTTTCGGTGAGAATAACGACAAAGGCATCAAACTTGATGGTTTCACTCCAACAGTAGTTTCTTTAACTGATGGAAGCCATTCCGTTGACGATTTGCTTGTTCACAATGAAAATGATTCTACACTTGCTTTCATCTTGGCTAATATGACATATAACCCAAATCTACCAAGACCAATGGGAGTATTTCTTGCGACAGCCCGCCCAAGCTATGACCAAAAAGTAGTTGAGCAGCTTAATTATTACGAGAGTTTGCCCGGAGCTAACGATATAGATAAACTTCTTTTAGGCGAGGATTACTGGGAAATTAAGTAATTTTTTTGAATTTGTAATTAAAACAGGAATATACAGTAAATTTGGATATTCCTGTTTTTTTTTGGAAAAAAGATGTCATTTCGAACCCCCAGATAAAGCAAGTGCTTTATTTAAATAGAGATGACATAATTTAACACTGTCATTCTGACGGATGTCAGAATCCATCTTAAAAAAAGTTTTTATTGGTCATTAGTTATTGGTCATTGGTCATTGGTATTCTTACTAAGAACTAATGACTAATGACTAATGTAATAATTTATTGAAAACCTAATAAACATTTCTTGTCATTCCGAAACGAAGTGAGGAATCTCAAGTTCCGTAGTAGCAATGACTTGTGAGATTTCTCACTTCGTTTCGAAATGACACAATATAATAAGTCTTTTAACGAATTACAACACTAGCAGTAAGAAAAATGTATGCGTTTTTTTACTAAATAAATCTTTCAATTACGTAAAATTGGGAGAGTTAGAGTTTAAACTTTCGCAAAGTTGGGAAACTCGTGCGAAAGTAGTAAATCTTCTTACTTTGCGAAAATTTAAAATCAGTTAAAAGTATTTGAACTTGCTGTGGAAAGAGTTTTGTTTTTTTAAACTCCGTAGGAGTGTCAGGTTTGTAGAAATAATAATAAAAAAAAGAAAAGCAACGTAGTTGCGACCTATCTTTACTACAAACAGACCACTCCTACGGAGTTTTGCAAACTCAAAATACTTTTTCTATAAACAGGAAGCAACTACGTTGCTTTTTCTTACACTTTGCGAAAGTTTCTTAACTTTCGTAAAGTTTTGTTTGTAAGAAGTAGCGATGTCATTGGCAACCCCCCTATAAAGGAAGACCTTTATTTAAATGGAGATGAGATAAGTTAAAGTGTAATACTGATGGATGTCAAATGACCGGCACTCGAAAAAACAAACTACGAATGGTCTTGAGTTCTGAATTCATAATACTTTTGAACTCCAAATATCAAATTTCAAAAAAACCAATTTCAATATATTAATTTGTAAAACGTTTATACTAATTTGAAATATTTGAAAAAACAATGTATAAACATATTTTCGGTCCAGTGCCTTCAAGGCGATTAGGTATTTCGCTCGGAATTGATACAATTCCACATAAAACCTGCTCATTAAATTGTGTTTACTGCGAATGTGGTCCTACTACTATTTTGACAACTGAAAGAAAAGAATATATTTCTTCTAATGAAATTATTAGTGAAATTAATCATTATTTTAGCAATAATCCAGAACCAGACTATATAACATTCAGCGGTTCAGGCGAACCGACGCTAAACATAAAAATTAAGGAAATAATTGATTTTTTAAAAAGCAGTTATCCGAAAGTGCCTGTTGCAGTATTAACAAATGGCACTTTGTTTTATGATAGCGAAGTAAGAAAATCTCTTTTACATGCCGATTTAGTTGTGCCATCATTAGATGCAGCTACTCTTAAAACCTTTTTAAGAATTGACCGTCCGGACAAGCGTATAAATCTTGAAGACTATATAAATGGTTTAGTAAAATTCAGGCAGGAATACAAAAATAAAATATGGCTTGAGGTTTTTATTCTACCGGGTTATAATGATAATTTAGAAGACATAACTGCCTTAAAAGAAGCAATAAAAAAAATCAATCCAGATTTAATACAGTTAAATTCAATGGACAGACCAGGTTGCTTGTCTAATCTGGAAGTTGCTTCTATTGAAACACTAAATAAAATTATTGAAATATGGGGATTTGATAATGTCGAAATTATTTCTAAATCTAAAACAAGAGAGGAAATCAAATCTTATAGAAAAGACATCGAAGAACATATTATTGAAACAATAGCCCGCCGCCCTTCACCTGTAGAAAATATTGCAGAAATTACCGGCTATCATTTAAGCGAACTTATGAAATATATTCATACTCTTGAAAAAAAAGGAAAGATAACTTCGACTTTAATGAACGAAAAAGTTTTCTATAAAATTAAATAACAAAATAACAAAAGTTATCATTTCATCAATGAAATCTAATTTTATAATTCATACAATTTGCTTTTAAGCATATAATGCATTTATTGGTTATTCCGACCCCGGATAAATGAAGACCTTTATTATAATGAAGATGGCATAACTAAACACTGTCATTCTGACGGATGTCAGAATCCATCTTAAAAATAGTTTTTATATGTCATTCGTCATTCGTTATTAGTCATTAGTATTTTTACTAACAACTAATGACGAATAACTAAAAAGCAATATAGATTCTGGCATACGTCAGAATTACAAGCAAAGATGTCATTGGCAACCCCTGATAAAGAAAGACCTTTATTTAAATGGAGATGACATAACGTAGCTAAAAGCTACAAACAAAAATAAGAAAAAATGTTATCTTGCATATAAAAAAGTATTGATTACAGAACTCCTGACCCCATAACTAAAATATAGATGTTAGGAAGTTAGCCTCGTAAATAATAATTTCGCAGTTATTATTTTTAATAGTTATTGGTCATTAGTCATTGGTTATTTGTAAGAACACTAATGACCAATGACTAATGACTTATTAGTAATACTTTTTTTAAAATTTAATCTCAAAAGTAAGATAAGTGGAATCATACATTCTAATGATTGATGTTTAACGAGTTAGATCTAAAATTTTGCTAAAAAAACAAAGTTTCGGGGAGTAATAGTATAATTTAACACTGTCATTCTGAACGAAGTGAAGAATCCAGAAAAATTTCTTTTAACCACTATTCTCTGGATTCTTCACTTCGTTCAGAATGACTGACAAAAGCAAAGATGTCATTGGCAACGAAGTGAGAAATCTCAAAGTCTGTGTTAGCAAGGAGTTGTGAGATTCTTCGCTGCGCTTCAGAATGACAGATTATATAACCATTATTGTTAGCGGTTTGGTATTAGTAGAAAATAAGCACCAAAATTCAATAACCTTATTACCTTATTTTAAATTTTCTTCCAAACAAATATTTATTAAGATTTATGTCATCTCTATTTTAATAAAACACTTGCTTTATTTTGGGGTTCTGAATGACAAATAAACATATTTTATCATTAAAAGCAACTTGGTATTATCTAATAATAGTAACTTCAACTCTTCTGTTAGAGCGGCGTGCAGTATCAGTAAAGCCAGCAACAGCAGCATCTCTTGCTCCTTTGGAATCGTCAAGGATTCTTCTTCTGTTGATTTTATTTCTTACTAAGTAATTAACAACGTTGTCGGCTCTTTCTCTTGCTCTTCTTTCGTTTTCTTCTGTAGAGCCAAGGTCATCAGAGTGTCCTACTACTCTGATTCTTGCATTAGGATGTCGCTTTAAATAGTCAGCTACTTTATCAAGATATAACTTCATACCTTCAGTAAGTTGGGTAGAATTTGACCTCGAAAAAGAAAATTTTTCGGCACTTTCAGGTTTAATTACAATTCTTCTTTCTCTGCCAGGTCCTTCTGGAATAATCACAACTTCTTCAGTAATTTCATTTATTGTAGGAGTCCCGGCAGTCGTTTCTTCAACTATTTCTTTTGTTGTAGGTAATTCTGCTAAAGTTTCTTCACTTTCCTGAACAGGTGGAATTTCTGCAACAGTAGCTTCTGCCGCAACAACTGGCTCTTCTATAATGGTTAGAGTGCCAATAGCTAATGCTTCATATTCATATTTGAATCCTTTAAAAGCAATGCCTTCTTCTTTAACTGATGCTAAGAACTGTGGTGGTTCCTCGTAATATGGGTCGAAATATAAAGTATCAGTTGTAACTTCATCAACACCAAGCCGAACCTGAATTCCAACCCTTGCTAAAAGTGTATTTCTTGAAGAACCGTAGTTTGAAAAAACATTTGTTCCACCTTGTAGGGTAAGATATGGAGTAAAGAAAGCACGGACTTTTTTATTAATATCAGCAGCAAACATATCGAAGCCAATACCCAAATGCCCACCAAATCGAAATGATTGAGCTGAAGCTGGAACTTTTGCAACATATTCAATATCAGAACCATTTACAAAAAATTGCTTCATCTCTATTTTTGAAGATGTTAAAAATTCAAAATCCAAACCGCCAAGAAGATGTAATCCTGTAATCGGTAAGTTATATCGAACAGATGGTGATAATGTTATATAATTAAAATTAGAATTAATTTTCCAGCGGGTTTGCAGCATATCTGGATAAATTTCGCTTTCTACATCAGTGTTCCTGTAATCAAGAAACAAAATTTTAAACGATATACCCCAATCCTTATCTTTTGGAATCCAATCTCCTTTTAAGCCAAGAAAAAGGCCTGTTCCGGTACTTGTCGGAAAATCTACATAGAAGTTGTTTACATCGGGTTCCCTATAGGGATTGCGAGGTATTCGCATATTTCCTAAATAGATATTTGTATTCAAACCGCCAAGAAATCCAAACCACCATTCACCGATTTTCCTGTTATAAACAACAGTATCTTTATTGGGTAATGTTCTGGTATCAACAAAATCTGTATATGGTGATGAAAGAGTGTAATTGGTTTGACTTTTCAAATCACAAAAAAATAACATACTAAGAAAAAGTATAAACAGTACTTTTTCCATAATAAGTTTAATCGGTATGTTATTTTTTAGTGTTTTCATTTTTTTTTGTTAATTTGTTTATTCGTTTATGGTTTATGGTTTATGGTTTATGGTTTTCAGCTATCAGCTTTATCATCACTAATGTTGTAATTCGTTAAAAGACTTATTATATTGTGTCATTTCGAAACGAAGTGAGAAATCTCACAAGTCATTGCTAACACTAATCTTGAGATTCCTCACTTCGTTTCGGAATGACAAGATTTTATAGTAAGGTTTTCAAAGGGATATTACACTAATCATTTATCACTAATCATTATCATTTATCATTTATTTTTATGAAAGTTGCATTTTTTTTAATATTTAATCCCTACGGGATAAGCACTGAAAAGGATTTCTATTGTTACAAATATTTAATCCCTACGGGATATTATTTATTTATCCCAAAAACTAACCAACAACTCACTAATCATTAATCATTTATCACTAATCATTTATCACTTATCATTAATCATTAATCATTTATCATTAATCATTAATCACTAATCACTAATCACTAATCACTAATCACTATTTAACGATTAAGCAGGATTTGCATTTTGAAAAATTATTTCCTTTGATGCATAAAGTATAATATCCTGATGAAATTTCCCATAAGTTAATTTTAATTATCTGCAATCCACTTTTATTATTAGTAAAATATTTATTATAAATACTTTTTCCACTCAAATCTACTAAATTTAACGAATAATCCGCTGCTTCCTTCAAGAAAAATTTTATTTCTGCAAAATCACTAACAGGATTTGGAGAAATAACTAATTCATTTTCATCTATTACCGGCTCGACATATTCTAATAGAAAGCAAGCAATTTCATCAACATCAATTTTATTTATTTTGTTTTTCCAAATATAAATTGAATTATCACGACCAGCACTAAAAATTGTATCGCCAGTTTCAGAATATAAAGCAGTTAGAATTTGTCCGTCTGCTTTAATTTTATTTCCAATTATTGTTCCATCAGTTCTATCTGTTTGAATTAAAAAGCTATCCAAACCGGCAGAAAGCCCAATATCGAATCTGCTGTGGTAGCCCACAGCCCTAACGTGGGAGGAATGCAAAGCAATATTTTGTATTTGAATTTTATTAAGCAAATCCCAGTACCGAACTGTTCTATCTACTCCACAGGAAATCAAATAATCATCATTTTTTGAAAAGCTGCAATCCCAAACAAGCAAATTTTGATTTCCACTTTCTCCATGCCCGGAGAACTCACTTATTATAAGTTCTTTTTCCCAGTCAATTAAATAAATATGTCCGGAATATGTTGTGGCTGCAAGAAGATTTCCCTTATTTGAAAAATTCAAAGAATAAACTATTGCAGAATCAGGCAGAGTGATTTCAATCGGTATTCCCTGAAAATCTTCTTTAATTAAATATACTCTGCCGTCAAAGGTGCCAGCTGCAATTACTTTATCTTTGGTATTAACAGCGCAACTTCTAATCGCATCGTTAATTAAATTTTTCCCAATAATATCAAATTTCCTATTTTCTCTGTCCCAGAGCAAAATTGAAGAATCTAAAGTTGCAACTACTTTATTATTGTTAAAGAACGCATTAAAATAATTTTCGTTAGAAAATGAACTAAGTGAATCAATTAGTTCATTTTTTTCGATTGACCATATTTTAATTTTTGAATCTCTGCTTGAACTTAACAAATATTTTCCATTATCTGAAACATCAAGGCAGCGTATTTCATTAGAATGTGCTTTCTCTATTTTTCTGATTAATTTAACGTCTTCATTTTCAAGTGAAGATAAGCGAAGAATTATTTTATCAGATTGGAACTTTGGGACATTCCATGAAATGTCGTTTTCAGTTAAATCTTGTCCGAGCAAATGCCAGGTTTTTCCTCTGTCAATAGAAAAAAGCAATTTTACTTTTCTTTGTTTTTTATTTTCCCAGGAAATTTTCACCTGCGAATCGTAATACAAGGTATCTTCATTATTCGGAGCAGTAAAAAAAAGGTCTGGACTTAGTGCAAAAAGTATTTCGCTTGCAAGAACGAAAAAAAGTAATATTTTCAAAAAAATATTCATTTTATCTTACTAATTGAGCTTTTATGTATGCACGAGAAACCTCGAAACGGTCATCGTCAATTGGATAAGCCGTTAAAATGATTTGATAAAGCCCCTGAGATGCAAATTCCGGTGCCCTAAACTCAACAGAATGTTTCCCTTTTTCTTTTATTTCTTTATTTAACAACTGCTTAACTTCTTTGCCATTTACATCATATACGATTGCATCTATTTTTACTTTATCATCTAATTCATAAAAAACATTAGTTACGTTTTCAAATGGATTTTTATCTATCCACGCCTTTGTAATTACTGCATAAGGAATTGGAACGCAAGTGGTATCCCAATAACGAATTACCTGAAAGTAATTTTCACTTTCCAACAGATAACAATATGTTTCACCACGATATTCTACTGAATCGTAAACTACATATTTTTTCCCATAATCTTTGGTTCCCAGACCAATTAGCTCGGGATTCGTTTTATAAGTAGCAATTGTATCAGAATAAGTAAGCAGTGGACTAGGGCTAAAACCAAAAGGAACTACACCGCGCCTTAAAATAAATCCTCTGTTATTATATTCGCAAGTAGTTTCCCATGAAATTTCTGTTAATTTTGTTCCAAGATAAATTGCTTTAAAATCCTTTGAAACGAAGCACTGCGATGGCATTTCTACTTCGAAAACTACTGTATCAGACTTATATTCCTGTATTTCTAAATTGTCATCTCGGACAGCATAAGGTATAAATTCAGTCAGCATACTATCCCGCTGCAATTTATATGCAATCGCCTGATAATAATCCAAAGGAGTAACCCATGATAAATTAATTGAAAGTGGGGATTTGTCTTTCGTTGTTAACAGGAAATTACCGATTTTGATTGTTGAATCTCGGGGTGTTATATAAGAGTTATCAAAAGTAGCAGGACCAAGCACTGTTATACTTATTCTATCCTGAAAAATACGTGGAGTAACGTAGTATCCTTCATCTGGAAGGACCCAGCCGGTTTGTGGTTGAACTTGTATATCTGTACCCGATGAAATCAATTCTATTGACATATTATCCGGACTTACTACCAGCCCATCGTTAAATTTCAATTGAAATGTGCCATTTGCAAAACTCATCCACTTGTCTGACTGCCTGCGTAATTTTAATGCAAATTGCAATGAATCAAAGTTAATTAATTTTACATCACCGATTTTTATAGCAACCAAAGTATCAAATCTCGCCTGTCCACGCATTTCCATTTGTGGAGACAAAATAAATACTGCTATGAGTATTCCAAGTATGTAATATGTTGTGTTTATATATTTCAAGTTTGTTTTTTGTTGTTTATGGTCATTGGTTTATAGTTTATAGTTATTGGTTTATGGTTTATGGTTTATGGTCATTAGTCATTAGTTCTTGTTAATTCATATAAACCACTAATCATTAATCATTAACCACTAATCACTAATCACTAATCACTAATCACTAATACAATTTCCAGTATTAAGTGGCATAGTGTCATTCTGACGGATGTCAGAATCTATCTTTAATGTTCAAAAAAGTAAGATGGATTCTTACATCCGTCAGAATGACATTTTATATATTCATATTATTTATGACATTTGATATTGGAATTTATATAATCACTAATCATTAATCACTAATCATTAATCATTAATCATTAATCATTAATCATTAATCATTAATTTTGATTCCACTTTTTAATATACTATATGCCACTGGATTTGAACTATTGAATTCCTTAATGCAAAAAGTATGCGGTTCAATTAAAAGTTCATTACCATCACGTAATGTCATTAATTTTATATCAGTTTCAAATTTATTATCATTTTCTTTTAATATAATTGCTAAATCAATATCACTTTCTTCGGTGCTTGTTCCTTTTGCAACAGAACCAAAAAGCCACACTTCATTATAATTTATATTATTCTGTTGAATTTTTTCCAAATACGGAACAATTATTTCTATAGCTGATTTAGTATCCATTGCCTTATTTCCTCAATTTCTTTTATCCATTTAATTGTATATTCTTTTGTGCAAATATGATAAAAATCATTTTTATAATCATCATATCTCGAACTGATATTAAAACGAGTAATTGTATCAAATACTACTTTCTTTTCGGGTTCAATTTTAATACCAATTCTATTTAATAAACCTCTCAAATCGTGAATTAATGGAGGATTTATGCTTTTCTTAGTAATAAAAAGCGCTTTTAGTAATTTTTCCAGTACCAGATGACCAATAAAAAGAGACCAACTATAATTCTTTGTTTCAAATAAATCCAACATAGTTTTATAATCTCTTTCAGAGCTCTCAATCCAATACCTTATGTTTTTCTTTTTCTCCATTAATTTTATTGTTCTCGGCTGTCAGCAGTCGGCTGTCGGCTTTTTGTTTATTTATAATTTTTTTTTATCACTTATCATTTATCATTTATCATTTATCATTAATCACTTATCACTTATATTTAATCTCTACGGGATAAGCACAGTAAATGATTTTTATTGTTACAAATATTTAATCCCTACG
>CAZCLJ010000052.1:0-20315 GCA_964499465.1 uncultured Hyphomicrobiales bacterium
CAAAAGAAGGCATAAAAATGCCACCAACGTTATCTTTTGCCAGAACTAATGATGATGAGATTGAAGCAAGGGCAGCAGTTGGTGCAATGTCATTATCGCGCAGGTATGCAGATAAATTCCAGCCATTATTTAAATTGATTGGTGTTTCTTCTGGAACTAACTTTTGTCCAGTAATTACTAGAACATCTTCATTTAACATATTAACTAAATACCCATCTGCATAGTTCCAATTTCCAATAGTATTTATATTAAAAGCAGGGTCATACATTTGACCAAAGCCATTTTTAACAATTTTTAGATTTGAAACAAGGTCAGAAAATACATTTGGAATAGTATCATTTACTGGTTCAATAAAAGATGAAATCATATGCCAGCCGGAATTAAGGGAAATCAATTGAGATACTGATTCGGTATTAAATGACCATACTTCAGACCAGTCGCTTAATAATCCATCACTATAAACACGAACGCGCCAATAATATGAACTATTATAATCCAAATTCAATGCAAAATCAGAATTTTGAACAATCTCGTCTGCAATTACTGATTCAAAATTAATGTCGTTAGATATTTGAATTTTATAGCTTAAGTTCGGAGCTACATCATTCCAATCAAATACTGTTTGGACTTGCACATTATTTTCGCCATTGGCAGGTAACAATAAAGTTGGCGTTGCTGCTATAGTTCTAAATACCCAAGGATTTGACCAAGTGCTTGTGTTTTCTTCGTCTGAAGAATTAACTCGCCAGTAATATATTGTCATTTCTTCTAATGGGCTTTCACTTGGGATCTGGTATGAAGAACCATCAGTAATTTCCTGTTCAATTACTACTGATGTGAAATCTGGATTGGTTGCAACTTGTAAATTATAAGATGTTGAACCAGTAACTTCTGCCCAATCAAATAATGGCGTTACGATAAAATTATTTGCATTGTTTAATGGATTTAATAAGCGTGGTGATTGAATTCCTTCTGGTTCAATACCAAAAACCATATTTGGTCTCATATTGTTTATATTTTTATATTGTGGCTCAGTGCAAACAACATCATTTTGAAATTGAGTATAAGAACAAGCCGAATTGAATGGGGTTTCTGTCCAGTATGTTGATTCGTTTTGGAAACTACTATTATAGTTATTGAAGCAAATATCAACCAATATATTAGATACTCCATCCCAAATAAAGTTATAATCGAATAGATGAGTATTCCAGCCAAGTTGGGGAACATAATCAACAGGTCCATAAACTAAATTCCAACCAGTAAGGTCCCATTGCGATTCATAAGTAAATTCTGTCATTGTTGTATGCTTCAGCGAAATTGTATAATTTTCTAAAGCAAAGCCAGACCTAAGGACAGCAACATTGAAAGCAACAGAAGTTAAAGTGCCGGCAGAAATGCCACTATTAATTAGTTCTTCTGCACGTATTAGATAATGTTGCTTTGCACCAGCATTGGAAGCGCCATAAGGAGCAGGATAATTCCATTCTCCATTGTAGCTGTTTCCATTTCCTGCAACGAAATTAGAGCCAGTTGTGAATGTTCTTACATCTGACCATTCGCTTTCACTGCAAGAATTAACCATCATAACTCTCCAGTAATATTGAGAATTAAAGGCAAATCCACCTGCTAAATAATTTGTTTGAGAAAGGTTTCCTTGATTAATAATAATATTTTCAAAAGTTTCATCTTCTGCTACCTGCAAATGATAGCCAGAAGCAGCAAAATTGCCAGTCCATTGAAATTCAAATGAAGTTAAATAATTTTCAACATTATTTTCTGGAACAATTAAAGTTGGAACTGGTAAAGTGTTTCCTTCAGTTATAAAACTAAATGTATTTGACCAAGTGCTGGTTTTTTCACCATTAAATGCATTGACTCGCCAAAAATACATTGTGTTATTATCTAAAATTATATCTTCTGGCAACTGTAATTCTGAAGAAGTAAGTTCTGCATTTTGGTAAATAGGTGAGCCAAAATCAGAGCTGGCAGCTAATTGATATGTATAACTTATTGCTGTGCTTATATCGGACCAATCGAAAAATGGATTAATTGAATTGCAATTTGAAGCATTTTCAGGTATTAATAATTCTGGAGCAGTAAAACCAGATAAATCAATACCAAATCTCAAATTTGCTCTTCTATTGCTAGCTCCCCAAGAATTTATATTTTCTGCAGCGCATAAATTAATATTGCCATTTTCAGAATGGTTACAGGAAAAAAGTCCAGATGTAGGAGAATAATAGACCATAGCATTTTCAGGTCCCGGATTAGTATTGTTGAAACAAACAAAAACTAATATATTGGACACTCCATCCCAAACAAATGGGACATCAAAAGTATGCTCATTCCAACCAACTACCGGCACATAATCAACTGGACCATAGACAGTAGTATAACCTTCTAATGTTGCATCCTGGAAAATATTATTAATCAAAGTATGTTTTAATCTAATTGTAAGTCCTTGAGCAGCAGAATCTGAGTTGTAAGAAGAAACATTAAAAGCTAATGAAGATAATGGTGCGATAATTCCACCGCCAGCCGTTAATTCATTTGCAGTAATTAAAAATTTTGTAATACAGCTTCCGTCTGCAAGTCTATATGGAGAAAGGGTTTCATCTGTCAATGTTTGAGTGCCAATAACAATATGAGAAACAGTAGTAAATGTGAAAACTTCAGACCATTCACTTTCACTGCAACTATTTGACATCTTAACTCTCCACCAATACTGTGTATTTGTGTTTAACTCAGCATCGCTGTAAGATGGTTTAGTAATATTAGGCATATCAATTACTATTTCTGAAAAATCTTCAGTACCTGAAATTTGAAGATAGTAATTTTCAGCACCAACATTAGCAGTCCAAGTCAGTAAAGGAGATAGCATAGCATCAGCAGTATTATTTGCAGGACTTAAAAGAACAAGTTGAGAAAGTTCACCATCAGTTACAAATGAATATTTTGATGACCACAAGCTATTGCAATCATCTGCTCCGATAGCTCGAACTCTCCAGAAATACTGTGTTTGGTTTTCCAATATAATTGAATCTGGAAGGGTCAATTCTGAAATGTTTAATCCTTCTGTATTGTAAAGAATACTATCAAAATCTCTACTTGTTGCTAACTGGAAAGTATAATTCAAAGCATTTTCTACATCATTCCAATTAAAACTTGGTAACAAGACATTACAAACACTTTTATTTGAAGGAGCAACTAATTCAGGGAAGTCAAGGCATGCAGGAGTATAAGGAATAGACAAAGCTGTTAGTGATAAACCTTGAGGGAACATTCCAATTTGTGTTGCAGCGCCGGTTTCTGTGTTTATTGTCAATAGATAACCATTATAATTAATATATCCAGCCCAATAGCAAATGTTATTTTCTATATCAAATTCAATATCTTGTTCTCCTTCAGCGTTAATGCCAGTTGGACCTATAAGAGTAGGTATTCCGGTATATTTATCAATATAGTAAAAGTTGTCATCAGCCGGACAAACTGCATACAAGTCACCATCAGTAGAGCATCCTAAATTATTCACATCTATATTGCCAACAGGACCAACATTGGTAGCTGTCCCGCTAACAAAATCAATAGTATAAAGCTGACAAACACCATTTACTTTAGCAACGCCATACATTGTTTCGGTCTGGACATCAAAACTGATTCCAGTCATTTCGGCTCCAAGATTACCAATAATAGTTCTTTCTCCAGTAGAAGTATTAAAAGAAAGAAGTTCTTTAGACCATTGGTCTATGCCATACCAAATTCCATTTGCCCAAGTACCGGAATGAATTTGATTCATACTTTGCTGTTGAGCTAAAAAGAACATATTGCTGGGAGTGCCTAATGAAAATGTTACAGGTCCTGGAAGCAATCCATTTCTATTCGTATTGTTATAGCCATAAACAAAAGGAGTATTACCAGTAGTAAATGACCATACTTCCGAATATGGACTTGTTGAACAATCATTTATGGCTTGGAGACGCCAATAGTATTGTGTATTTAATGACAGGTTAAAAACAACTGCCTGATTTGTTGTAACATTCAAATCCTGAACAATATTTTCAAATTCTTCATCAGTTGCTATTTGTAACTCATAAGATTTTGCAAACGAATTAGCTTCCCAAGAGAAATTTAGCGTTGGTGCAGTTTCTGAACTTGAATCAGCTGGAGTAATCAATTCTGGAGCAGACAAATCGCCTTCTGTAACAAATTGCCAGATTTGTGACCAGTAACTTATATTTGTTCCATCTGTAGCATTTACTCTCCAATAATACTTAGTTAGTTCATTTAAAGCACTGTCAATCGGTAGTTGAAAGCTTGCTCCATCTGAAACTGCTTCAAAGATAATTGTGCTAAAATTTTCTTCCAATGCTATTTGTAACGTGTAATTAATTGCATTAGCAGTTTCTTCCCATTCAATCAAAGGAGTAGTGCTTGCACAAATTGATTTATTTAGTGGTAAAGTCAGTTTCGGTGGATATATATCTAATAAATCTATAGAAAATTTCATATTTGGACGATATTGGGAAGTGCTTGCCCACAAAGGTTGGCTGCATAAAGTTGGATTATTATTACCTCTGAAATACATAGTTGACAGATATCCAGAATTTGTCCAATATGTCGACTCATTACTGGATTTACTACTACTATTATTAAAGCAAATTTCAACAATAATATTAGACATTCCGTCCCAATAGAAAGGTTCAGTGAATTGATGAATGTTCCAGCCCAGAGTTGGCTGATAGGATTCGCTATAATATACAGAAGTGAAATTTTCCAAATCCCATTGAGTACCAAATTCATTGAGATTTGTTTTTTTTATTTTAATTTCATAATCTTCTAATGGCTGGCCTGAATTAAGTACTGCGACATTAAAACTTAATGATTGAATTAGTCCGGAAACTCCACCGGCATTATTAATGTCATTAGCTCTAATTAAAAACTGCTGCTTAGCACCATTATAATAATTTCCATAACCGGTTGGAAAACCTGATGTAGTATTATAATTAGTGCCAGTTCCAATTTGAATGAAATTGCTGGTAGTAAAAGTTCGCACTTCTGACCAGGGGCTATTGTTGTTAGGATTAAACATTTGGACACGCCACCAGTATTGGCGCCCCATTTCTAATCCTTCAGCAACATATTTATTTCTTATAAGTAATGGCTCATCAATAGCTATTTCGGAAAAATTTTCAGTTTGTGAAACTTGAAAATGATAGTTTGAAGCAGCAATATGTCTTTCCCAAGTAAAAGCAAGGGAAAGAGGAGTTCCTTCTAAATCATTTACAGGAGACAATAATGTTGGTTGAGGAAAGGTGCCTTGTGTAGTAAAGTTATACTTTTTAGACCATGCACTATATGAACCACTTGCATTTAGTCCTCTGACTCTCCAGTAATATCCTGATAATTGCTCAAGTGGTGCAACAGCTTGATAGGATAAAGAAGTAATACCATTAACGTCAATTATCGTTTCACTAAAATTGCTAACAGCAGAAACCTGAATATTGTAAGAAATTGCAGCAGTTTCATCAGTCCATTGGAATAAAGGTAAAACATTAACCTCAAATAATTTATTTGCTGGAGCGACCAAATTTGGTGGAGTGCTACCAACTTGCATTAAAGAATATGCGAAAAATTTGGTAGGAGTTCCTTGAACAACTCCACCTAAAACTAAATTACCAGCAACGACATCAAGCGAATTAAATAAACCACCAGCCAATGCATTAACAACTCCAGAGCCAGCATCTGTCATAACATTATGCCATACTCCTGTTTGTGTTCCGGTAGCAATACTAACTTGAGCAATACCGTCAGTAGTTCCAAGACAGGATTGACTGTGAACCCAAAGATAAGGACCGCCTTCGCTAACATTATCGTAAGCAGAGCCATAAATTCCCATCATTTTATGAGAAGAAAAAGGAATAGTATTTGTAATTGCACCAGTTCTGCTAACACAAATTATATCGCTTTGTAAATTTCCACACCAGAATTGGTCTAAATCAGAATCATAAGCAATATGCCTAATACGATTATTAGCAACTGGAATAGTTCCTTCTAATGTTTGAGAATTAAAATTCATTTTAAATATTGTGCCAGAAAGTTCTGTATTAGAACCATAGAAAAATTCGCCATCATAAGCTAAATCCTTGATGCTTGCGGCACCATCAATTGTAAAAGTTTCAATCCAGTTACCATTAAGGTCAAACTTGGCAAAGTTGCCGGAATTATAAAAAGATGTATAAAGATACATTCCATCAGTTTCTGAACCGGCTTGTCCTTCACCGGCAGATGAAATGTCATAGGACCAAAGCATATTCCAATCCTGTGCTGCTGCTTTATTGAAGAAAATAAAAAGCACAAATAAGATTGAAAACGAAAATTTTGATAATAATTTCATTTAGAACTCCTAAAAAATATGTTAAACGATGAATTATCTTGTAATTTATTATTTTACTATTATATACTTTTATGTGTCATTTTTCGCTCCGCTACCAATGACATCATTTCTTGTCATTCTGACGGATGTCAGAATCCATCTTGATTTTCTCTCTAATGAAAATGGACAAAGGAATATTTTTGTCATTAGTCACTGGTCATTAGTTGTTAGTAAAAATACTAATGACAAATAACAAATGACCTATAAAAACTATTTTTAAGATGGATTCTGACATACGTCAGAATGACATTTTAATTATATCATCTCTATTTAAACAAAGGCCTTTCTTTATAAGGGGGTTCAGAATGACCGACAAATGTAAAGGTGTCATTTGTAATCCCCTAATAATGCAAGTGCTTCATTTAAACTGCGAAATAAAAACCTACGGAGGTCTGAGAATTCTGAAAATAAAAAATACATTTAATCTGACTTTGAAAAATACTTAATAATATTTCACTTAATTTTGTTAATAATAATATTTTATTTAAATTTAGAATAAAATATTTACTTTTTTCAAATTTGAAAAAAAATACTATTTTTAAAAAGGAAAATAATTTTGTAAATTGCTTGAATTAGATTTATTTATATGTATATATTACAATCACTTAAATAAAAATTTTTCTTTTTATGGACAATTCAGTAAAAAAATTAATTTTAAATTTATCGAAGGCAGAGAAGGAATATTTTGCTAAATATTTAAAAATCAATACTATTTCATCAGCAATTAATTTAATTGATATTTATTATCAATTAGAAAATACTGGAAATATTGACCTTGAAAAATTAAAAAAGGAATATGGTGAAAAGGATTTCAGCAAAAAAATCTCTTTAGGAAAAGAAAAACTACTTGAAACAATATTATTGAGTTTACTTGACAAAAATTTAGACAGTGGCATTTCATGGAGAATTATTAAAGATTTGCTTTTTGTTAAATTGTTATTAAAAAAGAATTTAACAGAAAAAGCAGAAAAATTTATAAAAAGAGCTAAACAGAATGCATACCGTTATGAAGAGTTTAATTTACTTTTAAATATTATTTCAATTGAAGAATCAATGTATTTTAATGATTGTTTTACTATTAATTATAACAAATTAAAAGAACTTAATGAAGAACGAAAAAGTATTATTGAAATTATTGAGAACATTAATTATTTATTAACATTAAAAGCTGAATTACAGGAATTTCAATTTAATCAAAATACATTTTCATCTAATTTGAAAAATTTTAAAAAAATATATGGACACGAACCTTTCTTTCCTGAAGAGCAAGTGAAAAGTAAAAAAGCCAAGAGCATTTGGTTCTATAATACTTATGCTTGTTATTATATTCAACACGATTATGAACTTGCATTAAAAACAACTAAATTGAGATATGATTTTTATAAACAAAACCCAGAATTTTTCTCAAGAAATGAAATTATGCAATTATTCAGTAATTTTTTATATTTATCTGGTTTGACAAAAAACAAAAATGTTTTTGAGAAAAAAATGATTGAATTTTTATCCTTAAAAAATCAAACAAAGGAAGAACATAAATATATAAAAGAAGTATTTTTTTCGAGAACATTAGAACTATATTATAGATTATCTTTATTCAATGAAGGAAATGTATTAGCTGAAAAAGCTGAGCTTTTTATTGAAAAAAATATTATAAATACCGACCCATTCCATAAAAGGTATTTGCATTTGCTTATTGTCAGAGCTTACATTGACAATAAAAATTTTGAAACTGCATTAAACTCTTTAAATAAACATTACAAAACAATTGGCTACGAATATAACAGTTCAATTTTCAAATTATTCGAGTTTATAACATATTATAAATTAAGTAATTATAATAGTTTAATCTGTTCTTTAGATTCTTGGACTAAAACTATACGCAGTAAAAGAAAACAATTCCCTATTGAAAAAGTACTTATAAGATTTTTCCGTTTAGCTTGCAATAAAGCTACTGTTCAGGAAAAGAAAAAGTTAATTTTAAACACTATTATTCAGTTGAAAGAAATTGAAAAAACAAATTTAAAATTCTACTTGAATCATATTTTTGATTTTACAAAATGGTTCGAAAGAGAATTGGAAGAGATGAAATAAAAAAAGTCCAACACTTTCTTAAGTGCTGGACTTTTCAACAGCTACGGAGGTCTTACCGATAGCCATTTACCCACAATTAGATTGTTTTATCTTCTTCATAAGTTTTCGGTTTATAGTTCATAGTTTATGGTTTATGGTTTTCGGTTTATGGTTTATGGTTTATGGTTTTCGGTTTATGGTAATTAAGTCATTAGTTACTAGTCATTAGTTATTAGAATTTTTTCTTCTACCAATAACCAATAACCATTAACCAATAACCATTAACCAATAACCATTAACCATTAACCATTAACCATTAACCAATAACCATTTATCATTTATCACTTATCATTTATCATTAACTACTTACTCACAATCATAAACGAAGTTACTCTTCGTTCACTAGAACTTAATACAATATTATACATTCCATTTGCTAAGTTGCTTGCATCGAAATCTATTCTGTGTATTCCAGCAGAATAAATCTTGTTTCCAATACTTGCAATGAGTTCGCCAGTTGAAGTGTAAACCTGTATTTCAGCGTTTGATTCTTCTGTTAAAGTAAATTCAAATACAACATTGTTTTCTACTGGATTTGGTATGTTTTTGATTGACATTGCAAAGCCAGATTCGTTATATGCACTTGCTTTTGCTACGTAGATTGCATTTGTTCTGTAATAAAGTTCGTTTTGTTCTGTATTGCCAGTTATTTCTTTAATTTGTGTTAAAGAAATTTCTTTACTTGTATTATTTGTTGTATTATAAAGTTTTACGTTCAAATATTCATTTTCTTTTGCACCATCAACGTTTTGAGTTGCTTCGTCATCTCCCCAAATTGTTATTGCTGCAATGCCGTTATGAATTGCGCCGGCACCAATTAATTCATTATTCATATTATAAACTCCGATTTCATTTCCTTCATTATTTTCAATTGAAATAAGTAAAGTTGCATTGCTTCCAGTGTTTCCAATGGTAGGAATGTTGTATTTTGCAAGTGGAGTAATGTTGTTTCCGGTAACGGCTTTTTGGGCAGAATTTGCTGGATAAGTAAGTTCTGCTGCTTCGTTCATATAGAAGTAATATCCTTGTCCAGATTGCATATTACCAATAGTATTTATTCCAAAAGAAGGCATAAAAATGCCACCAACGTTATCTTTTGCCAGAACTAATGATGAAGAGATTGATGAAAGGGCAGCAGTTGGTGACATTTCATTATCGCGCAAATAAGCAGATAAATTCCAGCCATTATTTAAATTGATTGGTGTTTCTTCTGGAACTATTTTTCCTCCAGAAATATTTAGTTCATCTTCATTTAACATATTAACCAAATAGCCATCTTTGTTATTCCAATTTCCAATAGTATTAATATTAAATGCAGGATTATACATTTCCCCGGCACCATTTTTAACAATTTTTACGTCTGTTGAAATATTATCAAAAACATTTTCAATATCAGCATTTTCTGGTTCGATGAAAGAAGAAATAATGTTCCAGCCGGAATTAAGAGAAATATTTTGAGTTTCTGAACCAGAATCAGTTGTAAAGGAAAACACTACTGACCAAAGACTAATGGCATCTTCATATGCAGCATTAAGACGCCAAAAATATTGAGTTAAAGGATTTAATTGTTCTTCTAAAGTTAGCTGAAAAGTTGTTCCTTCTGTTATTATATGCTCAATAAGAATATTAGAGAAGTTCTCATTATCAGATACCTGCAAAGTATAAGAAGTAGCATATTCAGATTCTTCCCATTCAAAAACTGGTGTTAATGAAACTTCAATAGCAGTATTTACTGGTAGAAGAAGTTCCGGTGGCAAAATGACTGGAATTTCCAATCCGAACATCATATTTGGTCTGTTGCTTGAAATAGTTGCCCGGGCTGGTGAAGAACAAATTGTAGAACCACCGAAACCACCATAGTACATAGCTGAAAAATAGCCAGTATTAGTATAATAGAATGATTCATTTAGTGAAACAGTAGTAGAAGCATTGTAGAAACAAACTCCAACGAGGATATTAGAAACTCCATCCCAATTAAAGGCATTATCAAATTCATGAATATTCCAACCTAAATTTGGAATATAGCTGTAAGGGCCATAAACCGATGTCCAGTTGTTCAAATCCCAAATAAGACCCAATGATGTAGTATTTGTATGTTTCAAAGATATAGTGAAATTTTCCAAAGTATCACCGGAGTTGATTTGAGCAACATTAAAAGCAAGTGAAGTAATAGCATCTGTTGTCATACCTGCTGCAATGAGTTCTTCTGCACGAATCAGGAAATGATGTTTTACTGCCTGGTTATAATTACCATAAGGAGCTGGAAATTGCCAACTTGAATTATAATTTGTTCCATCACCAATATTGACGAAAGCACCGGTAGTAAATGTCCAGGCATCAGACCAATAACCTTCACTACATAAATTATACATTTTAACTCGCCACCAATATTGAGTATTCATAGCTAAATCAGCTGCATAAAAATTTGTTTCTGTAAGTTCGTTTTGGTCAATAAATAAATCTGAAAATTCTTCATCAGTTGCAACCTGTAAATGATAACCAGTCGCTGCTGATAAACCATTCCATGACAATAACATAGTTTTTGGCGTATTAGTAAGTTCATTTTGAGGAGCAATTAAAGTTGTCGGAGGTAACTCGCCGTCAGTGGTGAATTTAAAGTATTGTGACCAGACGCTTGTGTCAATATAGTTAGCTGCATTTACTCTCCAGTAATATAGTATAGTTTCTTCCAGTTCTTCTTCAACAGGTATTTGGAATTCAGAAATAAAATTAACTGATGTTTCCAAGACAATATTAAGAAATTCGTTATCAGTTGCGAGCTGTAAAGTATAGGCATCTGCATTTTCAACATCGGACCAATCTAATAAAGGAGTAGTCGTAATACAATATGAATTATCTAAAGGACTTGAAAGCTCTGGAGGAGTCAAACCGGATAAGTTCATAGAAATCAGCATATTTGGTCTGTTCATTGATAAAGTTGAGCGGGAAGGACTTGTGCAATAGGTTGCCTGTCCTCTTGTATTTCCCCAACGAACTGAGTTAAATGATGTTGGCGTAAAGTATGTACTTTCATTAAATCCAACAGTATTTAAATTATTGAAGCAAACATCAACCAGAATGTTTGAAGTGCCATCCCAAATAAAGTTTTCGTCAAATTGATGGATATTCCAACCAAGAACAGGATAATAATTAACAGGACCATAAACCGTTGTGTAATTAGATAAATCCCAAGCCGCAGTTAGTTCATTTACAGAAGTGCTCTTTAATTGAATAGCAAAATCCGTTAATACACTTCCAGAATTTATTTGTGCAATCTCAAAAGCGATTGAAGTTATAACTCCGGGAATTGCTCCAAATGCACTTAACTCTTCTGCCCGAATCAGGATTTGATGCTTAGCAGCTCCATTGCTGCCACCATAAGGAGCAGGATAAGAAATACTAACATTAGTTTGCGTTCCAGTCCCTGTTACAAAGCTTGAACCTGTTGTGAAAAAGTATATATAAGACCATTCACTTTCATTGCAGCTATTTATTGCTTTAACTCTCCACCAGTATTCTGTTATAAGTCCTAATCCTGTTCCCAAATAGTTTGTTTCTGTAATTCCAGTTTGGTTTATAACTAGTTCCGAAAATTCTGAATTTAAAGATACCTGTAATTGATAATTTTCTGCTCCAAATGTAGCTTCCCAATAAAATGTTAATGGAATAACAAAATCAAAAGAACCATCGGGCGGATTAATAAGAATTGGTTGCGATAAATCACCATTTGTTATAAATGACCAGACAGAAGACCAGTTACTATTGCAATTATCTTCACCAATAGCCATTACTCTCCAATAGTATTGAGTTAGTCCGTATAAATTGTTCACTGAATAATTTGATGAAGCTATATCAGTAACTTCTAAATCAATATATACAAAACTTGGGTCACTTGTTAATTGAAGTGTGTAAGTTAAAGAATTTTCTACTTCGTTCCAATCAAGTTCTGTTGTTGTTTCAATACAAAAACTGTTATTCTCCGGAGCAACTAATTGAGGATATTCTAGACATGGCTCAAAGTATGGAATTGCCATAGCAGTTATCTGTTCTCTATTAGTAAAAATACCAACTATCGTTGCGTTGCCAGTTGCTACATTAATAGTTAGTAGGCGCCCTGAATCTATCATCGAACTTGAAACATAACAGGTATTTGTGTTCTTATCAAACTCAATTTCTTGTCTGTAATAAATATCAAAACCTGTTGGACCTATTAATGTAGATTCACCTGTATATTTATTTACAGAGTAAAAACTATTGTCATTATCGCAAAGAGTGTAAAGATTGCCTTCAATAGAAGCACCTAATCCATAGAAGTAACCAGTTCCTACTACTCCAATTTGAGTTGGAACAGCAGTTAATAAATCAATTGAATATAAATAAGAATTACCATTAACATAGCAAATAGCAAACATTGTATTTGATTGAACATCATAGCTCATTCCTTCAACTTCAAAGCCAATATTACCAATAACAGTTCTTTCGCCTGTTAAATAATTAATAGTAACTAAATTATTCCCGGAACTAACGGCATACCACAAATTATTAGCCCATGTTCCGCAATAGAGGTTTTCAATATCAGATTGGTCATCTATTAAATAGATGTTTTCAGGATTGATAAGAGAAAATGTAACAAGCCCTTTAGCCATTCCATAATTCGATATATTATAACCGTAAGCAAAAGGAATATTGTTTGTAGTGAAATACCAGGTTTCGGAAAATGAACTAACAGAACATTCATTTTGAGAAGCTACACGCCAGAAAATTTGTGTATTTAAAGGTAAATTATATAAAAATAATTGATTTTCTGAAGTAATCGAATCGCAAATAATATTTTGGAATTCATCATCAAGAGCAACTTGTAAATGATAAGAAGAAGCTCCAAGAATTGATTCCCAAGTGAAAATTTGAGCTTGTTCCTGTTCTGTTGCTGCAAAAGCTGGTGAAATTAATATGGGAGAAGTTAGCTCCCCTTCAGTAATAAAGTTAGATATTCGTGACCAATAGCTTACATTTTCTCCATCACTTGCGTTTACTCTCCAATAGTATTGAGTAATTTCGTTTAAACAATTTAAATCAGCCAATTGATATTGTGACTCTTCTAATCCTGTTATATCAACTTCAGCATAGTAAAAGTTCGGGTCGCTTGATACCTGTAACGTATAATAAATAGCTCCGTCAGGGTCAGTCCAGTCAAAAAATGCAGTTGTTGATACACATATAGATTTATTTACTGGATTTTCCAATACTGGCGGAGAAACAGGAGGTAAATCAAACTCAAAAAGCATATTGGGTCTGTAATTAGAAAGAGATGACCACATTGGTTCATCACTACAAATCCCAGCGAAATTATCAATATTGAAGAAACGGGTTGAAGTAAAATCACATTCTGTCCAGAAAGTTGATTCATTTATAGTAGGGCTCATATTATTGAAGCATAGTTCAACAATTATGCTCGAAGCTCCATCCCAGAAAAATGGCTCAATAAAATCGTGAGAATTCCATCCAGCGAAAGGAGAATATGAATCGTTAGAATAGACAATAGTGAATCCATCTAAATCCCAGGGACCAGCAAGTTCGGTTACCGTTGAAGTTTTGATTTTGATTTGATAATTTTGAAGAGCAACCCCACTGTTAATGTCAGCAACATTGAAAGCCAATGAAGTAATTTCTCCTGTATTACCACCTGCTTCATATATTTCTTCAGGTAAGATTAAAAACTGCTGTCTTACTCCACCATTAAAATTTGAGTATGCTGAGGGATACTCATATTGGCTGTTATATGTAGTTCCGTTTCCAATTCGGACAAAGGAACCGGTAGTAAAAGTCCATACTTCTGACCAAGCACTTGTATCAACTGGATTGTACATTCTCACGCGCCACCAATACTGAGTACTCATTTCAAAAAAGCCACCTGAGAAAGTAGGGCTATTAAGTAAAGGTTCATCAATAATCAGATTTGAAAAATCTTCAGAACTTGCAATTTGAATATGATAATTAGAAGCAGCGATTAATCCAGTCCAATTAAAAATTGGACTAACAGAACTTCCTTCATAATTATTTTCAGGATTTATTAATTCCGGTTGAGTTAATTCGCCTTCAGTGAAAAAAGAAAACGGACGCGACCAGACTCCATTTTCATTTTCGGCACTAATTCCCCTTACTCTCCAGTAATAGAGTGTAAGTTCATTAAGTTGAGTATTAAGTTGAAATGAAGTATCTTCAATACCAAGAATGTCAATTTCTATCGTATCAAAATTATATTGTGTAGAAACTTGAATTTGATAAGATACTGCTCCTTCTGCTGATGTCCAATCGAACAAAGGTAAAACATCATTACCGTAAGACATATTTTCTGGAGATAAAAGAGATGGTGGAAGCTCTGTATATTGAAGTAAAGAATAAGCAAAGAATTTACTCGGATTACCTTGTATTAAACCTCCAATTACTAAATATCCGGGCAAAATATTTATTGAGTTAAATAAGCCACCTGCTAATGGATTTTCAATACCCAAACCTGCATCGCTTAAAACATTATGCCAAACTCCTGTTTGGTTTCCTGTAGCTATGTTAATTTGAACTATTGCACTTAAACTTCCTAAAAAATTAGAACTATGTAACCAGAGAAAAGGACCTCCTTCACTTATATTATCATAAGCTATTCCGCAAACTGAATTGACTTGATATGATAAATATGGAATAGTACTTTGAATTGTGCCATTCGGATTTAAGAGGACCACATCAGAGTTCCATGAACTGCACCAAAAACCATTATTCTCTGAATCATAAGCAATACTAATAACATTTATTGGTGAATTTATTGTTGTAATTAACTGCTTTAAATTAAAATCCAGAACAAAAATTTGATTGTTAGAATTACTACCATAGAAAGAATCGCCATCATAAGCTAAGTCTTTAATTCCTGAAACACCATTAATTGAAAATGTTTCAATCCAATTACCATCAAGGTCAAATTTAGCAAAATCATTATTACTTCCGAAAGATGTATAAAGAAATAATCCGTCTGTTTCTGAACCATATTGACCTGAACCTACGGCTGTTGAGACATTATAAGACCAAAGTAAATTCCAATCCTGTGCTTTAATATCACTGCAACACAGGAAAACAACTAATAATCCTAATAAAAGGAAAGATGACCGTTTAAATACTTTTTTCATGTGAACCTCCAATTTTAAATAAAACAAATATTATAGTATTTTATTAATAGATTTTATTAATAGATTTTATTAATAGATTTTATTCATAGATTTTATTCATAAGAAATAACAAACATTTTTAAAAATATTTAAAAAAATTCTTAATATAATTTTTATTTGTTCAGTTTTTTGCTTCTATTAGTAGCATATCTTAATCAGTTATAATAAGAAAAATAAAATAGAGTAGAATAATATTATTTTTTTTTATTATATTGTAACATTAAAAAAATAACAAAGAACAAATAGTAATTATAAAACTATAATAAAGAATTATTATAAAAAAGGAAAAATATATTAAGAATTCAATATAACATTAAAATTTAACTTTATTTATACTAATAGTTTAGCTATATATTTATGGATAATTCAGTAAATAAACTTGTATTAAAATTATCAAAATCTGAGAAAGAATTCTTTTCAAAACATACAAAGTATAGTAAGAAAGGTGATTCGAATTATTTAAAACTTTATAATAGCATTTTAAAGAACGGTTCTTCTACTGATATTGAAAACGATATGAAATTTGAAAAGAACTCTTCTTTTAAAAACATCTCATTAGATAAAAAGATATTATTAGAAAAAATTCTTATTAGTTTAATAAACCATAAATTTGAAAATTCCTTCACTTGGAAAATTCAAAGAGATATTCATTATTCTCAGATTTTAATAGAAAAGGAACTGTTTAGTAAAGCTCAAAAAATTATAAATCGTGCTAAAAAGATTGCATATCAGACAGAAGAATTTGAATTAATATTATTAATTATTTCTTTAGAAATTACTCTTTGTTTTAAACATTGTTTTATTGAAAATTATCAAAAATTTTTGGAACTTCAAAATGAAAGAAATCAAATTATTGAAATTCTTAATAACATTCAACATTTATTATTAATTAAAACAGAGTATCAGCAATATCAGTTTAATGATTATATTGACCAAACTGATTTAAAAAATTTTGAAAAAATATATGGGCACTCCCCTTTTATACCTGAAGAAAACATTTTAAGCAATAGAGCAAAAAGTATTTGGCTGTATAATAATTTTTTTTACTCATACATTATTCATGACTTTAATTTAGCATTTCATTATCATAGTAAACTGTATGACTTATATAAAGAATACCCCAAATTATTCGATAGAAAAGAAGTCTTGCAGTTAATTAATAATTTTCTATATAGTTGTAGTTTAATAAAGAATGAAACTTTATTTAATAGCTTAGTTAATGAATTTGTTAGTTTAAAAAATCAAACAAAAGAAGAAACATGGTACATTAAAAGAAGTATATTTATCAGAACTTTAGAATTATATCATCAACTTAAACAATTTAATAAGGCAAATACTTTAGCTTTAGAAGCAGAAGATTTTTTAAATGTTAATACTTATTTTAGTAGTAATTTTAATATAAGATATCTACAGCTTTTAGTTATTAGAGCTTTTGTCGAAAATAACAATTTTCATTCTGCTATTCATATCTCCCATAGACAATTTAAAGTTGTTGGTCCAGACTTTAGTAGTTCACTTTTCAAAATTTTTGAATTTATTGCACATTATAAATTAAAGAACTTCGATAATCTTTTATATTCTGTCGATTCGTGGGCAAAAACAATTCGTAATAAAAGAAAACAATTTCCTATTGAAAAAGTATTAATAAGATTTTTCCGTTCTGTCTGTAATAAAGTATCTCTTGAAGAAAAGAAACAATTAATTTCAAATACTATCACTCATTTGATTAAAGTGGAAAAATATGAACCAAAATATTATATTTATCATATTTTCGATTTCACTGCCTGGTTCCAGCGTGAGTTGGAAGAAATGAATACTAATGGTTAATGGTTAATGGTAATTAAGTCATTTGTCATTCGTTATTGGTTAAAGTAAATATACTAATGACTAATGACCATAAACCATAAACCATAAACCATAAACCATTAACCATTAACCATTAACAATTAACAATTAACAATTGGCAAGTCCCAAATAAAGGTCTTCTTTTATTTGGGGGTTGCCAATGACATTTTTTGTATCTATGAATATAACTTGGTATAAATTTCTTAAAAATTTTTAATTGTTTTCTGAAACATTTTTCATTTTTTTGCATATATTCATTGATTTGATATAATTTTAGGAAAAAAATTGATTTATAAATTCATTTAAACACTAAAAGTATCATTTTATCGTATAAATCTAATTGGAATTGTAATTTTAAATAAAAAAAAATGAAAATATTGAATTTAAAAAAACTTATCGTTTTATTGTTAGTATTTTTTGAAGCAATTAATTTAAATTCATTAACTTTAACACTAAATGAATGTATAAAAATTGCTCAAAATAACAGCCCACAATCAAAAATTGCGAAGAACAAGTATTTAAACACTTTTTACAGCTATCAGGCATTCAAATCCGGCTTTCTTCCACAACTTTCTTTCAGTGGTTCTGCTCCCGGTTTGGTTCGACAGATTAACCAGATTACTCTTCCAGACGGTTCTTTGGCTTATCAATCACAAAGCTATCTATCATCATCAGCCGGCTTGTATATTAGCCAGAAAATTCCCTGGACTGGTGGTAACATTACAGCTTCTTCGAGTTTGAGCAGAATTGACATTTCCGGTAAAAGTGATACATATTACTGGCTAAGTTCTCCGATTCAATTAGTTTTGTCTCAACCACTCTTCAGACAAAACAGCTATGCATGGAATATGGAGATTGAAGAACTTAGCAACACTATGAACGACAAGCAATTTATTGAATCAATGGAAGATATTGCAATAGAAGCAACTGACAAGTTTTTTAACGTTTATATACAGCAAATCAATGTGAAGAATGCTCAACTCAACGTTGATATTAACGATACTCTTTACGTTTTATCAAAGGGACGTTACGAAGTTGGGAAAATAGCTGAAAATGATTTGCTTCAAAGCGAACTCGCTTTTATGAACAGCAAGAACCAGCTTGAAAATGCACACCTTAACTTTAGCAGAGCAAAAGAAGACCTAATGATTTATTTAAATTTAAATCCAAATGACGATTTGGTGGTAATTCCACAAACAGAAATTAATTTTATTCAAATTGATAATGACAAGGCAATGGCGGAGGCAAAGAAGAATCGTTCAGATATAAGTAATTATAAAATCAATGAACTAACTGCCGAAAGAAATTTAGACATTGCAAGAGACAACAATAATTTCTCAGCAAACATTTCTGCAAGTTTTGGATTAAATCAAACTGCGGGAAAAGTTGATGATGCATACAAAAGTTTGCTTGACCAGGAACAGTTAAATTTATCATTCGAAATACCAATATTTCAGTTTGGAAAAGGAAGTTCTGAAGTTGAAGCAGCCCTCGCTGCAAAAGAGCTTGCCACAACTTCCAACGATATTAATTTGCAGTACTTTGAAATGAACGTAAAATACCAAACATTGCAATTTAATTTACTTCAGGAGCAGGTAAAAATTTCGGCAAAAACCGACACAATTGCAGCACGCCGCTTCGAAGTTGCTAAAAATCGCTATTTAATTGGTAAAATTGACTTAAACTCGCTTTTCATCGCTCAAAACGAAAAAGATGCTGCCCTCAGTTCTTATATGAGCACATTAAGGAATTATTGGATTGCATATTATAACATCCGTCGCAACACTCTTTACGATTTTGAACGTAACCAAGCAATCGAATATTATTCTAAATAAACGCCAGAGCCGATGAAATAATTTGAATTAGGAATCGGCTCTACGTATCCCATTTTTTTCTTTTCTCCAGTTTCGCCGGGTTTTAACCAGTAGAACTCAACATAACCACCGCCGTTTTGTGCTGCTGCTGAAAGTTCTCTAATTACATATTTACCTTTTGCATCCTGATGATTATATAAATTTTGTCCCTGTAAATCTTTTTGGGTAGCATGGGCAATATTTACACAATCAAAATCATATACGTAAAAATATCCGGATTTGTCATCGTAAAATCTTACTGAATCAATAGCATTACGAATAAAGAGGATTTTATGAGTTGTATCAGGAATATCCTTTACAAATTCTGAAATCATCACAGAATGAGTGTGAACAACGTTTTTAGCTATTTTTTTGTTCCACTCCAAAGTATCACAACTATTCACCATTTTCTCCTCTGTGCAAGAAAATAACAATGAAATTGAAAAAACTAATATTAAATTTTTGAAATAATTAAAAGATTTAAACATTTTAAATTGAAAATTAATGTAACATACATTTTCAAACTTAAAAATTTTTTATTAAACTTGTTCCTTATCTCAAATATTTTTTTTCTTTTTCTGAAAAATCAACAGACTTATAGCTCCTGATACCTCGTAATTTGGTATTTTGCAGTCTTGTCATTTCGAAATGAAATGAGAAATCTCACAAGTCATTGCTACTACGAAACTTGATATTCCTCACTTCGTTGCCAATGACATCTTTGCTTTTGTCAGTCATTCTGAACGAAGTGAAGAATCCAGAGAATAGTGGTTAAAAGAAATTTTTCTGGATTCTTCACTTCGTTCCTAATGAACCACTTTGGCTTTTATAGCGCGTAAA